>NZ_JBEXHL010000049.1:0-54337 GCF_040607795.1 Amycolatopsis sp. NPDC005232 | reverse complement strand
ACCGGACCGGCCGTATAGTCCAGAACGTGGCAGCCCGGGAACCCGAAGACGACCGGCAGGGCATCCAGTCGGTCGAGATCGCGATGACGGTCGTGACCGCCTGATCGAGACGCCGGCTCCCAGGCGATCTCGCACGCCCCGCCGGAGGCGGGGCAAACAATAGAGTATACGTCAACAAATTGGGTAGACTCTCTTCATGACGGACGCACGCTGGCTCGACGAGCGCGAGTTGCACGTCTGGAAGCTGTTCCACCTGCTCCAGCGGTCCTTGAACGGTGCCATCGACCGGCAGCTCGTGCGCGACGCCGGGCTGTCGGGCCCGGACTACACGCTGATGGTGCCGCTGTCCGAGGCGCCCGGCGACGTGCTGCGCATGCGCGACCTCGGGATGCAGATCAGGTGGGACCGCAGCCGGCTGTCGCACCACGTGAGCCGGATGGAGAAACGCGGCCTCGTCACGCGCGAAGACTGCTCGGACGACGCGCGCGGCGCCATGGTGCGCCTCACGCCGGCCGGGCGCGAAGCGATCGAGGCGGCCGCGCCCGAGCACGTGGAGACCGTGCGGCGGTACTTCTTCGAGCAGGTCAAACCCGACGAGCTCGAGGTGCTGGAACGCGTCTTCGACCGCATGGTCTCGCGCCTCAACGCGGACGACGAGGACGGCCCCTGTACGAGGTAAAGTCGGATTCGTGGCCAAAACGCGCGAGAAGCTCAGCCGCGAAACGATCGTCGACGGCGCCCTCGCGCTGGCTGATCGCGAAGGCCTCGACGCGCTGACGATCCGCCGCCTCGCGCAGGACCACGGCGTCACGCCGATGGCCCTGTACTGGCATTTCAAGGACAAGCACGAGCTGGTGGCCGGCCTGGCCGAACGCCTGCTGGCGGACGTCTCGCTGCCGGACTCCGACGGTCCTTGGGACGCGCGGCTGCAGGCCGCGCTCGTGGCGGTGCTGGCCGCCGTGCGCCCCCACCCCGCGGTCGCCGGCCTCGTCCCGCCGCGCATCCTCGAGTCCGACGCCGGCCTCACCGTGGCCGACCACGTGCTCGGCCTGCTGCGCGAAGCCGGCTTCACCGCCGAAGAAGCCGCGGAGCTCGGCGGCTACCTGCTGTGCGCCGGCGTCACCCTCGTGACGGCCGAGCCCGGCGCCACCGACGTCCACCCCGCGTCTTCGCGCGACGAAGCAGCGGAGCGCAAGCGGGTCGCGCTGGCCGCTTTGCCGCCCGAGCGCTTCCCGAACGTCGCGGCCGCCGCTGACGCGCTGGCCGTGTGCGGCGACGAGGACTCGTACTTCGAGCGAGGCGTCGACCTGCTGGTTTCGGGTGTTCGCGGCTTGCGCTGACGGTCGCCTCGACCCCTGCTGACGAGCGCGCACCACCACCGTCAGCGCACCGTGCGGGCGTGGTCAGCGCCGGGCCGCAGTCTTGCGTCATCGAAACGCCGAACCCCGAGAAGGGACTCCAGCGATGACCAAGACCGTGCTCGTTTCCGGTGCCAGCGTGGCAGGGCCGTCGGCCGCTTTCTGGCTGCACCACCACGGCTACTCCGTGACCGTCGTCGAGGCGGCGCCGGCGCTGCGGCCCGGCGGCCAGGCCGTGGACTTCCGCGGCGAGCAGATGAAACTGATCGACGCGATGGGGCTCACCGAGGAGCTGCGCAAGTACGAGACCGCGATGGGCGACCAGCTGCTGCTGAACTCGGCGGGCAAGCCGATCGTGACCGTGCCCAGCTCGTTCGCCAGCGGCGAGCTCGAGATCCTGCGCGGCGACCTCGCCCGCATCCTCTACGACCGCACCGTGGACTACACCGAGTACGTCTTCGGCGACCGCGTCACCTCGCTGACCGAGACGGCCGACGGCGTCGAGGTGACCTTCCGCCACGGCGCGCCCCGCCGGTTCGACCTGGTGGTCGGCGCCGACGGCGTGCATTCGGGAGTGCGGACCGCCGCGTTCGGCGCGGAGTCGCGTTTCCGCAAGGACCTCGGCTACCACGTCGCCGGCTTCACCGCGCGGAACCACCTCGGACTGGACCACAGCGGCCTGATCTACAGCGAGCCGGGCCGCGGCGCGATGGTCTACAGCGGACGCGACTCCGAGACCGTGAACGTCGGCCTGTTCTTCCGCGGCGACCCGCGCGGCTACGGCCGCCCGGACCTCGAGCGGCAGAAGGAGATCGTGGCCGACGTCTTCGCCGGCGCGGGCTGGGAGCTGCCTCGGCTGCTGGGCGCGGTCGACGACGTGCCGGACCTGTACTTCGACACCATCGGCCAGATCAGCATGGACAAGTGGTCGAAGGGCCGTGTGGTGCTGCTCGGCGACGCCGCGTGGTGCGCGGGCCCGGGCGGCTCCGGCACGGGCCTGGCGATGATGGGCGCGCAGATCCTCGCCGGTGAGCTGGCGGCCGCGAACGGCGACCACGTGACCGCGTTCGAGAAGTACGAGCAGCGCCTGCGCAAGCCGGCGCACATCGGCCACAAGAACGGTGCCGGCTCGGGCGGGTTCCTCGTGCCGGAGAACGAGAAGAAGCTGCGCAGCCGCAACCGGATGTACCGCATGCTGACCGGCCCGGTGTTCGGGAAGGTGTTCGACTACATGAGCACCCGGGCGGCGAACGCGGTGCAGTACCAGGAATACCCCGGCAAGGTCGCGGGCTGAGAGGTTGCCTTGACGCGCACGTCAAGGTCTACCGTCGGACGCATGCGGATCGGCGAGCTCGCCCGGCGGGCGGGGACGACACCACGGGCGTTGCGCTTCTACGAGGCGCAGGGGCTGCTGCCGGCGGGGCGGTCGGCGAACGGGTACCGGGAGTACGACGAGGACGATCTACGGCTGGTCAGCGAGATCCAGACGCTGCGCACGGTCGGATTCACCCTCGAAGACACCCGCCCGTTCGTCGACTGCCTGCGCACCGGCCACGAGTCCGGCGACGCCTGCCCGGCTTCGGTCGAGGTGTACCGGCGCAAGCTCGAGGAAGTCGAGAAGTGCCTGGCCGACCTCGGCGCCGTGCGGACCGCGTTGATGGACAAGCTCGCCGAGGCTTCGGCCCGGCACGACCCCTGCCGCCTCGAAACAACCGCCGAGGAGATCCGATGACCACCGATGCGACCTTCGCCGCCGACGTCCTCGACCACGACAAGCCGGTGCTCGTCGACTTCTGGGCCGAGTGGTGCCCGCCGTGCCGGATGATCGCGCCGGTGCTGGCCGAGATCGCGGCGATGCGCGCGGATTCCCTGACGGTGCGCCAGATCGACACCGACCTCAACCCCGAGACGGCGCGGAAGTACCAGGTCATGTCGCTGCCCACGCTGATTCTGTTCCGCGGCGGCGAACCGGTGCACACCATCGTCGGCGCCCGCTCGAAGGCCCGGCTGCTCGCCGAGCTCGACAACGTTTTGGGAACTACTCCCGTCACCCTGTGAAAACCAGGCCGACCCGGTAAAAATAAGTGTGGACCACACCGGGGAGGCAACCGTGAACACCCTCGTGCGCTCGTTCCTCTTCCTCCGCCGAGCAATCGGGGTGCTCGGCCTCGCGCTGCCGTTCGTCGTGATCATCGGCAAGGAGCTGCTGCAAGGCGGCGGCCTGCAGGGTTCGCTGAGCGGCTACTACTACAGCGACCTGCGCGACGTCTTCGTCGGCACGATGTGCGCCATCGGCGTTTTCCTCGTCTCCTACCGGGGCTACGGGCGGATCGACGACATCGCCGGCAACGTCGCGGCGGTCGCGGCCATCGGCGTCGCGCTCTTCCCGACCAGCCCGGCCTCACCGACGGGCACCGAGCGCGCTGTGGGAGTGGCGCACCTCGTGTTCGCCGCGATCTTCTTCCTGACGCTGGCGTTCTTCTGCTTCTTCCTGTTCACCAAGTCCGACGAGACGTCGCCGACCTCGCGCAAAGCCGTGCGCAACGTCGTCTACCGCGTGTGTGGCGGCGTGATGCTGGCGGCGCTGGCGCTGATCGTGATCAACGGGCTCTTCTTCGACGCGGCCACGGCTTCACTGCACCCGACGGTGTGGCTGGAATCCCTCGCGGTGATCGCGTTCGGCGTCTCGTGGCTGGTGAAGGGCGACGCGCTGCTGGCCGACCTGCCGCACGACCGCAGCGAACTGGTCCAGGCCTGAGCCGCGGTCCACTTCGGACGACAGTGGCTCAGTCCAGTCGGCCGTAGGCGGCCGAAACCTGCGTGAGCCATTCGACTTCCGCGGCGAAGGTCTTGGCGTCGTGGTCGCCGAAGCTGCCGTTGTCCTGGCTGTGTGCCGGGGTGACGCCGGAGTTCTTCGCCCGCAGCGCGTGCTTGATCTTCGTGGCCTCGATCAGGGCCTGGTCCGGTGCTTCGGGCGGGGAGGACTCGGCGCGGTCCATGTACGGCCGCAGCGCTCGCCAGCCGTCGCGGATCTCGATCACGCGGCGGTGCAGGCGGTAGTGCAGGTCGGACCACTGGCGGTCGGCGCCGGACGGCGGCTCCAGCGCGATGCCCGGCGACGACTCGTACAGCGAGTGCCACAGCGGGTAGAGCGCGCGGTAGGAGCTGTAGTTCCGGCCCCAGGCAAGGAGGTTCGACACGTGCCCGCCCCACGACGGCATGGTCAGCCCCAGCGACACGATCACGATGCCGAGCGCGCTGAACAGCGATGCCGCGATCGCCCACGGTCCGACCGACAGGCCGAACATGGGGCTCACGATGTTCACCGTGCGCGCGGCGCAGTAGAGGAACAGCACCACCGCGCCGACCGCGAGCATCCGCAAAGCGCGGCGCAGCCACGGTTTCGTGGTGCTTCGCGCGTACGGGATGCACTGGCGGTAGATCGTCACGCACGGCACGGCCTGCGAGACGATGAACAGCAGCAGGTAGACGAGGATGACCGGATTGCTGCTGCCGGTTCCGAACGCCGACGCCGGCGTGCCGGGGCGGTTGCCGATGAAGAAGAGCGCTGTGAGCACCACGCACAGCACGACGCCGGCGATGATCCACGCCCGGATCGCCCGCCGCACCTCCGAGAGCGGGTTCGCCCACTGCATCAGCAGGATCTGCGCGCTGATGCAGTAGGCGACCGCCGAGAGGTGCAGCACGAGGATGGCCAGGTTCTGCACGCCGAAGAACGTGACGATGCTGAGCGACACCGCCCCCATCGTGAACGTGAGGCACTGCAGCACCAGCGTCACCATCATCGTCACGTACCCGATGTCACCCCAGCCGCGCCGGATCGACGCGAGCTTGTAGAGGAACGCGGCGTACGACGACACCGCGGACGACGCGAAGAGCACGATCTTCAGCGCGTTCACACCAGACCACCCCAGTTGTGTACTGTATCGATTGTTACTAATCCGACCACAGTCACGGCCGAATGGCTTCGTAGCAACGGTTACGCGCCGCGTGGGGGGTCGGCCTACTTTTGGCCGGATCAGTAACTGGAGATTCAGGCGTTCACAGCCTCGCGCCGGCTGTCTTCGAGCGGCACGGCCAGGCCGACGGCTTCCGCCGCCACGGCCACCGCGTAGTCGAAGAAGGCCGACTGGTCGGCAACGCTGTCGTGCGTACGGCTGAACACCTGGAACACCAGCAGGCCGATCAGGTTGCTCCACAGCACGATCCCGCGTTCGAGCAGATCGCCGTACGGAGCCTCGGGCTGTCCGCCGAAGAGCGCGACGGCCTCGGCGGTCACGAGCGTCGGACCGGGCAGCGGCCGGCTCGGCGGCGTGAGGGATCCCGCCGCCAGCGCGGAACGCAGCACCGCGGCGAGCGCCGCGGGCGTGCGCGAAGCCGGGCCCACGGTGGTCTCCGGTGCCGCGTAGCCGGGCACGGGCGAGCCGTAGAGCAAGGCGAACTCGGCCGGGTTCGCGAGCGACCATTCGCGCAATGCGCGGGTGACGGCCAGCAGGCGCGCGCCGGGATCCGTTTCCCGCTCGCCGGGATCGGCCTGTTCCATGGCCTCGCCGGAGGCGTTGTAAGCGTCGATGATCAATGCGGTCAGGAGATCGTCACGATCTCCGAAAAACGGTTGCACCTCGGCCACGGTCACGCCGGTTTCGACGGCCACCGTCTGCAGCGTCAGACCGGTCGCACCGGTCTCGGCGAGCTGACGGCGAGCCGTGTCCTTGACGAGCCGGGTGAGATCTTCAGAAGACATAGGCATCCTTGTCGGAACTGTCCATGATCGGCGACCCTACACCAACGCCAGTCGGCCGCCTAGGGTCCGAAAAGCGGCTCCGGCCACAGGGAAGACTTGAGTGAAGACCACTGAGAAGTCCCTGTGAATCCGATTAATCGCGGGCCATTTCCGGGCCGTTCACGGTGAGGCATCCGAGAGGTTTACGGACAACTGTCCGAAGAAGTTCGCGGTGAACCCGAAGTTACGGATACCTGAAAAGCCAATCCCGCTCACCGGGCTGACTATGGTGTGGCGCATGAGTCTTCACGCGGTGATCGGGTTCGGCCCGGCGGGGGCGGCGACGGCGAGGCTGCTCGCCGAACGGGGCGAGCGGGTGAAGGTGATCGGCAGGTCGCCGCGACCGGAGGAACCGGGGCTCGAGCACGTGGTGCTCGACGCCACTGACAGTGCCGCACTGACCGCCGCAGCCGAGGGTGCTGACGCGATTTACCAGTGCGCGAGCCCGCCTTATCACCGGTGGACGCGCGACTGGCCGCCGCTGGCCGACGCGACCGCCGCGGCGGCCGAGGCGACCGGCGCCGTCCTCGTGGCGCTAGGGAACCTGTACGGCTACGGGCCCGTCGAAGGTCCGATCACCGAGGACCTGCCGCTCGAAGCGACGGGCCCCAAGGGCCGCGTGCGCGTGCAGCTGTGGAAGCAGCTGCACGATCTGCACGAGCAGGGCCGGATTCGCGCCGCCGAGGTGCGGGCGTCGGACTTCTTCGGCCCCGGCGTGACCGACGGCGGGCACCTGGGCGCGCGAGTGGTCCCGGCGGTGCTGAAGGGACGCAAGGTTCAGGTGATGGGCGACCCGGACGCACCGCACAGCTGGACCTACATCCCCGACGTGGCGCGCACGCTGGTGCGCGTTGCCGCGGAGGAAAAGGCGTGGGGTCGCGCGTGGCACGTGCCGACGCTGCCGGCGCGTTCGTCGCGCGTGATGGTCGGCGTGCTGTGCGAAGCAGCGAGTGTGCCGCCGGTCGGCGTACAACGGCTTCCGGCGCCGTTGCTGCGGATGGCGGCCGCGTTTTCGCCTTTGCTGCGGGAACTGCAAGAGGTTCGCTACCAGTTCGACCGCCCGTTCGTGGTGGATTCCCGTGCGTTCACGGAATTCTCGGGTGAGGAAGCCACCCCGCTCGGCGAGCAGGCGGCGGCGACGGTGAGCTGGTGGCGTGATCGGTCGGCTACCGTGGGTTGACCTGCGGTCGGGGATTTTCGCACGAATTCCGGGACGCTCTTGAAAATCCGATCGCCACGGGGCAATCTCTCACCTACTGGGTGGGCGATCGGCGCGAGGAAGTTCTGTCATGGCGTCTTGGGGATCTGCTGCGCAAGAAATCGGAAATCGACCGGACATCGCTATTGTCGGCATCGGGTGCCGTTTTCCCGGTGCTCGGAACGTGAACGAGTACTGGGATCTGCTCAGTGAGCCGAAACCTCAGTTCAGGACCGTCCCGGATTCGAGGTGGCGCCGGGACTCCTTCTACAACGACGATTTCCGGGACACCTCGGCCGCGTACTCCGACAAGATGGCGCTGCTCGACGACGTCGGCGACTTCGACGCCGGGCACTACGGCATCCCGCCGCGCCGCGCGAAATCACTCGACCCGCAGCACCGGCTGCTGGTCGACCTCACGCGCGAAGCGCTGCAGGACGCCGGCTGGGAGGCCGGCGGCTTCGAGCGCGAAGACACGTCGGTGATCATGTCGCTGTCCGAGAGCGGCTACCGCGAGATGAGCACGCTTCACATTCGCCTGCGCCAGCTCGCGGGCGGCGAGTTCGGCCGGTCGGCGGGCGCCGAGCTGGCGGAGGCGGGCTCGGCCGTCGGTGGTCTGCACGCCACGGCCATGGCCGGGCTGCTGCTCAACATGGGCCCGAGCTCGATCAGCTCCGTGTTCGACCTGCACGGCGAGAGCTACGCGCTCGACGCCGCCTGCTCCGGCGGCCTCACGGCGGTGGCCAACGCCGTGTTCGCGCTGCGGGCGGGCCGCTGCCGCATCGCCGTGGCCGGTGGTGCGCAGCTGGTGCTCACGCCGGACCTGCTGGTGGGTTTGTGCCGCATCGGCGCGGTTTCCCGCACCGGCGAGTGCCGGCCGTTCGACAGCCGGGCCGACGGGTTCGTGCTGGGTGAAGGTGCCGGCGTGCTCGTGCTGCGTCCGCTGGCCGACGCGCAGGCCGCCGGCGACCGGATCTACGCGGTGATCCGCGGCGTCGGGCTGTCCAACGACGGCACGGTCAAGGGCGGCATGATGCCGCAGGAGTCGGGCCAGCTGCTGGCGCTGCGCCGCGCGTACCGCGACGCCGACGTGGAGCCCGGCTCCGTCGGGTACCTGGAAGCGCACGGCACGGCGACGTCGGTGGGCGACGACGTGGAGATCAACGCGCTGGGCGAGCTGCGTCGCGACGCGACCACCCCCGCGTACCTCGGCGCCGCGAAGTCCGTGGTGGGGCATTCGCTCGGGACCGCGGGGATCGCCGGGCTGATCAAGTCGGTGTTGTCGGTCCACAAGGGACAGATCCTGCCGCAGCCGGATTTCGAGCCGGCCGGGCACCTGGCGCTCGACGAGGCCGGTCTGCGGGTGGCCGGGGAGGTGACGCCGTGGACTGCCGACGGTCCGCGCCGCGCGGGGGTGAGCGCGTTCGGCTTCGGTGGGACGAACGTGCACGTGGTGCTCGAGGAATCCCCAGCGGTGCCAACGGTTTCCGTTGGTGGTCCGCAGTTGCTGCTGCTGACCGCGCGCGACCGGGCGGGGTTGGCCCGGCACGCGCGTGAGGTCGCGGAGGTGCTCTCGCGCGATCCGCTGCCGCTGGCCGCAGTGGCGTCCACTTTGGCGCGTCGCGCGTTGTTCGCCGAACGGATCGCCGTGGTGGCCGACGATGCCGCCGACGCGGTGTCGAAGCTGGTGGCGGCTTCGGTCGCACTGGAATCCGGGACGGCGGGGGAGCTGGCGCCGGCGACGTACGCGGGGGTCGTGGCGCCGGGCGCCGAGGTGCCTGCGCCGGAACTGCCGCTGCTGGAGCTGGCCGTGCGGGCGGTGACCGGCGCCGGGCTGCGGCCCGCGATCGGCCGGACGCCGCCGTGCACGCTGCCGCCGAGCCCGCTCAGCCCGCGTCACCACTGGGTCGTCGACGAGGCGAAGCGGGTGAAGGCGCAGTCGTTGCCGCCGCTGAGTGCTGTCTCGTCCGCGGAACCTGTTGAGTCACAGGCACTTCCGTCATCGCGGGACGTGCTGGCCGTGGTGCTGGAGGAGGTCGCGCGCACGAGTGCGTTCCCGGTCGGAGACCTGTGCGCCGGGCACGCGTTGATCGACGATCTCGGGTTCGACTCCCTCATGCTCACGGAGCTCGAAGCCAACCTCCGCAAGCGCTTCCCCGGGCAGCGCTTCGAGATCGAGCAGGAGCGTGGTGTCACGGCCGGTGCGGTGGCGGGGCTCATCACGCCCGCCGTGCCGGTGCCCGTGCCACTGGCTTCGGAGACCGTCGCGTTCGACCCCGCCACGGCGTCGATCGACGACTTCCCCGAGGCCGCGGCGATCGACGCGCGGCTGCGGGAGTTCGCGGACCTCGGCGTGCCGAACCCGTACTTCCGCAAGCACCAAGGTCTCCTGACCAGCACGACGACCGTCGGCGGCCGGCAGTACCTGTCGTTCTCCAGCTACAACTACCTGGGTCTCTCCGGCCACCCGGCCGTGACGGCCGCGGTGCACGACGCCGTGGAACGCTATGGCACCTCGGTGTCCGGCAGCCGCCTCCTCGCGGGCGACCGCGACCTCACGCGTCAGCTGGAGACGGAGCTGGCGACGTTCCTCGGCACGGACGACTGCCTCGCGCTGGTGAGCGGCCACGCCACCAATGTCAGCGCCATCGGCCACCTCGTCGGCCCCGGCGACCTCATCGTGCACGACTCGCTCGCGCACGACAGCATCCTTCAAGGCTGCACCCTCTCCGGAGCGACGCGCCGCCCGTTCCCGCACAACGACGTCGCGCAGCTCGAAGACATCCTGCGCCGCACGCGCGCTCGGTTCCGCCGCGTGCTCATCGCGGTCGAGGGCGCCTACAGCATGGACGGCGACCTCGCCGACCTGCCGGGCCTGATCGAGGTCAAGAAGCGCTACGGCGCCCTGCTGATGGTCGACGAGGCCCACAGCATCGGCACGGTCGGCGCCACGGGCGCCGGCGTCGGCGAACACTTCGGCGTCGAACGATCCGAGGTCGACCTCTGGATGGGCACGCTGTCCAAGTCCCTGGCCGGCTGCGGCGGCTACCTGGCCGGCTCGTCGCGCACGGTCCAGTGGCTGCGGTATTCATTGCCGGGCTTCGTCTACAGCGTCGGCCTCACACCCGCCAGCGCCGCCGCTTCCCTGGCGGCCCTGCGCGTCCTGCGCGCAGAACCCTCGCGGCTGGCTCGCCTGCGCGAAAACTCCGCGTCTTTCTTGAGGCTGGCCCAGGCCGCCGCCTTGCCCACCGGCTCCGCCTCCGCGACGCCCATCGTCCCCTGCGTCATCGGCGACTCCACCACGACGCTCCGCCTGGCCAGCGCCCTCTACGACCGCGGCATCATCGTCGACCCGATCCTCCACCCGGCCGTCGACGAATCCCAGACCCGCCTGCGCTTCTTCCTCACCAGCGACCACGAGCCGGCGCAGCTGGAATACACGACGACAACGGTGGCCACGGAACTCGCGCGGCTGCGGGAGAAGTGAGCTGCTACAGCAGCATCCGCTCGATCCGGTCGATCGGCTTCTCCTCCGCCGCCGGGACCTTCGCGGCCGGGGCGGGAGCCGGCACGACGCCCATCCGCTCGGACAGCAGGTACGCGATGATCTCCGCCTCCTGCTCCTGCGCGTCGTCGTAGGTGGCGCGCATCAGCATGTCGCGGACGATGTCCGGGTCGAGGTTGGGGAAGAGGGACCGGGCGCTCTCGTCGTCGAGCAGGCCCGAGCCGCGGTGGCAGCAGATGATGTGACCGAGCTCGTGCAAGATGATGTGCTCCTGGTGTGCGCCGGTGGTGTTGGCGTCGAAGAAGATGAGGTCTTCTTGTTGCGCCGCGACCCACATGCCGCACGGGTGGGAGGCCGGCATGGGCATCGGCACGAGCGTGATCGGCCGTTCGCGGATGGTGCCCAGCCGTTCGCACAGAGTCGGGAGGTCGCAGCCCTTCGGCAGATCCAGCTCGGCGATCCGCCGGGCGCCCTCTTCGCGCATCCGCTTGAGCTGATCGCGACGCTCCTCCGCCATGCTCAGCCCGCCGCTTCGTCGCTGACCGGCGGCAGGCCCTGCATCTGGCGGTACTGGTCCATGATCGTGGTGATCGCCTGCAGGTTCTCCTCGCGCATGCCCGCCGCGCGCATCGCGACCGCGCGCACGCCCGCCTGCCGCATCGCCTCGATGGCGGCCAGCTCGCTCAGCACGTCGCCTGCCACCTTCTCGTCGAAGAAGTACGCGACGGACACCCCGAAGAACTTCGCCAGCGCCGCCAGCAGCTCCTGCGACGGGTTGGTGCGCTTGCCCGACCGCAGCTGTGACAGGTACACCGAGCCGACCTTCAGCTCCGGCGACACGCGCTTGAGCTCGGTCACGACCTCGGCGTTCGTCCAGTGCTTGCCCTGCGGACGCACCGTGCGGAACAGATCGTCGAGCCTGGAGGCCAACGTCGGCCGAGTGTCATCACTCGAGTCACTGGACATGTCCGCCCCCTCCGGTCAGCGACTGATTGCTCTCAGCTAGGTCGACTATCCCAGATTAGCTGACAGTTGACAATCAGGGCTCCCCTACACAAGACTGTGAGCAGTGCGAGTTAGCTGTTAGTTAACTCGCCAACACAGGCTTAGCGGTAGGCGTTGTACTGCCGCGGGGCGGCGCTGGGGGTGTCGCTCCGCCGGTCCGCCGGCCGGGCCCGGAGGCAGCCGGCTTCAGCGAACTGCCTCCGGGCCGGCGAGCTGTGCCCATTCGTCGGCCCAGCGGATCGCGCGCCGGTGGTCGAGCACGCGCCGGGCGATCCAGAACGCGCCGGCCAGCAGGCCGATCGCGCAGAGCCACGTGAAGGTGCCCACGAGCACGCCGTTGGTCACCGCGTCGGCGTGGGTGAGCGGGGCGGTGGTCTGCTTGCCGTTGTCGTCCAGCCAGATCGGCGCCTGCGAACCGGGGTTGCCGGCGCCCGCGGGCACTGTCACGACGCCGGTCTGCGGCGAGCCGTTCGGCAGCTGCCAGTTGGCGCTCACGCGAGAGCTGTGGGCGATCGGGGCGCTGTCGCCCATCGACGCCGTCTTCGGCGCGGGCGCGAGCACGGTCGCGGTGACTTGGTGGCGCGCGTGCAGCTGCGCGTCCGACGCCGCGGTCTCGTGGGAGACGTCGGCCTCGCCGAGCAGTACCACGAGCGGGAGCGCCAAGATCGCGATCAGCGCGGCCAGGCCGGCGAGGAGACCCTCGATCCGGTCGGAGCGCCGCACGAGCGGATTCCGCGCGAATCCCAGTCGTCGTAGGAAACGGGTGAAGAGAAGAGGTGGTCTGCCAGCCCGGGCCTTGTTCCGCATGGGCTCCATGGTCCTCTTACACACCCGCGCGCGCTGTGTCCAGCACAACGTTTTCTTTGATTTTCCTGGGAAAACGGTGTGTTCCTCAGCACGCTCAAGGTCTTCACTCCACTTGTGGGTGAACGCCGTCACTTCACGTCGTGATCGACTTGCCCGATGCTCGCCACGCGTTGAATGCGGAGCCCGGAAACCTGCGTCAGTCCACGAGTCGGACGGTCGCCGTACCGCTGTATGACTTGCGTCGCGTGATGCCGTGCTCCGCCACGATGCTCAGCTGGATCGACCGGTCGGACGGGGCCCAGTAACCGGTGCGCACGAAGTACCCGTCCATCGTGCAGAGGCGGTTGGCGGTCTTGCGCGAGCTGATCGTCTCCCAGCCCCAGTGCCGGCCGCTGGCTTCCACGCCGTTGCGCCGGACGTAGAGGCGCGGGTTGCCGACCTCGCGGCAGTACTCGGCGCCTTCTGCGATGTAGAGCACGCCGTCGACCTTGTAGAAGCGGCTGCCGTCGAGCAGGCTCACGTGACCCGACAGCGTGACGTTCACACGGCCGCCGTCGTTTCCCTCCATCTCCCAGTCGACGCAGAATTCCTTCGCCGGAGCTTCGATCGACTGGGTCATGACCGCGTCCCCTTCGTGCACTGTTTCGAGAAGATTAGATTAGAAGATAGAGAAGAATCACGAGGTCGGAAGGTTTCGGGAACGGTTTTCACCCAATAAGGCTCATGGCGCGACAGATTGTGTTCCACGCATGAATTGCCGGCATTTTTCAGCGCACTGGGTGATGGCGCACACGGGAAGTGAAATCGGATTACCCGGAACCGGTCATGTCCCACCGTTCGACTGGGCGGTGTGGGTCTCGGTCGGGGCCGGCCGTGTCGGCAGCGTGAGCACTCACTATGACGTCCGTCATAGTGAGTCGATCAGGGAAACCGTGCTACCCATGGGCCATGACAGCTGTCATAGTGACCGTCGAGCCGGCGACCGCCGGTGCCGTCGAGAGCCTGGTGCGAGCGTGCTCGCCGGAGAGTCTCGCGTGGCGCTTCACGTTGCCCGTGCGTCCGGCGCCCGGCTGGATCCTGGTGCGCTACCACGCGTTCCTGCTCGCCGGCGCGGCCTTCGTCGCCAAGGTCGACGACGCCGCGGTCGGCTTGGTCAACCTCGTGCCGGAAGGCGAGTGCCGGGCCGAGCTCGCGGTGCTCGTGGCTGACGCCTGGCACCGCCGCGGCATCGCGAGCGCGCTCGTGCGCAGCCTGACCGAGGACGTCCGCTGGGCGGGCTGGACGCTGCACGCCACCGTCCAGGTCGGCAACGCGCCGGCCGAGGGCCTGCTGCGCGCACACGGCTTCCGCCCGGTCGCGACGTTCGAGCGGGGCGAGAAGGAGTTCGAACGGGTCGTGCCGACTAGCATGACCAGCGTCATGAAGGAGGTTGTCGGTGGCGGAGTCGGAGAGGCCGGCGCGGGACCGGATGGTGTTCAGCGCCGCGCAGCTGCTGCGGACGCAGGGCGTCGGCGGTACGGGCCTGCGGGACGTGGTGACCCACGCGAACGCGCCGCGGGGGTCGCTGCAGCATTACTTCCCCGGGGGTAAGGAGCAGCTCGTCGCCGAAGCGGTCGCCTGGGCCGGCCGGTACGCGGCGCGCCGCGTGCGTCGCAACGCCGAATCGCTGGAAGACGCGACACCGGGCAACCTCTTCGCCGCGATGGTCGCGCCGTGGCGCGCCGAATTCGCTGATCAGGGATTCGGGAACGGCTGCCCGATCGTCGCCACGGTCGCCGATTCCGCCGCGATGAGCGAAAAGCTGCGGGAGAGTACGGCCGGCGCATTCGCCGAATGGCGTAAACCGCTCGTGGAAGCACTGGAGCAGATGGGCGTATCTCCCACGCGCGCGGCTTCGCTTGCCGTGCTGATGATCAGCTCGCTCGAAGGCGCGATCGTGCTCGCGCGCGCCGAGCACGACGTCGCCCCGCTCGACTCGATCGTCGAGGAGCTGCGGCCGCTGCTCGACGGCGCCGTGGACAAGCGCCGCCGCAAGCTCGCCTGATGCGCTGTCGGTTACCAATCCGACCACAGTCACGGCGGGAACGGTTGCCGGACGCGGTCACGTCCTGCTGGATTCCCGCCTACTTTTGGTCGGATTGGTAACGGCGGCCGAGCTTCGCGCGCAGGTTGGCGACCGTCGCCGGGTCGTGCAGCAGCTTCGCGAAGTGCTGCGACTCCACGTCCATCCGCCCGCGCACGCTGGTGTTCTCGGTATCGCGCAGCAGCTCGCGGGTCAGCGCCAGCGATGAAGCCGGCTGCGCGGCCAGCGTGGCCGTCCGGTCGGCGACGCGGGCCTCCAGCGCCGCCGCGTCGGCCAGCACCTCGTTGACGAGCCCCAGCCGGTGCGCCTCGGCGGCCGGCACGCGGTCGCCGAAGAGCAGCAGCTCGGCGGCGCGCTGCGGGCCGAGCAGGCGCGGCAGCACGAAGCTGCTGAAGTACTCCGGCACCAAGCCCAGCGACGTGAACGGGAACTGCAGGTAGCTGCGCTCGGTCGCGTACACGAGGTCGCAGTGCAGCAGCAGCGTCGCGCCGATGCCGACGGCCGGGCCGTCGACGGCCGCGACCACCACCGAGCGCGTGGCGAGCAGTGCCTCCTGGAACCGCCGCACGGGTGTGTCGTCCCCGCCGCCCTCGTCGTGCGCGAGGAAATCGCCCAGGTCGTTGCCCGCGGTGAACGTGCCGCCGGCGCCGGTGAGGACGACGATCGGCGTGGCCGCGGTCTCCAGCGCTTCGGCCAGGGCCGAGTACAGGGCCGTGGTCAGCGCGTTGCGCTTGTCCGGACGGTTGATCGTCACGGTGGTGACGGCTTCGCCGGCCACGACGTCGATACTCATGCCCTCGAGAGTTCCACAACGGAACTCAGCCGGTCAACGCCATCTCGGCGAGGCTGCGCAACGCGGCTTCCGACGCCGAACCGGGCTCGGCCGAGTACACCACCACGAACTGACCGGGGTCGGTCTCCACGCCGAGGCGCTGCGAGTCCCGTGCTCGACGCGCACGCCCGGGCCACAGCGGACGGCATCGGGCGCGTCGTGTTGCTCGCCGGCGAGCCGGGCGTGGGCAAGCGCCGGCTGGTCGCCGAGGTCGTGCGCCGGGCCGGGCTGCCGGCGGCCTGGGGTGGCGTGACTGCCGGTATCCGCCGTACTGGCCGTTCCCGCAACTCGTGCGCGCACATGCTGGAGCTGTCCGGGATGTCCACAGTGGACACTTTCCGCGCCGCGACGTCCGTAGCCGCCGGGGTGTGCGGGCCGGGCCACCGCAAGGGCCGCCTGGCGCCGGGCTTCGACGCCGACGTGCTCGCGGTGGGCGGCAACCCGTTCACCGACCCGGCGGCCATCCACGACATCCGCGCGGTCTACGTGCGCGGGACGGCGGTCAGAGCTCCGCTACCGCGCTGACCAGCCGGTCGACCTCGGCCGCGGTCGTGTACGGCGCGATGCCCGCGCGGACCGCGCCCGTGTCACCGAGGCCGAGGTGGCGGGAGCACTCGATGGCGTAGAAGCTCGCGGCCGGCGCGTTGACGTTGTGGCTCGCGAGGTGTTCGTACACGGCCTTGGGCTCGTGGTTCTTCACGGAGAACAAGACGGTCGGCGTGCGCTCGCGGCTCGGGGAGCCATAGCGGACCACTTGAGGCAGCGCGGCGAGCCCGTCGTCGAGGCGCTGCAGCATCTCCTGCTCGTGGACCTCGAGCGCGGCCAGCGACGTGGCCAGCCGCTCGCGCCGTGTGCCTTCGGCCGGCACCAGGTTCGCGAGGAAGTCGATGGCCGCGGTCGTGCCGGCGAGCAGCTCGTAAGGGAGCGTGCCCAGCTCGAAGCGCTCCGGCACGGCGTCGCTGGACGGCACGAGCTTGTCCGGCCGCAGCGTCTCCAGCAACTCGGGCGCGGCCGCGAGCAGGCCGAGGTGCGGGCCGAGGAACTTGTACGCGGAGCACGCGTAGAAGTCGGCGCCGAGTGCTTTGAGGTCAACCGTGGCGTGCGGTGTGAGGTGCACTCCGTCGACGTACCTGAGCGCCCCGGCTTCGCGCACCTTCGCCGTGATCGCCGCGACGTCCGGCCGCGTGCCGAGCAGGTTGGACGCCGCCGTGACGGCCACCAGCCGCGTCTTGTCGGTCAGCAGCGCCGTGACCGCCTCGACCGGCAGCTCACCCGTCGTCGGGTCGAAGTCGGCCCACCGCACGGTGACTCCACGTGTGGCCGCCGCCTGCACCCACGGCCGGATGTTGGCGTCGTGATCGAGCCGCGTGACCACGACCTCGTCCCCGGCCTCCCACGTCTTGGCCAGCGTGCGCGAGAAGTCGTACGTCACCTGCGTCATGCTGCGCCCGAAGACCACGCCCTCGGGCCTCGCACCCAGCAGATCCGCCACCGCCTGGCGTGCCTCGCGCACCACCCCGTCGGCACGCCGCTCGGCCGGCGTCACGGTTCCCCGGTTGGCGATCGCGGAGCAGAGGACGGCCGCCACGGCTTCGCCCACCACGTCCGGCACCTGTGAGCCCCCGGGCCCATCGAAGTGCGCAGCCCCTTCGGCTAGGGCGGGGAAATGCTTGCGGGTCGCGTTCACGTCATAGGCCACGGAGCCCAGCATGCCGGAAGCGATCAGGTGGGTGCGAGATCGGCAGTGGATCCCGGCTTCGACCCTGGTCAGGTCGGCTTGGTCGACAGCTGAGACGACCGGTCATATAATCGACAGATGCCACGTCCCAGCGTTCGTGAGGTGATCGTCGACACCGCGGTCACCGAGTTCCACCGCTACGGCTTCGCCGCGTGTTCCGTCGACACCATCACCCGGGCGGCGGGCGTGCCCAAGGGGTCGTTCTACAACCACTTCAAGAGCAAGGAAGACCTCGGCGCCGAGGTCGTCGCGCGCTACGCCGAAAGCTCCGGCTGGCGCGAGGGCCACGGCGATCTCGGCCCGCTCGACACGTTGCGCGCGCGGTTCACCGTGATGCGCGACGTGCTGGTGGACAACGAGTTCACCCGCGGCTGTCTCATCGGCAACATGGGTTCCGAGCGCGCCGACCACAGTCCGGTGATCCGCAAGCAGGTCGGGGAGAGCCTCACGCACTGGTCGGACAGCATCACCGACTCCATCCGCCAGGCGCAGGCCGCCGGCGAGGTCAAGGGCGACAAGGACCCGGAGCTGCTCGGGCGGTTCGTGCTCGACGCGTGGGAGGGTGCGATCATCCGTACCAAGGTGGCCAAGAGCGTCGCCCCGCTGGACGACTTCTTCGACGTGGTGTTCGGCTCCCTGCTGTAGGAAGGTGCCCCCAGCGTGCTCGCCGACCTGGTGGACGAACTGCTCGCCCAGCCGCTCCCGTGGCCCATCGTCCAGGCCGGTCACCCGGTGCTGCGCACGGCCGCGGCGCCCTACGAAGGCCAGCTGGGTGACGCCGCGCTCGCCGGGCTGATCGAGGGCATGAAGGAGACGATGCACGCGGCGCCCGGCGTCGGGCTGGCCGCGCCGCAGATCGGACTCCCGGTGCAGCTCGCGGTGGTCGAGGACTACGAGCGGCCGAACACGCCGCCCGAGGTGCTGGCAGTGCGGGGGATCGGGCCGTTGCCGTTTCGCGTGCTGGTGAACCCGCGGTACACGGCGCTGGGCTCGGAGCGGGTCGCGTTCTTCGAAGGCTGCCTGAGCGTGAACGGCTGGCAGGCCGTGGTCGCGCGGCCGTTGCGCGTCCGGCTTGAGGCGCAGGACGAGACGGGCGCGGCCGTCGACGAGGAGTTCGCGGGCTGGCCGGCGCGCATCGTCCAGCACGAGACCGACCACCTCGGTGGCGTGCTGTATCTCGACCGTGCGGAGCTGCGTTCGCTTTCGACGCACCAGTCCGTCGCGCAGCGGTGGGCGCAGCCGACGCCGGTCGATGCCGCCAAGGAACTGGGCTTCGACCTGCCCTGAAAAACGCCGGTGCTCGATTCGGGCGCGGCCCTTGACAGCGTCTAAGACGACCGGTCATATTCAGTTTATGACAACTTACCGAGCTCTGGAAGTCACCGGCACCCGCCAGTTCGCGCTCAGCGACCGGGAGCTCGTCGCTCCGTCGCACGGGCAGGTGCGGGTCAAAGTGGAGTACTGCGGTGTCTGCCACTCCGACGTGCTGGCGGTCGAGGGGATGCGCGCCGACCCTGACGTGCCGCGGGTGCCCGGCCACGAGATCGTCGGGGTGATCGACGCCGTCGGTGAGGGTGTGCGGGCGTGGCACGTGGGTGAGCGCGTGGGCATCGGTTACCTGGGCGGGCACTGCGGCGAGTGCGAGTCCTGCCGGCGCGGCGACTTCGTCAACTGCACCGACCAGCCGTGGACCGGCACGCACGTCGACGGCGGTTACGCCGAATATGCCTACGCCCGCACCACCGGCCTCGTCCGCGTCCCGAGTGGACTGTCCTCTTCGGACGCCGCACCGTTGCTGTGCGCGGGGATCACCACGTACAGCGCGTTGACCAACCTCGACGCGCGCCCCGGCTCGCTGGTCGCGGTGCAGGGCATCGGCGGGCTGGGCCACCTCGGTGTGCAGTACGCGAAGGCGCTGGGCTACCGCGTCGCGGCGATCGCGCGTGGCACGGACAAGGCCGAGCTCGCCACGCGCCTCGGTGCGGACGAGTACGTCGACAGCACCGCCGCCGACGCCGGCGCGCAGCTGCAGAAGCTGGGCGGCGCGGCGGCGATCGTCGCGACGGCCTCGAGTGGCACGTCCATGTCGCCGCTGGTCGCGGGGCTCGCGCCGCGCGGGCGGCTGGTGGTCGTCGGCGCGGCGCCCGACCCGCTGTCGATCGGCACCACGGACCTGATCTTCGGCACGCGCACGGTGTCCGGCAGCCTCACCGGTTCGGCCGTCGAGAACGAGGACAGCCTCGCGTTCGCCGAGGCCCGCGGCGTGCGGCCGATGAACGAGATCGTCCCGTGGACCGACGCCCCGAAGGCGTATGAGCGCATGCTGTCCGGCCAGGCGCGCTTCCGCGTCGTCCTCGACCTGGCGGCCTGAAGTGGCGCTGCTCGACGACGTCCTCGACGCCCACGGCGGCCTCGACCGCTGGCGCCAGTTCACCTCGCTGACCGCGACGATCGTGACCGGCGGCGAGTTCTGGGCGATGAAGGGCCTCGTACAGGACCCGAACCCGCGGCGCATGACGGTGTCGCTGGTGCGCGAGGAGGGCTCGTTGCACCCGTTCGGCGCGCCAGACCAGCGCACGCGCTTCGAGCCGGGGCGCATCGCGATCGAGAAGCTGGACGGCACTGTCGTTGCTTCGCGCGACAACCCGCGCGAGTCGTTCGCGGGGCACGGGCTGACGACGCCATGGGACCCGCTGCACCGCGCGTACTTCAACGGGTACGCGTTGTGGACGTACCTGACGACACCGTTCCTCCTGGCGGGTGAGGGGTTTTCGGTCGTGGAGGCCGCGCCGGTGGTCGTGGACGGTGAGCGGTGGCACGTGCTGGAGGCGACGTTTCCGGTCTCGGTGGCGAGCCACTCGCGGGTGCAGCGCTTTTACTTCGGTCCGGACGGCCTGCTGCGCCGGCACGACTACAACGTCGACGTGGCGGGCGGATTTCCCGGGGTGCAGTACGTGTACGACCACGCCGTGTTCTCGGGCTTGAGCTTCCCGACGCGGCGGCGCGCGTACCGGGAGGAGACGGTGATGGTGTCGATCGATCTGAGCGAGATCTCGTTGAGCTGAGTTTTTTGTCGGTGCCCGCTGCTAACGTCCTCCCTTGTTCGGGTTCGACTGGGAGGAATCGCATGGAATCGTTGCAGGACAAGGCAAAGGCGTTCAGAGAGCTGCACGCCCAGCCGATGCTGGTACTGCCGAACGCGTGGGACGCCGGCAGCGCGGCCGTCATCCAGCACGCCGGCGCGAAGGCCATCGCCACCACGAGCGGCGGGGTCTCGTGGGCGCTCGGTCGCAGTGACGGCCAGGGTTTGACGCGCTCTGAGATGACGGCTGCCGTGCGGCAGATCGTCGGGGCGGTCTCGGTACCGGTGACCGCCGACATCGAAGGCGGCTACGGCCCCGATCCCGCGGACGTCGCCGCGACCGTCGAGGAGGTCATCGCCGCCGGCGCGGTCGGCGTCAACCTGGAGGACTCCCGGGCGGGCACACTCTCGCTGTTCTCTCCGGAGGTCCAGGCCGCACGCCTGGCGGCAGGCCGTGCGGCCGCTGCGTCGGCCGGCTTGCCTGAGCTGTGGATCAACGCCCGGACGGACGTGTACCTCTTCGGCGTCGGCAAGCCGGAGTCCCGCTTCGACGACGTTGTGGCGCGCGCCCACGCGTACGCCGAGGCCGGCGTGGACAGCATCTTCGTGCCGGGCTTGGTGGACCTGGCGGTGCTTCGCGAACTGACGGCCGCTTCCCCTCTCCCGGTCGCCGCCATGGCCGGGCCGGGCGCACCCTCGGCGTCGGACTTCGCGTCCGCCGGCGTCCGCCGCGTCACCGTCGGCACGGCCCTGGCCCAGGGCGCCTACGCCGTGGCGCTGCGCGCAGCCCAGGAAATGCTCGGCGCGGGCACCTACGACGAACTGGGCTCCGCGATGGATTTCGGCGCTTTGAACGGCTTGTTCAAGTGACGGGCTTCTGCTGTGTGGAGGTGACTGCCATGTAACCCGCGCCCTGTCCCCACCCGTTTCCGCACGGCTGGGGACGATACTGAACCGCATGGATCTTGGGGGACTGGGTCGCGCGGATCGTGCGGGTTCGGATCGCGTGGACCACGCGGAGCTGAGCGGCGTGGTTCGCCCGGCGCCGAATCACGTGGATGATGCGACGCTGACCGGTGTGGAGTATCCGGGCGCGAACCAGGTGGATCCCGCGAGACTGAATCCCACGGATCACCCTGGAGACCTGATCTCGGCGGATGACGGCTGTCGCCTCTGGACGACTGCCGTCGGCGAGGGCGAGCCGCTCATCCTGTGCCACGGCGGCCCCGGCCTGTGGGACATGTTCGGCGACCTCGCTGCCGTGCTGGCCACTCGCCTGCGTGTGATCCGCTGGGACCAGCGCGGGTGCGGCCGCTCGGAACGCCGCGGGCCGTACTCGCTCGCGCAGACGATCGCCGACCTGGACGCTGTCCGTCGCCACTACGGGCTGGCCCGCGCCGCCGTTCTGGGCCATTCCTGGGGAGCGACGTTGGCACTGCACTACGCCCTGGACCACCCGGCCCAAGTCACCAAGCTGGTTTACGTGTCCGGAACCGGCCTCGGTCGCGCCTGGCATCCGTCCTATGAACGCAACCTCGCCAGCCGTCTCGGCCAGGACCTTTCACGGCTCAGGGACCTGAGCTCCCGCGCCCGAACCCCGGCCGAGGACCGAGAATTGGCCGTCCTGCAATGGTCCGCAGACTTCCCCGATCCCTCGAGCGCCCTCACCTACGCCGAGCAGATGGCCACGCCCTGGTTCCCGATCAACTACGACTGCAACGCCGCCATCAACACCGAGGAAAAACACCACTCCCCGACAGAATCCGAGCTCATCGCGGCCTGCCGCGCCCTGCCTACTCCCACCCTCATCGTCGACGGTGACCAGGACATCCGCCCCCGCTGGGCGGTGGACTCCCTGCACGCCGCGCTCCCGTCGGCGACCCGCGTGACGCTGCCGGGCGTCGGCCACGTCCCCTGGCTCGAAGCTCCCGACGCCGTCGCCACGGCCCTCCTGGATTTCCTCGCCCCGCAGGAATAGGCACCCCTAGGCCGGCAGGTAGTTGATCGGATGATCACCCGTCGCCCAGAGGTACTGCACCGCGTAGGCCCGCCACGGTTGCCAAACGGAAGCATGCCGCGTCAGCGCCGAAGGCGACGTCGGCAGATCCAGCGCCGCAGCCGCCAGCTTCACCCCCAAGTCCGTTGGCACAAACGCATCCGGATCGCCCAGCGCCCGCATCGCGATGGTCTCCACGGTCCACGGCCCGAATCCCGGCAGCGCCGACAGCTCGGCCCGGGCGCGAGCCCAGTCTCCGCCCGGCGAAAGGTCGAGGTCGCCCGCGGCGAGGGTGGCGATGAGGCTCAGCAGCGTCCGACGGCGAGACTGTGGCATCGCGAGCGACGAAGGATCCAGATCCGCAAGATCGGCCGGAGTGGGAAAGAGAAAACCCAGGCCGCCCTCACGGTCGTCGACGGGCGTGCCGTGGGCCGTGACCAGGCGGGCGGCGTGGGTGCGGGCCGCGGCGGTGGACACCTGTTGCCCCAGCACCGCCCGGATCGCGAACTCCGCCGGATCCGTCGTACGCGGCACCCGGCGCCCGGGGTTCTTCGCGACCAACGGGGCCAGCGCCGGATCCGAGGAGAGCTGGGCATCGACCGCGATGGGATCCGCGTCGAGGTCCAGGAGGCGCCGGCAGCGGCTGATGGCGGCCGACAGGTCGCGCAGGTCGGTGAGGCCGAGGCGGCACGCGATGTGGTCGGGTGTCGGCGCCAGCGAGACGATGCCGTGGCCGTGCGGCAGGCGCAGGGTGCGCCGGTACGCGCCGTCGCGCCATTCCTCGACGCCCGGCACGGCGGTGGCCGCCAAGTGGCCGAAGAGGTTGTCCGGGCACAGCGGCGCGCGGAACGGCAGGCGCAACGACAGCGCCCCCGGCGAGGACGGCGCGCCGGACGCCCGCGACCGCAGCTCGCTCGGTGTCAGGGCGAAGACCTGGCGCACGGTGTCGTTGAACGCCCGGATGCTCGAGAACCCCGCGGCGTGCGCGATGTCGCCCATCGGCATCTCGGTGGTCTCGACCAGCAGCCGCGCGGTTTCGGCGCGCTGGGCTCGCGCGAGCGCCAGCGGGCCGGCGCCCAGCTCGGCGTACACCTGCCGCTCGACCTGCCGCACGCTGTACCCGAGCCGCGCCGCGAGCCCGCCCACGCCCTCGCGGTCGACCACCCCGTCGGCGATCAGCCGCATGGCGCGCGCGACCACGTCGGCGCGCTCGTTCCACAGCGGCGATCCCGGCGTGACGTCTGGCCGGCAGCGCTTGCACGCGCGGAACCCGGCCGTCTGCGCCGCCGCCGCGCTGCCGTAGAAGCGCATGTTCTCGACCTTCGGCGGCACGACCGGGCAGCTCGGCCGGCAGTAGATACCGGTGGTGACGACGGCGGTGAAGAACCACCCGTCGAACCGGGCGTCCTTCGACTGCACCGCGCGCACGCAGCGTTCGATGTCCTCGTACACGCCCGCCAGTCTGCCCGGCGGCACCGACAAAACCTGGCGGGAATGCGACACCACCCCACCGAGCGTCACACTCAGCGAAGGCGGCGGGCCACTTTTTCCCGATCACCGAAACACCATACCGACTGGTCGGTGACGGTTACCACTTCGGCGGTGTGCTCCGAACAATGATCGCTATAGTTTTCGCACTGGCGGGAGTTCTGGGGAAGTTCGCCATACGCGTCTGGGGACGTTCCCGCCTATTCGGATCCGGCCCGTCGGCCGGGTTTATCCATCGAAAGGCGATTGAATGAAGAAGCACATTTCGCTGGTCCTCGGCGTGCTCGTGGACGCCGGCTCGATGCTCGCGCTGGCGCCGTCCGCCAGTGCGGCCGGAACCTGCGCCTCCGGGCACTTCTGCCTGTTCGAGGACGACGACTACAAGGGCCAGCACATCGAGTTCTCCTACCGTGCGGGCGCGATCGACCTGTCCAAGACCGCGTGGGCGGGCGGCAACGGATTCGTCACCAACGGTGCCAGCTCGATGAAGAACAACACGAGCCACGTCGTGAAACTCTACGACTCCAGCAACTGCGGCGGCAACCAGGGCTACGAGGCCAAGAAGAACTCGGTGGACACCGACTTCTCGAACAACAACTTCGACAACAAGGCCAGCTGCGTGTTGTTCGTCTGATCTGACAGAACCACAAATAGTGTCACCGGACAACAATTCCGGTGGCGCTATTTGTCGTCTCCGATGGTCACTCAGCGCTACCTCTGACAACCTTCCCCAGACTTCAGCTCGAATTCACCGCCGTGATCGTTCACGGCGCGCCGACAGCCGGATAACGTGCCCAGCGCGGGACGAACCACGCGCGAAACGTCCCGTCTTGATACGTTTCAAAAACCGCTCCACCGGCGAGGAAGCGAACTGGGGAAGCCGCCGACGGTGAGCACAACTCACGTGCCGCACCGTGCGGCCGTCCGCCCTCCCGCGGGCACGAGCGCCGCCGGGACCGCACTGGATCGGAGCGACGTGGAAAACCCGACGCGACGCAAGTTCCTCACCGTCACCGGAGCCGCCGCCGCTCTGGCGCTCGCCGGCACGCTGCCCGGCATCACCGCCTCCGGCGCCACCACCGTGGACACCGACCGAGTGCCCGGCTACCCGTTCACGCTCGGCATTGCCTCCGGCGACCCGCTACCCGACGCGGTCGTGATCTGGACACGCCTGGCGCCGAAGCCGCTCGAACCGTTCGGCGGCTTGAACGACCGCCCGGTGTCGGTGCGCTGGGAGGTCGCCGAGGACGAACGGTTCCGCCGCGTCGTTCGCTCCGGCAATTCGCTCGCCCGGCGCGAGGAGTCGCACAGCGTGCACGTGGACGTCCGCGGGCTGCGGCCGTGGCGGCACTACTTCTACCGCTTCCACGTCGGCGGGCACACCAGCCCGGTCGGCCGCACCCGCACGTCGCCGACCGCGCACCAGTCGGTGCCCGCCGTCTCGCTGGCGTACGCGAGCTGCCAGGCCTGGTACGAGGGCTTCTACACCGCCTACCGCGACATGGCGTCGAAGGACCACGACGTCGTGTTCCACCTCGGCGACTACATCTACGAGTACGGCGTGGGTGCCGACGGCGGGCTGCGCAAGCAGGACATGGCCGTGGACTTCCAGCGCGAGACCACGACGCTCGACGACTACCGCGGCCGCTACGCCCTCTACAAGACCGACCCCGACCTGCAGGCCGCGCACGCCGCCGCGCCGTGGATCGTCACGATCGACGACCACGAGGTCGAGAACAACTGGGCCGGCGACATCTCCGAGAACAACGACCCCGTCGCGCAGTTCCTCGTACGGCGCGCCAACGCGTTCCGCGCGTGGTGGGAGCACCAGCCCGTGCGCACGACGCAGCTGCCCAACGGTCCGGACATCCAGATGTACCGCCGGTTCCAGTACGGCGACCTGATCCGCTTCAACGTGCTCGACACCCGCCAGTACCGCGACGACCAGGCCGCGGGCGACGGCACCAAAGCCCCGAACCCGGACTCGCTCGACCCGAACCGCACGATCACCGGTGCCGCGCAGGAGAAGTGGCTGCTCGACGGCATGGCGCAGCACTCCGCGCGCTGGGAGGTGCTCGCGCACCAGACCGCGATCGCGCAGCTCGACACCGCCGCCGGCCCGCCCGTGCTCGTGCCGATGGACACGTGGGACGGCTACGTCGCCTCCCGCAAGCGCATCCTCGGCGGCGCGCAGGACCGCAAGGTGCGCAACCTGGTGAGCATCGCGGGCGACCTGCACCGCAGCGTCGCTTCGGAGCTGCGACCGGACTACGCGGACCCGAGCTCGCCGGTGGTGGCGACGGAGTTCGTCGGCACGTCGATCACGTCGGGCCAGGACGGCATGGACCTCGACGCCGGGGGCCAGACGATCCTCGACGAGAACCCGCACGTGAAGTTCGGCAACTTCCAGCGCGGCTACGTGCGCTGCGAAGTCACCCCGCGCGAGTGGACCGCCGACTACCGCGTAGTCGACAAGGTCTCCATCCGCGACGGCAAGGTCACCACGCGCGCCAAGCTCACCGTCGAAGACCGCGTCCCCGCCATCCACGTCCACTGACAGGAGTTCTCCCATGCAGCGACGTCACCTCGCGGTGGCCGCCGGCGCTGTCGTGCTCGGCGTGGCACTGGCGACCGCCGCCCAGAGCAGCCCGGCCGCGCCCGCTTTGGCGCTGTCCGCCACCCCTGGGCAGATCCAGGTCGTCGGCCTACCTTGCCTGCCGAGCGCCCTCACCGTCGGCATGACGAACAACGGAAGCGGCCCGGTATACGCGGACATGGAGCTTTCCGCGCCGCGGCCTCTGGTTCTCGACCGGCGGGTCTTCTCGTCCTGGCTGCCGGTCGGCCAACCGGTTTCGGTTCGGGTCGGCGTCACCGTGCCGCGGTCGGCTCACCCCGGCCACTACACGGTGAGCTTGTCTTCCGACCGCGCCCGGTTGTCCGTCCCGGTCGACGTCCTTCCCTTACCTCCCAAGGGCCCCGGCGACAACCTCCTCCTCGGCGAACAAGCCACCCCGTCGTCGACCAACGGCAGCTTCTCGCCGTGCGGCGCCGTCGACGGAGACGCGGACGGCAACCACTGGTCCACCACCACGGGCTGGAACGACGGCACGAAATCGGCCTTCCCGGACAACTACGCCGTGACCCTGCCCGCTCCTGCTGCGGTCGGCCGTGTCGTCACCGACACCCTGGACTCCACGAAGTACCCGGCCGCGAAGTACGGCCTCCGCGACTTCGACGTCCAGGCCCACGTGGCCGGCGCCTGGGTGACGGTGGCTTCGGTGCGGGGCAACACTTCGGGTTCGGTGACGTCCACGTTCCCGGCAGTGCAGGCCGATGGGGTGCAGATCGTGGCGTTGGATTCGAATGATCATGCGTATTCGCGGATTGTGGAACTGGAGGCGTACTCCGGCTGACTGCTCACAGCTCCCGGATCCGGCTTGTCTGGGCGGCGGACGCCGCCTTGAGGAGTCCTATGTAGACGGATGAAGCGTGGAGTGTCAGCACGGCCGCGAGCGGCACGAGTCGCGGTGGAGCCGGGCGTGGTGGTGTTTGCCACCCGCTCGGTCCGGTCGAGGGGCTGGGAGCTGCAGGCCGGGCTGAGCGAGTCAGGCCGAAACCCGCTCCCGTTCCCTCTCGCGCCGAGCATCCACAACCCGCAGCTTCGCCAACAACCCCGTCAGCCCGCGATGCCCGCGCGTGAAGATCGCGAACAGGCCGCTGACCACGATCCACACGCCAGTCGACGTCGACGGTTGCGCGCTGGCCGTAGCGACCCCCAGCGCGACGAAATACCCGCCCGACCCGAAGACGAACCGCAGCACCATCTGCAGCACAGAAGGCTTCTCGTCAGCAGCGTTCACCACCGTCAGGAGCACCGCGCGCTGCCCAGGCGTCGCGCCATTCCCTGCCAGGGGGACCGCCAACAGCAAGACCAACGCAGGCAACCACTCACCGAGCACCGCGTTCACGACGGGATTGCCCGGACCACGAAGGCTGTCCGGGTCGCGCAGGAGCTGGATGGCGACCACGACCACGTTCAGCGCCACGCCGAGCAGCGTCACCGCGATGAGGTCCAGCAGCATGCCGAACAGGCGACGCCCGCTGCGGACGGGGCGCGGGGCCTTCGCGTCGAGGCGTTCGTGGGGGCGGCCGAGCACCGGAGCAGCCAGGGCGCCGACCGTGGCGCCGATGGTGTTGGAGAGGAGGTCCCCCGTGTCGAAGAGGCGGTAGGGGCAGTCGACGAGGGACCAGACGCCCGTGAGCTGCGTGGTCTCGATGAAGAGCGACACGAGGAACCCGGTGGCGATCGCGAAGGCCGGGCCCTTCCGGTACAGGCGGCGCATGAACACGCCCCATGGCACGAACAGCGCGATGTTGAACAGGACCTGCCGCAGTGCCGGGTTGCTGAGCAGGCCGGTGTGGAACTGCTTCATGTCCGAAAGGAACTGCAGTGGGTTCACGACGGGGTGGCGCAGCGACTCGTGGCTCGCGCAGAAGGCGGCGTCGACGACGGGCGTCGGCATGAGTGTGTACGTGATCAGCGCGCAGCAGTAGACGAGGAATCCCAGCGCCGCGATCGCGCGACCCGGGCCGAACTCGCCGCGGCGGCGGTAGCTGAGCACGGCGTAGGGCACCACCAGCACGAACGCCAGCCCGAACCCGGCGAACAGGGCCAGCAACGTCGGCCCGCTCCACTCTGTCACTGACCCTTCCACCTCCGTAGGCGCGCCCGAGAGTAGCGATCTTCGCCGGGACCCACCGGTCGAGGGACACTGGCAGCGGTGCGTAATCTGCACGCGGAGGGTACGGAGAGAGGAGCCGTTCGTGGACGACGACATCGAGGACAACGCCGACACCGGCGTGCTCGACCCCGAAGACACCCTCGAGGACGGCGACCCGTACGACGAGGGCTACTCGCCGCCCGAGAAGCCGCTGGCTGTGCGCGAGTGGGGCATGACCGCCGCGGAGGAGCTCGCCGGCGAAAGCTGGGAGGGCCGCCTCGCGCGCGAGCTGCCGGACCTGGCGTCCGACGACGGCGACGACCTCGGCGACACCACCGACACCGACGGCGAACTCCTCGACGACGAAGTCGGCGACGCCCGCGCGGGCCGCCTCGTCGCCCAAGACGCGGGCTTCGGCCCGGACACCGACGAAGAGCTCTACGCCTCCGACGCCGGCATCGACGGCGGCGCCGCGTCCGCCGAAGAGGCCGCGGTCCACATCGTCACGCCTCGCGACTGATCCGGGCGGTGGCTGGACCGGTCACGACGGGCTCGGGTTGCTGACCGGTCTTGGCAGGTGGCCGGGGTGGTTTTGCGGCTGATGTCGGCCGTCGCGAACGGTCCCTTCGTGACGCGCTCGGGTTGCTGGCCGGAGTCCCAGTGGGCGTTGCGCAGAGGCGTGACTTTGTGTAGTCGATGGTGTCGTGATAGGGACCGAGCCGCCGAGCCGCCGAGCCGGAAGCGGCGGGTGATGTTCGCTCGCGGGCCGGCCGACTGATCTTCGCGAAGTGTCCGAAAGTCTCCACGGCGTTGCCCTTCACAGCGGGCCGGCCCAGATTGAGGTCGGGAGCAGGTAGGGGTGCAGCAGGGCGGTGAGCTCGGGGTCCCCGCGGTGGTGGAGGGCGTTTTCGGCCAGGCGGCGGGTGACGCCGGCCAGGAAGTCGGCGAGTTGGACGCGCGGGTCGGCGCGGGAGTCGACGAAGTGGATGTCGGGGGTGGGGCCGAAGAGAGTGGCGAGGCGCGCGGGGGTGAGTGAGGGCTGTTCGTCGTGGATGACGGTGGTGGGGCGCCAGTGGGTGACCGTGTCGACGAGGGCCGGCATCAGTGGGTCGAGTGGTGGTACCAGCGAGGGGTCCGCGCGCAGCTGTTCTCGTAGCGCGGTCAGGTGCTCGCGGGCAGGCGGTGGGTCGATCCGCGGGTGGTTTGACTCGCGCTGCTCCCACAGCTCGATCTGCGTGTACTCGATGCTGATCGATCCGGGCTGCTCCCACGGCTCGATCTGCAGGTGCTCGAGATGGGGCGACAAGCACTGCTGCGCCGGCGAAGGGGCAGTGGGCGGACGAGCGCTGCACTGCGGCACCTGGGCGAGCGAACTCAGCACGTCATGCTGAGCGAAGAACTCGGAAGGCGCCAGCCCAGGGCCGCGCCGCTGTGAGGTTCGCAGCAGAGCGGTGAACGACTGCAGGAAATCACTCCAGCGCGGCCCAAAAAGCCGCGGGCCGTCGTGGTGCAGCACCAGCGCTCGGGAGTCCGGCCGGCGCGCGAGGCAGTCGGGGTAGGGCACCCGGTCGACGAGGAGGTCCACCACCTTCCCGGTGACGAACAACGCCTTGTCCACCAGAACGACCCCGGCCCGCCCCGCCAGCGGCCCCGACGGTCCCAGCAGCCACACCAGCGCCGCCCGGTTCTTGGCCCGCAGCAGGTGGTTCGCCTTGTACTCCAGTGCCGGTGACCCGATTCGTTCGCGAAGCTCCCCGACGCAGTCCGCGGCCGCCCCGACGCCCACCCGCACGCCGGCGTGCGCGAAGACGTCCGTGTTCGCCCCGATGAGGTTCACGCCCTCGGAACCGGACTCGTCGCACGCAATCGTCCCGGACACCGTGAAGATCCTGCCAGGCCCGAGTCTCCGGCGCACCGGCTTTTCGAAGCGCAATCCACAATGGACTCAACCCAGCGTGAACGGGTCCCGTGTCCCTCCGGTCAACTCCACCCAGACCGCCTTCTCCTCCAGGTACTCGTCCACCGCGTGCACCCCGTTCTCCCGCCCCAGCCCGGAGTTCTTGAAGCCCCCGAACGGAACTGACGGAGCCACCACCCGATAGGCGTTCACCCACACCGTCCCGGCCCGGATCCGCTCTGCGACCCGATGCGCCCGGTGCACGTCCTTGGTCCACACCGCCCCAGCCAACCCGTAGGGCGTGTCGTTGGCCAGCTTCACCGCTTCGTCCTCATCCGTGAACGTCAACGCGGCCAAAACTGGCCCGAACACCTCTTCCCGGTAAACGGTCGACTCCGGTGTGACCCCGGTCAGCACTGTCGGCTGCACGAACAACCCGCCCAAGCCGGGATCCGCGACACCGCCGTACGCGACCGTCACACCCTCGGCTCGCGCGGTTTCCAGGTACGACAACACCTTCTCGTACTGCGGCTCATTGGCGACCGGCCCCATCTCGGTCTCAGCCGCCGTCGGATCGCCCAGCCGGATCGCGGCGGCGCGCCGGGCCACCAACCGCACCAGCTCGTCGTGGACGTCCGCGTGCACGATCAACCGCGAGCCCGCCATGCACGTCTGCCCGGTGGCCGCGAAAACGCCGGCCACGATCCCGTTCGCGGCCGCCTCCAGGTCCGCGTCGGGGAACACGACCTGAGGCGATTTCCCGCCCAGCTCCAAGGTCACCTTCACCAGGTTCTCGGCCGCCGCCCGGGCAACCGCCCGGCCCGTCGCCGTCGATCCCGTGAACGCGACCTTGTTCACGCCGGGGTGGCCGGCCAGGGAGGCACCTGTCTCGCGCGAAAGGCCCGTGACAACATTCACCACCCCGGGTGGAAAACCGGCCTCCGTGACCAAAGCGGCGAACCCCAGCGTCGACGCCGGCGCGTGCTCCGAAGGCTTCACCACCACAGTGCAGCCGGCGGCCAGTGCCGGCGCCAGCTTCCACGTCAGCAACAGCAACGGCGAGTTCCACGGAGTGATCGCCGCGACCACCCCCACCGGCTCACGCTTCGTGTACACGAGGTAGTTCGGGTTGGGCGACGGGATCTGCCGCCCCTCGATCTTGTCCGCCAGGCCGGCGAAGTAGTGGTACCAGCCGCCCAGGGCGGTGAGCTGGCCGAGCATCTCGCGCAGGAGCTTGCCGGAGTCGTTGACCTCGAGGCGGGCCAGCCGTTCGGCGTTCTCGCCGATCAGGTCACCCAGCCGGCGCAGCAGCGCGGCCCGGGTGAAGCCCGTCGCGGAGCCCCACTCGCCGTCGAGGGCGGCGCGGGCCGCGCGCACGGCGGCGTCGACGTCCTCGGGCCCGCCGTCGGGGAGCACGGCCCAGGGTTGGCCGGTGTAGGGGTTGCGGGATTCGAACGTCTTGCCGCTGATCGCGTCGACGGCGTGACCGCCGATGAGCATCTTGAAGTGTTCGGGCATGGCCCACCTCTCCTCAGGTCTCGCTTCGGACGGTACGTCCGCACCCGAGTAGGCACCAGACCGCGGATTCAGCGGATCGGCGAAAGTGTCCACAAAGGACTTTGGCGACCCGGGGCCGTCGGGAGAGCGGTGAGCGCACCGCACTCCCGACGGCCGGGCGGTCGGGCGCCGGAGGCGGTGATCCCAGTGCACAGCCGCCGGCGTGTGCCGACCTGGTAAGAGGAGCAGGCTGGGAAGATCACTTCGAACGTAACCCACGCCCCGGCGGGCCTGCCAGTACTGTTCCCCGATCGAGGCGGTGTGAACAATGCACGTGTGCTGTCCGATGCGAGCGGCAGGGAACCGAAGATGAGCCAGAACACCGACGCCCCCCTCGGTGCGCCGTGGGCCCACCAGCAGCAAGAGGCAGTCCCGCAGGTCCCGGCGCCGCCGCCGAACCCGCAGGAGCCGCCGAGGCGCAAGCGGCCCCTGCGCGCCGTGCTGATCTCACTCGGACTGGTGGTGCTGCTGGCGCTTGTCGGCGTCGCTGTCGGGCACTACGCCTGGGGGCCGAAGACGCCGCCCGCGCCGCCGGTGGCCCAGGTGCGGGCGCAGCCGGCGTTCGACGTCGCGTCGGTGGTCGCGAAGGTCAGCCCCGCTGTGGTGGACATCGACGTGGAGCTGGGGCTCGAGGGCGGCGGCGCGGCGGGCACGGGCATCGTGCTGAGCGACGACGGCCTGGTGCTCACCAACAACCACGTGGTCGAGGGCGCCACCTCGATGCACGTGACCGACGTCGGCAACGGCCGCGGCTACGACGCCACCGTGCTGGGTTACGACCGCAGCCACGACATCGCCCTGCTCAAGCTGAAAGACGCGTCCGGACTGGTCACGGCGACGCTGGGCGAGTCCGGCGCGGTGAAGATCGGCGACGGAGTGGTGGCGATCGGCAACGCGGGCGGCCTGGGTGGGCCGCCGAGCGCGTCGCCGGGCAAGGTCACGGCGCTCGGGCGGCAGGTCACGGCGGCGGACGAGATCACCGGCGCCACTGAGACGCTCACCGGCCTGCTGCAGGTCGACGCCGACATCCAGTCGGGCGACTCCGGCGGACCGCTGGTCGACACCCAGGGCCACGTGATCGGCGTCGACACGGCCGCGAACGCCGGCTACGTGTTCGACGAGGGCCTGCGCCCGCACGAGGGCTTTGCGATCCCCATCACGACAGCCGCCGACATCGCGAAGCGCATCCTTGAGGGCAAGGCGTCCGACACCATCCACATCGGACCCAGCGCGTTCGTCGGCCTCACCGTGGTCGACGGCGGCAACGGCACCGGCGCGCTCATCAAATCCGTGGTCGCGGGCGGGCCGGCGGCCAAACTGGGCCTGAAGGCCAACCTGCTCGTGGTGGGCATCGACGACAAACCGGTCACCTCGGCGACGGCGCTGATCGCCCTCATGGACACCCACCACCCGGGCGACAAACTGCGCGTCACGGTCGCCGGTCAAGGCGGCAAAACGGCCACGGTGACGCTCGTCCCGGTGAGTGGTCCGATCGGCTGAGTGCGACGGCCGGGGCCTGGCCGGACGAGCGGGTCGCCTTCGTCACTGAACGTGGTGGCGAGGTCGGTGAGCGCACCGAAACCGGGTCCGAAGGGGGACGAACGGGCACCGTCCGTGGCCGAAGGTGTCGGTTGCCCCCGGTGATGGCAATCGTCCGTTCAGGGGAAGGGTTGACTGTCGCGGGGTGCAAAGCGGCCACTGTGGGTGGTGGTCGCCGATCGCGCACCTCGTGCGGACGGCCTCGGGTGCTGTCCTACAGTTCTGCGCAGCAGGGCAAGGGTGATCTTGCCGGTTCGGGGAGGGTGGTCCGGAATGGCCGGGTTGAGGACTCGTCACCGCCAGCAGGTGGCCGACGAGGCGCTCGTCCGCTCGTTGTTCGAGGAGCACGGAAAGGCGATGCTCGCCTACGCCACGAGACTCCTCAACGACCGCGCGGCCGCCGAGGACGTGGTGCAGGAGGCCCTGGTGCGCGCCTGGCGCAACCCGGACAGCCTCGTCAACGGCAAGGGTTCCGTGCGCGGCTGGCTGCTGACCGTCGTCCGCAACCTGGTGATCGACAAGGTCCGCGCGCGTGACGCGCGTCCGGCGGAGGTCGCGGAGTCGCCCACGACCGTGCCGGTAGAGCACGACCACGCCGACCACGTCGTGGACTCGATGGTGGTCCTTTCGGCGCTCGAGGGCCTCTCGCCCGAGCACCGCGAAGTCCTGGAACAGATGTACCTGCACGGCCGTACGGTGACCGAGGCCGCCGAGCAGCTGGGAATCCCGGCGGGCACGGTGAAATCCCGCTCGTATTACGGTTTACGGGCATTGCGCGAGAAGTTCGCGGATCAGCGGGTGGGGGCGGCGTAGATGAGTGGGTTCAGCGACTTCCCCGACCACGCGGACCTCGCCGGCTACGTCGCCGGTGACGTCTCCGCGGAGGAGAAGCAGACGATCGAGACGCACCTCGCCGGCTGCGCGGACTGCCGCGCGGAGGTCGAGTCGCTGCGCGAGATGCAGGAGTTCCTGGGCGAAGTGCCGCCCGAGGCACTGCTCGACGGCCCGCCCGAGGGCGGCGACCTGCTGCTGCAGCGCACGCTGCGCCAGGTGCGTTCGGAAGCGCGCAGCTCGGCCGGGCGTGGCCGGTTCCTGGCCGCGACGGCCGCCGTCGTGGTCGCCGCGGCCGCGATGGGCGTCGGTGTCGTGGTGGGGAAGGCGGGTTCGCCCGCGGGCCCGGCCGTCGCCGTTCCGCCGCCGCCCGCACCTGTGCCGACGACCGCGTCGAGCACCGTGCCCGGCACGAAGTTCCTCAGCGGCACCGAGGGCGAAACGCGGCTCACCGCGAGCATCGTCCCGGCCGCCGGCTGGGTTCGCGTCGAGGCCGCCGTGACGGGCATTCCGGCGGGCGAGAAGTGTCGCCTGATCGTGGTCAGCAAGAACGGCGACCGCGAAATCGCCGGTGGCTGGCTCGTGTCCCAGAAGGCTGTCCACGACGGTGCGGACCTCAACGGTTCCGCCCTCGTCGACCCCTCTCAGGTCGCTTCGATCGTGGTCGAGAATACCGAGGGCCACCAGTTCGTGGAAGCGAACGTCTGACCTTCGGGCGCTTCCTGCCCCGGTCGGTGGTGTGTTCGGGCAAACCGGGGCAGGGAGTCCACTTCGGACGGTCCCGCGGCGGCCGGCGCACCGAGGTGCACCAGCTCGCCGACGGGAACGTCCCGGCCCTAGTTCCGGTACCGGAACAGGATCCGGCCCCGGTTCAGGTCGTACGGGCTCAGCTCCACCAGGACCCGGTCGTACGGCACGATCTTGATGAAGTTCTTCCTGATCTTGCCGCTGATGTGGGCGAGTACGTGGTGCCCGTTCGACAGCTCGACCTTGAACCGGGCGTCGCGCAGGCACTCCACCACGGTTCCTTCGACTTCGATCCCGTCCTTACCGGCCATGGCGCACCAGCTCCAAGGTGCTGTTGGCCCGCCGGGCGCCGAGGCCCTCGAACAACGCCGTCGCCGCTTCGTTGGCCTCGTTCACCTCGGCCGACGCCCGTTCGATCCCCGCCTCGTGCAGGACGCCGAGCGAGTGGACCACCAGCGCGCGGGCGATGCCGCGACGCTGTCGGGAGGCGCGGACGGCGACCAGCCCGATGCGGGGCAGACGCGTCACCTGGACCACGCGGACCAGCCCCACGTACTTGCCTTCTTCGGCCGCAGCGGTGTACTTCGCCGGGTCGATGATGGTGTCGCCGGGCCGGACCAGCACCTCGGCCGGCATTTCCTGCCAGCCGACGCGCGCTTCGACCTCGGCTCGGACGACGCGGTCCACCTCGCGTAGCAGGCCATCTTCGGCGGTCCCGGCGGGCACGAGGGTGACGCCCGGTGGTGGGAGCGCCGGCCCGGTGACGCGCGGATCGGTGGGCACGACGTACTCCCACTCGCGCCGCCGGATCGTCAAGCCGGCCTGGCGCCAGGCGGCCAGCAGTTCGTGGTCGGTTTCGTCGACCACCGTGTGGAGCGGTTCCGGCAGGGTCGTGAGCATCGTGTGGACGAGCTGGTCGAAAACCGAGCGGTGCCAGGCGTCGACGCTGAGGAAGACCCGTCCGTCGGGGCGGGTGGTGGCCTCGGCGCGGCCGGTGACCCGGTCGTCGTCGAGCGCGTGCCACAGCCTCGGTGCGACGTGGGTGATCTCCACCGCGGGTTCGCCCGCGGTGAATCGCAGAGTGTTCATGGTGGTCACCTTTCGGGAGTGCCTGATCAAGGCGCTCCCGGCAACCCCTACGTCAGTCGCCCGACCGTGACGACGAGGGGAGCACCCACATCGAAACAGCGTTCATGGGTCTCACCTCCCGGTGTCGAGTCACGGTCCCCGGAACGATAGCGGTGGGGCGTCGCCGTGCCCACCGATTTTCCGCCGCTCAGTCGAAGCGGGTGGTGAGCCAGGTGCGGGCGTGCTGCCAGGGGTCGTCGGCGGGGTCGATCACGCGGAAGTGGTCCACGCCGGGGAGTTCGGTGAAGGTGACGTCGTCGCCGGCTTTTCGGGCGGCTTCGACGTAAACGCGGCTGTGGTCGACGGGCACACGGACGTCGGCGTCGCCGTGGAGGATCAGCTGGGGCACGCCGATCGGCAGGCACGTGAGGGGCGAGGCGGCTGGGTCGGGGGACGGCAGGAACAGGCTGGCGGCGCCCTCGCCGAGGCCTTCGGCGGCGCTGCGGGGGACGTCGGTGATGGGGGCGAGGCCGATGACGGCGGACGGTTTCACGGACGCACCGGCGAGGAGGGCGAGGTGGCCGCCCGCGGAGTGGCCGACCGCGATCGTCGGCAGGTCCTCGGCAACGGGCACCGCGGCCATGGCGGCGAGGACGTCGTCGAGGGTCTGGGGCCAGCCGCCGGTGTCGCCGTCGATGCGGCGGTACTCGAGGTTCGCGACGAGCCAGCCGGCGGCGACGAGGTCGTCGGCGAGCGCGTCCATCAGGTGCAGGTCGCGCTGGGCGCGCCACCAGCCGCCGTGGAGCAGGAAAGCCGTGCCGCGCACGGGGTTGTCGCCGTGCAGCTCGACGAACTGGCTGGGTTCGCCGCCGTAGCGGATCGTCCTCATTCCTCCATTACATCAGGGTCGCGGGGCGGGAAGCCGATGATCGCGGCGAGCACCTCGTAGTCCGGGGCCGGATCTTCTTCGTCCATGCCGGAGGACACGGACCCGACGTCGTGCTGGTTCACCGCAGCAGCTCATGCACCTTCGCGAGCCCCTCGTACGAAGCGCGGTAAGCCTCGTACAGCCGCGTCAGGTCCGTCTGCGGCTCGAACACGCGCTCCACGGCGACGGTCGCGGCGGCCGCCGTCTCGACGTCCGGCTGCAGTCCCACTCCGACGGCCCCCAGCAGCGCGGCCCCGAGCGCGGCGCTGTCGTGCACACGGAGGCGTTCGATGGGGCGGCCGAGCACGTCGGCGTGCAGTTGCGTCCACAGGTCGCTGCGCGCGCCGCCGCCGGAGAACGTGAGGGACGGCAGCCGGAAGCCGCACGCCTGCTCCACGTGCTCCAGCACGTGCCGCGCGGAGAACGCGACGCCCGTCAGCACCGCGCGCGAGAGGTCCGCTCGCGTCGCCGACGAGCTCAGCCCGAGGAAGCTGCCCCGCACGTCGGCGTCCCACAGCGGTGCGCGTTCGCCCTGCAGGTACGGCGTGAACACGATCCCGGCCGCACCGTCGGCCGCTGTTTCGAACACCTCGGGCACGGTCTGGCCGGACGCCTGGGCCCACCACCTGACGGCCTCGCCCGCGGCCTGCGTCGGACCGGCGTGGACGTAGAGGTCGCCGCGCGGCGGGAACGTCACGATGCCCTGCTGCGTGGCGCGGCGACGCGACGCACCCGCGACGACCAGCGACGTGCCGCACGAGATCATGCCGCGGCCCGGCTCCGTCGTGCGCGTTCCGAAAACCGCGCCGAACGCGTCCATGGTCCCCACGACGACGGGCGCGCCGTTGAGTTGTTTTGCCGGCCCCAGCGGCGTTTCGGGTTCGAGGAGCTCCGGCAGCCGTTCGCCCAGCCCGTCGACGAGGGCGACGGCCTCGGGCAGGTAGCCCTGCGCGCCGGCGATCCGGACGCCGGACAGCTTGTCCGTGGCCACCCGGCCGGTGAGGCGCGCACCGATGAAGTCCTTGGGGCTCAGGATCCACCGCGCCCGCGCCCACTTGTCCGGTTCGTGCTCCGCGAACCACGCCGCCCGCGCCCCGACGAACGACGCGTCCAGCGCCACCGGCCCGCCCCAGATCCGCAGCTTGTCCTCGGGGGTGAACCGCGCGTCCAGCTCCCGCGCGACGTCGGCGCACCGCTGGTCCTGCCAGATCACGGCGGGCGTCAGCGGGGTGAGGTCTTGCTTTACGAGCAGGTGCGTGTTGACCTGGCTCACGATCCCCGCCCCGCGCACGACGACGTCGGGCACTTCGGCGAGGACGGCGCTGATCGCGGTGACGCAGCCGCGCCACCAGTCCTCGGGGTCCTGCTCCGCCCAGCCGGGCCGCGGCCGGGTGATCGGGTAGGCCACGCTGTGCACCGCGCGCGCCCGGCCGTCTGTGCCGAACGCGGCGACTTTCACGGCGGTTGTGCCGATGTCGATGCCCAGGACCACCTGGTTGTCGTTCATGGGGAGAGATGTATCAAATCCCGCTGTGGTCGTCTGGTGGGGACACTCGTTGGAGGATGCGGGGTCGTTCGTTGTGAGGGGTGGTGTCTGGTCTGGCCGGGTTGCGTGCGGGGGTAGGCCCCGGAAAACGGCCAGAACGGAATCTGTGGACAACCGCGACAGCCGGCCGGCGAGCTGTGGACAAGTCGGCGCAGTCGGTTGACAACTGCGCCCGTGCAGCACGCCGCGCGTCGGCGGCAATCCGCGCGTGCGGCGGCGCGAAGGCCTCGACGAGCTGCTCGGCGCGGCCGGCTTCGAGCCCGTCTCGTGGAACCTGATCGACCTCGACTTCGGCGGGCCTGAAGCCGACGTCTGGGCGCGCTGCTGCGAGATGTTCTACCCGGTCGACACCCTCGACGCCACGCAGCTGAAGCGGCTCGAATCGAACTTCCGGGAGGAGACCCGAGACCTCGCCGTGAACGGTCGATTGCGCGCAGGGCTGAACATGCGGATCGTCGAAACGAGGCTGCGCCAAGAGCTTCCGCGCTAACGTCGGGGGATGACGACGCCGGGGGAGCTGTGGCTGCGCGAGTACCACGACCGCAAGCCGGATTCGCAGTCGGTGCTGATCGAGGCCGGGCGGGTGGTCGGGGATGGGCGCACGAGTTACGACGTGTTCGCCGAGCGGGTGGGGAATGCGCGCAGGGTGGTGGATCTCGGGTGCGGTGACGGGGCGCTGCTGGCGACGTTCGCGAGGCAGGGAGCCGAAAACCTGGCCGGCATCGATCTGTCCGCGGGGGAGCTGGAGCTGGCCGCCCAAAGGCCGGAGCTCAGAGCAGCCCAGCTGAAGCAAGGGCGAGCACAGGAACTCCCTTTCGCGGACAAAACGTTCGACGCCGTCGTGTCGCACATGACGTTGATGCTCATGGCCGACCTCGAGCAGGTCGTGGCGGAGGCGGCGCGGGTGCTGGCGCCGCGTGGGGTGTTCGCGGCGGTGGTGGGCGGGGATGGCGCCATCGGGGCCACGGAGGTGTTCTTCGAGCTCGCCAAGCCGAGGTTCGATGCGGTGCCCGAAGAGCGCAAACCGCGAATCGACGGGGATCGGCGGACACGCAGCGCCGAGGGGTTCGACGAGTTCCTCGCGCCGGTCGGGTTCGAACCCGTTGCGTGGGAACAGATCGTGGTCGATTTCGCCGCGCCGCCGGAACGAGTGTGGGCCACGTGCTGCGAGACGCTCTACCCCGCCTCGACGCTGGACGACGCGCAGCTCGCCGAGCTGCGCGCCGAGTTCGCCGAGGCGACGCGCGGGCTGATGACCGACGACGGGATCCTGCCCGCGGCCGTGCGGCTCAACATCGCCCGAACGCGACTGGCGGAGTGACGATCCGCGCTAACGTCTCGCCATGACGTCCGCCGAGGAGTTCCTGCGCAGCTACCACGACGCCCGCCCGGACGCCGCGTCCGAGCTGGCCGGGCGCGGCCGCGTGACGGGCGACGGGCGGACCGTGTACGAGGTGTTCGCCGACCGCGTCACCGCAGCCAAGGCCGTGCTCGACCTCGGCTGCGGCGACGGCGCGCTGCTCGCCGAACTCGGCAGCCGCGGGGTGCCGAAGCTGGCGGGTGTCGATCTTTCGCCCGGGCAGCTGGCATCGGCCGGGCGTCGGCCCGAGCTGGCCGAAGCCGATCTGCGCGAAGGGCGGGCACAAAAGCTGCCGTTCGAGGACGGCGAGTTCGACACGGTGGTGTCGTTCATGGCGTTGATGCTCATGGCCGACGTCGAGCAGGTCGTCGCCGAGGCCGCCCGGGTGCTGGCCCCGGGCGGCACGCTGGCGATCGGCGTCGGTGGTGGCGGGCGGGAGGCGATGGAGATCTTCCTCAAGGTCGCGCGGCCGCTGTTCGCCGTGGTGCCGGAGGAACGCCGGGTGCCGGCGGCCGGCGATCCTCGGGCCCGTACGCGCGAAGGTCTGGACGAGCTGCTCGGCCCGGCCGGCTTCGAACCCGTCGCGTGGGACCGGATGGTCGTCGATTTCGGCGGCACGCCCGACGAGGTCTGGCAGACCTGCCACGACAGCTACTACCAGATGGTCACCCTCGACGACACGCATCGGAAGGGCCTGCGCACCGCGTTCACCGTGGCCACGCGCAACCTGGTGACGCCCGAGGGCCGGCTGGCCGCGTCGGCCTGTGTCGACGTGGCCGTCACGCGGTTGCGGTGACGGCGCCGAACCAGCGAGCCAACGCCTTCTGCAGGCCGGCCACGTCGGGTTCGGGATCGGACGAGGCCCAAGCGACGTAGCCGTCCGGGCGAATCAGCAACGCGGTCGCTTCGATCGACGCGGCGGTAAGGGACACCGTGTCGACGCGGTCCTGAAAATCGGCCACGGCGGAGGCGAGCGAGGCGTCCGCGGTGAGGTCGACCAGCACCGGCCGCGCCGCGAGGTACGCCTTGGCGAGGGCGTCCGAAGGCAGGTCCGGTGCCCAGCGGCCGACGAGCGGGTGCGGGTCGTCGCCGTAGCGGATGTCCGCGCCGGACAACAGATCCGCGAGGTGCTGGGTCACGTCCTGGTAGTCGATGAGCTCGTCGAACAGCTCGCGCAGCGCCGTGATCTCCGGGCCGGGCGCGGTCAGTGCGCCCTGTGCCTGCGTTTGCATCACGACGCGGCGGCTGACCGGCCGGCGCTCGGCGTCGTAGGTGTCGAGGAGGCCGGCCGGTGCCCAGCCGCGGACCTCGGCGGCGAGTTTCCACGCCAGGTTCACGGCGTCCTGCAGCCCCAGGTTCAGGCCCGGCCCGCCGATCGCGGAGTGCACGTGGGCGGAGTCGCCGACCAGGAGCACGCGGCCGGCGCGGAACGTCGATGCCAGGCGCGTGTTGCCGCTCGACACCCGGCGCAGCTGGTGCGGCCCGGGGCCCGTCGGGGTGTCGATCGGCAGATCGACGCCGAGGACTCGGCGGAGGCTGGCGCGAAGCTCGTCGAGCGTCGGCGGTACTTCGTCGGGTGTTTTGGGACGGTCGCGTTCGGACGAAGCGATCAGCGGCGCCGCGTTCGGGAACGGGGCGAACACGAACAGGCCCGTCTCCGTGCGGAAGTGACGAAACGGCGGGATGACGCCGATGCCGTCGAGGCGCAGGCCGCCGGTCGCGGGGTCGCGCAGCGAGTCCGGCACACTTGCGTGCGCAGTGTACGAAACGGCGTTGTCCCGTGTGACACCGGGGAAATCGATGCCGGCGAGCTTGCGGACGGTGCTGCGTCCGCCGTCGGCGCCAACCAGGAACCGAGTGTCCACAGTGTACTCGCCGGCGGGTCCGGTCACGGTGACGCGCACCGAGTCGTCCTGCTCGAAGCCGGTCACCGAGTGCCCGCGACGGATCTCCACGCCCAGCTCGATCGCCCGCTCCTCGAGTGCGCGTTCCAGCTCGCGCTGGGGAATCGGCAGGACGTAAACGGGATTGACCGGCAACCGCGCGAGGTCGAGGGGGAACGCGCCGAACATGTACTGCGGCGCGGGTGCCGGCTCGGCCTGGCCGGTGAGCCGATCGTAGAGGCCACGGCGGTGCAGCAGCCGCACGACCTGGCCGACGAGCCCATTGGCACGCTGCTCCTCACCGCGTTCCGTGAGCCGTTCCAGTACGAGCGGCCGGACGCCGGCCAGGCTGAGTTCGCACGCCAGCATGAGCCCGTTGGGCCCACCGCCGGCGATCACCACGTCGATCGCGGGCATGGTTTCTCCTTGGCGGATCGGAAAAGCTGGGAGATCAAGGAAGTGAGACGGTTACCGCGCCCAAAGCGGTGCGCAGCACCGAGCCGAAGGACACGGGTGGTTCGGCTTGCAGCCAGTGGACCGTCGCCGCGCGGATCGCGCCGCCCGCGGCGGTGGCGACGAGCACGGGGTAGAGGTCGTGGTCGACGTCGGTGCCGGTTCGGTCGGCGATCGCCTGCGCGAGTGCGATCTCGGCCGCAGCATTGGCTTTCTGGAACTCGCCCTGCAGCGCGGGTTCTGCCACCATCAGCTGCACACCCTGCGTCCACAGTGGATCCGGAGTGCGCTCGGCGCGGTCGGCGCCGTCGGCCTCGAACCGGGCGAGCGCGGCTTCGGTGATGGCGGTCCAAAGCGGTTCGTCGGCCGGCCGCGCGCGCAGCAGGTCGGCGATGCCCTGGGCGCGGTCGTGGTGCCGGGCCGCGATGGCCTCGGCCTTGCTGGAGAAGTAGTTGTTCACGGTGCGCGGCGAAACGCCGGCCTCGGTGGCGATGTCCTCGATGGTCACGTGCGCCAGACCGCGTTCGACGGCGAGCCGGATCGCGGCCCAGGAGATCGCGGAGCGCGTTTCCTGGCGGCGCCGTTCACGCAGGCTCGGTCGTTCGGTCATGCCCCCAAGCTAGCGCGAACTTGCGCATCACGCAAAGTCTGCGTGATGCGCAAGTACGGTGGGCACAGAAAAGCCCAGGGCCACGTGACCCTGGGCTTTCCCGAACTCAGTCCTTGACGCCCTTCACGGCGTCCTTGACCTTGTCGGCGGCCTGCTTCAAGTTGCTCTTGCCCTGCTCAGCCTTGCCTTCGGCCTGCCACTGCTCGTTGCCGGTGGCGTCGCCGACGGCTTCCTTGGCTCGGCCCTTGAGCTCTTCCGCCTTGTTCTCGGCCTTGTCGGTCATGGTGTCGCCTCCCTTGTCGGCTGCTGCCCACTGGCTACCCGGCTGCGGGGAGGTCAAACACGGGACTCAGGCGTTGCGAAGGCCGGCGAGCGCGTTGCTCCACGCCTCGACCTGGTCGAGCGTGGTGTTGAGGTAGCCGGTGTGCATCTCGGCCGGCTTGAACGTCGACATGTTCTCGAAGTCGGTGAACAGCGACAGCGCGACCTGGCTCGTCACGTGGGCGACCTGCAGGTTGCTCAGCACGAGGCGCAGCTGCTCCACCGCGCGAACACCCTGGTTGGCCCCGTAGCTGATGAAGCCGGCTGCCTTGTTGTTCCACTCGGAAGCCAGGAAGTCGATGGCGTTCTTCAGCGGGCCCGGGATGGCGTGGTTGTACTCCGCGGTCACGAAGACGAAGCCGTCGAACTCGGCGATCTTCTCGGCCCAGCGCTTGGTGTGCGCCTGCGCGTACTGGCCCATGGCCGGCGGCAGCGGCTCGTCGAGGTGCGGGAGCTCGTAGTCGAGGAGGTCGAGGAGCTCGTACTCGGCGGTGCCGCGCTGCTTCGCGATGTCGAGGGCCCACTTCGCCACGGCTTCGCCGTTGCGGCCCGGACGGGTGCTGCCGAGGATGATCGCAATCTTGGTCATGTCCGACTTTCCTGGTTCGAGGGACGGTCATCGGATCAGTCGCACTGGTCAGGGCTTGATCCAGAGGTGTTTGATGACGCGTCCGCAATTTAGTCTGGGCTCTGCGGACGTGTCAACAAACCGCGGGTGAGGGCCATTCCCACGGCCGGGTGAATCAGCAGTACCTTGTGCGTGCCGTCGCCCACTCCCAGGAGCGAATCGTGACCACTTCACAGGACAGCTATCCGCTCGTGATCAGCGGCGGACGCGTGCTCGACCCGGAGAGCGGCTTCGACGCGGTGGCCGATGTCGGGATCACCGGCGGCACCGTAAGTGTGGTCTCCGCAACACCGCTTCGCGGCGAGCAGACGATCGACGCGACCGGCCTCGTCGTCGCGCCCGGGTTCGTCGATCTGCACAGCCACGGCCAGGCGATTCCCGAGCAACGGCTGCAGGCGCTCGACGGCGTCACCACGGCGCTGGAGCTGGAGGCCGGCATCACGCCGGTCAGCGCGGCGTACGCGCGGGCCGCCGCGGAGGGCCGCCCGATCAACTACGGCTACTCGACGTCTTGGGCGCTGGCGCGCATGGCCGTGCTCGCGGGCGCGCCGCTCGACGGCCCGCCCGACACGGTGCTCACGCACCTGGGCGTGCCCGCGTGGCGCGCCGAGGCGTCGGCGGCCGAGCGTGCGCGGATCTTCGAGCACCTGTCCCGGGACCTGGCCGACGGCGCGCTGGGCATCGGCGTGCTCGCCGGCTACGCGCCGCACCTCGACCCGGCCGAGTTCGTCGCCGTGGCGGAGCTGGCCGCCGAGGCCGGCCTGCCCGCGTTCACGCACGCGCGCCCGCTCGTGGAAGCCGACCCGGACGTGCCCGTCGACGGCGCCGAGGAGATCTCGCGCGTCGCGGGGCAGACCGGCGTGCACCTGCACTACTGCCACGTGAACAGCACGTCGGGGCGCCAGGTCGACCGCGTGCTCGGGCTCGTGGAGCGCTGCCGGCTGGAAGGCGCCGAGGTGACCACCGAGGCCTACCCTTACGGCGCCGGCTCGACGGCCATCGGCGCGGCGTTCCTGGCCCCGGAAGTCCTGGCGCGCCAAGGCATCCGGCCCGACTCGCTCGTGCTCGTCGGCACGGGGGAGCGCATCGCCGACGCCGCGCGCCTCGCCGAGGTCCGTGCGAGCACGCCGGGCGCGCTCGCGCTGCTGCACTTCCTCGACGAGGACGACCCGGCACTGGAACGCGCCCTGCTCTTCGAAGGCACCGCCATCGCGAGCGACGCCATGCCGCTGACCTGGACGGGTGGGCGGCCGGACCCCCTGACGTGGCCGCTGCCGGCGGGTGCGCTCGGCCACCCGCGTGGCGCGGGCACCTTCTCGCGCGCCATCCGCCGGCTCCACCGCGAAAGCGGGAAGCTGACCTTGTCCGAAGCGGTCGCGCGCTGCTCGCTGCTGCCCGCGCAGGTCCTTGACGAAGCCGTGCCTGCCCTGCGGCGCAAGGGCCGCCTGCGCGCCGGCAGCGATGCCGACGTGGTGGTGTTCGACCCCGCGCGGATCGCCGACCAGGCGTCCTATGTGGACGGAACGCGGCCCTCGGTGGGGATCGAGCACGTGCTCGTGAACGGCACCCCGGTGGTCCGCGCCGGCTCCATTGTGCCCGACGCGTTGCCGGGAAAGCCTGTTCGCGCCTGACTCAGGCGGCCTTGTTCCTGCGCAGCGCCACCGTGGTGGCGATCGTGGCCGCCGCGAGCACGAGGAACACGATCGCGGCCCCCGTCCGGTCCAGCGTCAGGTTCCCGAAGAAGCCGATCAGCAGCGCAACGGTGAGGGGCGCCCACATGGCGGGTGGTCCTTTCTCGCGGTAATGCTTGTCAAAGCTAAGCTTTACCGTACGACGGACCGGGTGTTTTGCGCATGATCAAGTCGCGCAAGGAAAACGTCAATTCCGGATGAGCGCAGCCCGCCACGGTTCTGGTATAGGACCGGAATACTCGACACGTTCGGCGCCGGTGAACCTGGCCAGCTCCGCGATCGCGCGCCGGACGGCGGTACCCGCGCGGGCCGGCGCGCCGGGTTCGGCGTAGACGCCTTCGAACTCGAGCACCCCGCGTCGGCGATCCACCCGCGGGGCGACGCGGCCGATCAGACGGTCGCCGTGGAGGATGGGCAGCACGTAGTAGCCGTAGCGGCGCTTGGCTTTCGGCACGTACATTTCCGTGCGGAACTCGAAGTCCCACAACCGTTGTGCGCGGGCGCGGTCGCAGATGAGGTTGTCGAACGGCGAGAGCAACGTGGTGCGCGGCGTCCAGTCGCCGGCGGTGATGGCTGCCAGCAGCGGCAGCCGGTCGGCGTGGACATACCACGGCGTGGGGTCCTTCTCCAGAGCCACGGGCACCACGCGGCCGGCCTCGACGAGTATCGCCAGCACCTCCGTCAGACCGGGGTAGCGGTCGCGGACGAAGTGCTGCTCGATGTCCGCTCGCCGCGCGACGCCGAGGGCGCGCAACGCGTGTTCCGCGGAGCGCGTGACGATCTCGGCCTCGGCCAGGGGTGCGCGATCGAGGCCGGCGGGCAGGCAGCGCGAAGCCAAGTCCCACAGGCGTTTCCCGCCGGTTCGCGACGCGACCATGATCTCGCCGCGGAACCACAGGACGTCAAGCATTCGCTCCACGTTGTGCCCGGTCGTCCAGCCGCCCGAGACCCACCCGACGGTCGAGCGGTCCTCGAACGCGCCGGCCGGCAGAGGGCCGGAGTCGCGGAGCCGGTCGAGGATGTGCTCGCGCAAGGCGCCGTTGCCGTGGAGGAACTCCGCGACCCGGCGCCCGTACGCCGACTTCCCGGCCGGGTAGATGCGCATCAGCGCCTGGTGTAGCGGGTAGTCCTCGGTGAGCACGATCGACGCGGCGTGCGCCCAGTACTCGAACAGCCGGCGCTCGTCCCAGAGCAGGGTGTCGAGCTCCGCGGGGTCGTAGGTGCGCAACCGGCTGCGCAGCACCAGGTGGTGGCTGTGCGCGACCACGGTGATCGGGTCGAGTTGCAGGCACCGCAGCGTGTTCAGGACCTCACCGACGCCGGGTGCTCCCGGTCCGTCGAGGTGCTGGCTGCTGATGGCCAGGCGGCGGGCGTCCCGGGTGCGCAGTTCCACGCCGGTAAACCTAGCGCGACACGCGGGCGGTGAAAATCACCGGGAGCGCGGGTGCTTCTCGGCGGAGGCGCTGGGCGTGCAACTGCGGGGCCAACGGGATGAGTGGTGCCGCAGGTCGGTTCGGCGGGTGATCGGCGCGGCGACGTAGCCGGTGGAAACGGGTTACTGTGGCGGCGTTGTCGCACTTACACACACCGCACAAAGGACTGTCCACATGCGCCTGTCAACCCGCAACCAGCTCGTCGGCACCGTGTCGGCCGTGAAGCCCGGCGCGGTCATGACCGTGGTCACGGTCCAGCTCGACGGCGGCCAGTCCGTCACCGCCTCGATCACCAAGGACGCCGCCGAGGAGCTGGAGCTCGAGGTCGGCAAGCCGGTGACCGCGCTGGTGAAGTCGACGGAGGTCATGCTCGGCGTCGAGTGACCCTCCGATAGCTGCCGGCCCGGGCCCGCTGACCAGCGGGTTCGGGCTCTTTCGTGCCCGGTATCGGTGACGCGTGCTAGGGTCGTTTCATGCCGCAACGAAATGAACGAGCTGACCTGGCCCGCGCGGTCATGGAGCTCATCGACGCCGGGCACCGCCGGATCTCGCGGCATCTCGACCTGACCCGGGTGCGCGTGCTGGGCACCGTTGCGGCGCGCCAGCCCGTGCGGCCGAACGCGATCGCGGCCGAACTGGGGCTGACGGCGTCGGCGACCAGCCGGCACCTGGCCGCGCTGGAGGAAGCCGGGCAGATCGCGGTGGAGCCGGACCCGGTGGACTCGCGGACGTTCCTGGTGCGGCAGACCGAAAGCGGCCGCGCCGACGCCGAGGCCACGGTCGCCGCCGGGGCGGCGGTGTTTGCCGACGTGATCTCGGACTGGTCGGACGAAGACGTCGCCAAAGCGCGGGAGTTGATCACCCGGCTGAACCAGGCCTGGGCGACGCGAGGTGATGCGGCGTCGACTGCTCAGCGTGGGGCTGGGCCGCGGTGGCGGAGGAAGCGGCAACCGATCGAAGGGCAGGAATGACTGCGATAGCTCCGGCCCGAGTGCCGACCGTCGTTCAGGTTTCGCGGGTGCTGCTGGTCATCGTGGCGGTGGGCCACGTCGTGGTGCCGCTGGTGATGTGGGCGCGGGAAGCGGTGCTGCGCAACGAGATCGTGGCCGCGCATCCGGAGTTCGGTGCGGCCGAGGTGGCGCGCTCGGCCGACATCGCGGTCGGGTCGGCGGTGGTGTTCCACGCGGTGCTGCTGGTGTTGTGCCTGGTGCCGGCGTGGAAGTTGGGTGGCGGGCGGCCGTGGGTGCGCCGGCTGGTCACCGTCTCGCAGCCGCTGGGGTTGGTGTTCAGCGTGTTCTCGTGGTCGTCCTCGGAGATGTTCCACGCGGTTATCCCGGTGGTCGGGGTGCTGCAGATTGCCTCCGTGGTCCTGTTGTGGGTGCCGGCGGGCCGGGAGTTCTTCGCCGGTCGCCGGTAGCAAAGAGCGACCCCTTCCAGTTCAGAGGGGGTTGACAAGATCTAAGACGACCGGTCATATTCATTGAGTGGCGCAGGAGCCGCGCCATCCAAGGACTGGATCGGAGTGAACGGACAATGCGTGACTTGCTGGACATCGCCGTCGAGGCGCACGGTGGGCTGAAGCGCTGGAACGAGCTCAACAGCGTGACCGCGCACCTGAGCAACGGCGGGGTCGTGTTCCCGCTGAAGGGGCAGGCCGGGCTGCTCGACGACATCACCGTCCGCGTCGATCTGCACCGGCAGTTCGCCAGCCACGCGCCGTTCGGCGGGCCCGGACTGCGCACGGCGTTCCGCGGTGAGCACGTGGCGATCGAGAACGAGGCCGGCGAAGACGTGGAGGAGCGCGATAACACCCGCGCGTCCTTCGCCGGCCACACGTTGGAGTCGCAGTGGGATCGGCTGCAGACGGCGTACTTCGCGGGCTACGCGATGTGGACCTACCTGACCACGCCGTTCACGCTCACGCGCCCCGGCTTCCGCACCGAGGAGCTCGAGCCGTGGCAGGAGGACGGCGAGACGTGGCGCCGCCTGCGCGTGGAGTTCCCCGACGACCTCACCACACACAACAAGGTGCAGACGTTCTACTTCGACGCCGACGGCCTCATCCGCCGCCACGACTACGACGCCGAGGTGGTCGCCGGCGGCCTCGCGGCGCACTACTCCTCGGAGCACCGCGAGGTCGACGGCATCGTGGTCCCGACCAAGCGCCGCGTCCACCCCGTCGGGGAGGACGGCAGGCCGGTCCCGGAACCGCTGCTGGTGTCGATCGACCTCAGTGAGATCACGTTCGCCTGAGGAACGCTACAAGCCGCGCAGGAGCCGCAGCGGTGACTCCACGCAGTCCGCGATGAAGCGCAGGAACCCGCCCGCCGTGCCGCCGTCGCAGACGCGGTGGTCGAACGCCAGCGTCAGCTCGGTGATCTTGCGCGGCACGACCTGGCCGTCGACGATCCACGGGCGGTCGATGATCCGGCCGATCCCGAGGATCGCGACCTCGGGGTGGTTGATGATGGCGGCGGAACCGTCGACGCCGAACACGCCGTAGTTGTTGATGGTGAACGTGCCGCCCGTGAGCTCGGCGGGGGCGAGCGAGCCGGAGCGGGCCCGCTCGGTGCGCTCGGCGAGAGCGCCGGAGAGCTGTTCCACGGACAGATCGTGCGCGCCGGGCACGACGGGGACCACGAGGCCGCGGTCGGTCTGCGCGGCGAACCCGAGGTGCACGGCCGAGGGGATCACGATCTCGTCGCCGTCGAGGTGCGCGTTGAGCTCGGGGAAGCGACGCAGGCCTTCGACGGTGAACTTGGCCAGCAGCGCGAGCAGGCTGATCTTCGGGGCCGCGGCGTCGGCGTTGAGGGCGGCGCGGGTTTCGAGCAGGGCCGTAGCATCGACGTCGACCCACACCGTGGCTTCGGGGATTTCGCGGCGCGAGCGGGTGAGCTTGTCGGCGACGGTTTTGCGGATGCCGCGCAACGGGATCCGGCGTTCGTCGGCGGCGGCAGGAACAACAGGCTCGACGGTCGCCGCGATTGCTCGCTCGACGTCGGCTCGGCTGATGATCCCGTCGGTACCCGAACCGGCAAGCGCGTGAATGTCCACACCGGACTGCTTGGCGAGCTGCCGCACCAGCGGTGACACCACGCGCACGCGTTCGTTCACCGGCCGTGGCGCAGGAGCAGCCGCCGCCGGCCGACGCGTGCCCCGAGCGCGACGGGTCCGCCGCGCCTGAGCCGTGCCGGTGCCGTACCCGATCAGGACATTGCCACTGCCCTCCGAAGAAACAGGCGTAGGCGTCACCACTCCAGGCTCGAGAAACGCCGGCGCCTCCTCCACCGTGATCAGCGGACTGCCGACGGTCAGCACGTCGCCGGCCGCGCCGTGCAGCGTCGCGACGCGGCCCGCGAACGGCACCGGCACCTCGACACTCGCCTTGGCCGTCTCGACCTCCACCACCGTCTGGTCGACGGTCACGGTGTCGCCCACCGTCACGTGCCACGCGACGATCTCGGCGTCGGTCAGGCCCTCGCCCAGGTCGGGCAGCTTGAAGACGGCCATCACGCACCTCCGCCCGCGAGCGGGGCGGCGTCGTCCCACTGCAGCCGCTCGATCGCGTCGAGCACTCGGTCGACGTTGGGCAGGTGGTGCTTCTCCAGGTTCGGGGCGGGGTAAGGGATGTCGAACCCGCCGACGCGCAGCACGGGCGCCTCCAGGTAGTGGAAGCACGTCTCCGAAAGCTGGGCCGCGACCTCGGCGCCGTAACCGCAGAAGCGGCTCGCCTCGTGCACCACGACCGCACGCCCGGTGCGCCGGACCGAAGCGGCAACCGTTTCGAGGTCGAACGGCGCGAGGCTGCGCAGGTCGATCACCTCGGCGCTGTAGCCCTCTTCCTCGGCCGCCGCGGCGGCTTCCAGCGTGGTACCGAGAGCGCCGCCGTAGGAGATCAGCGTGACGTCGGTGCCCGGGCGCCGGACGACCGCGCGGTCCAGAGTGGACGATCGGTGGTCGAGCCGCACGGTCTCCTTCTCCCAGTACCGCCGCTTGGGCTCCAGGAAGATCACCGGGTCCGGGCTGTCGATCGCCTGGCGCAGCAGCGCGTACGCGTCGGCAGGTGAAGCCGGCGTGACGACGCGCAGGCCCGCCGTGTGCGTGTAGTAGACCTCGGAGGAGTCGCAGTGGTGCTCGACGCCGCCGATGCCGCCGCCGTAGGGGATCCGGATCACGATGGGCAGCTCGACGGCGCCGCGCGTGCGGTTGCGCAGCTTGGCGAGGTGGCTGGTGATCTGCTCGAACGCGGGATAGGCGAACGCGTCGAACTGCATCTCCACCACGGGCCGCAGGCCGTTCATCGCCATGCCGATGGCCGTGCCGACGATGCCCGACTCGGCGAGCGGGGTATCGAACACGCGCGTCTCGCCGAAGCGGGCGGCGAGCCCGTCGGTGACGCGGAAGACGCCGCCGAGCGTGCCGACGTCCTCCCCGAACACGAGCACGCGCTCGTCCTCGGCCAGCGCGTCGGCCAGGGCGCGGTTGAGCGCGCCCGCCATGGTGACGGTGTCCGGTTCGGCAACAGTGTCCGAAGTGGACTCCAGGGTCGCGGTCATTCTTCGGCTCCGAAGGAGAGTTCGGCGGTGAGGTCTTCGGCCTGGCGGCGCAATGCGGCCGTCGGCTCGGCGTACACATGGCGGAACAGGTCCGCCGGGTCGAGCACCGTGTCCACGTTCATGCGCTCGCGCAACGACGCCGCTTCGGCCTCGGCGCGTGCGGCGATTTCCTCGCGCGCCACGTCGTCGAGCAGGCCACGGTCGGTGAGGTAACGCTCGAGCCGCGCGATCGGGTCGCGGGTGAGCCAGGCCTCGACCTCGGCGCGGTCGCGGTAGCGGGTGGCGTCGTCGGCGTTGGTGTGCGACTCGATGCGGTAGGTGAGGGCCTCGATCAACGTCGGCCCGCCACCCGCGGCGGCGCGCGCGACGGCCTGCTCCACCACGGCGTGCACGGCGGCCGCGTCGTTGCCGTCCACCAGCACCGACGGCATGCCGTAGCCCACGCCCTTGTGCGCGAGCGAAGGCGCCGCGGTCTGCTTCGAGAGCGGGACGCTGATGGCGTAACCGTTGTTCTGCACCAGGAACACCACCGGCGACTGCCACACGGCCGCGAAGTTCAGCGCCTCGTGGGTGTCGCCTTCGCTGGTGGCGCCGTCGCCGAGCAGCACGAGCGCGACGGTGTCCTCGCCTTTGGTCTTGGCGGCGTGCGCGAACCCGACAGCGTGCAGCGTGTTCGTGGCCAAAGGCGTGCACTGGGGCGCGACGTTGGCGCGGTACGGGTCATAGCCGCAGTGCCAGTCGCCGCGCAGCAGCGTGAGGACCTCGACCGGGTCGACGCCGCGCGCGACCACGGCCATCGAGTCGCGGTAAGTCGGGAAGAGCCAGTCCTGCGGACGCAGCGCGAGGATCGACCCGATCTCGCCGGCCTCCTGGCCACGCGCGGACGGGTACACGGCGAGGCGGCCCTGCTTGGTCAGGGCGGTGGCCTGCGCGTCGAAGCGGCGGCCCGACACCATCGCGCGGTGCAGGCGCAGCAGCACGTCGTCGGCAGGCATCTCCAGAGCGGCGTCGGCGACGGGTGCGCCGGCGGCGGTGATGAGGCCCAGGGGCTCGTCGCTCGGGAGGAAGAACGACGCGGCGGTGAGTTCCGTGGTGGTCACCGGCAGCTCCGATCGACGGGGAACAGGGGAAGACGTCTAACGCCGATCTTCGCTCCGTACCGATCAGGGATCCAGGGATCGACGACAAGTGTGGAACAATGGCTCATCCGGCCGCGATGGGCCGGATTATTGGCGTCGAGAGGTGCGGGGATGTCCGAGCCGGGTGGACGAATGGCGGCGGTCCTGGACGAGGTCGACCTGAAACTCATCGCCGAGCTGAAGGCCGACGGGCGCGCGTCGATGCGCGCGCTGGCCGAGCGCGTGCACATTTCGCGAGCGGGCTGTTACACGCGGGTGGAGCGGCTGCACCGCGAAGGCGTGATCACCGGGTACGCCGCAGTGACCGACCCGCGCCGGATGGGGCAGGGGCTCGCGGCGTACGTCTACCTCAAGGTCACGCAGAACTCGTGGCGCACCGTGAGCGCGGCGCTCAAGAGCATCCCCGAGATCGAGCACGGCGGGCTCGTCTCGGGGGACAACGACCTCATCCTGTTCGTGCGCACGAGCGACGCCGACAGCCTGCGCGACCTGGTCTTCGAACGGCTTCAGGCGATGAAGGACGTGCTTTCGACGCACACTGTGCTGGTCTTCGACGAGCTGTAAGGCTTCAAGAGACCAGCGAGTCGAGCAGCTTCAGGCGCTCGGCCGACGGCGAGCCGGGCTCGGCACCGGAGAAGATGATGCGCTGACCGGAGTCGTCGGGCATCCGCAGGCTCTCCTCGTTGAGGGTGAGCCGCCCGACGAGCGGGTGGTCGTACTCGCGCACCGAGTGCAGGCACTGCGCCACGGGGTGCGCGGCCCAGATCCGCGCGAACTCGGGGCTCTGGATGCTCAGATCGCCGATCAGCTCCGCCATCTTCGGGTCGTCGGTCTGCTCGCCGGTGGTCATCCGCAGGTAGGAGGCCGCGTTGTGTGCCTGGCGCTCCCAGTCGACGACGAGGTCGCGCATCGCGGGCTCGAGGAACATGTGCTTGGTCAGGTTGGGCCGCGCGTCGCGGTCGATGCCGAGCAACGCGAAGCCGAGCCGGTTGCCGCCGAGCAGGTCGGTCCGCCGGCCGACGATGATCGCCGCCTGGTCGATGTTGCTCTCGACCAGCGCGAGAACCGAGTCACGCACCATTTCCGGGCCGGCCTCCCGCCGCATCACCTGGGCGGGCCAGGCCAGGCGCAGCAGGTGCATCCGCTCGCTCTCGTCGAGGCGCAGCGCGTTGGCGATGGCCTCCATCACCGAGTCGGACATCTGGTGGCTCTCGCCCTGCTCGATGCGGGTGTAGTAGTTCACACTCACGCCGGCGAGCTGCGCGACCTCTTCGCGCCGCAGCCCGGGGACGCGCCGCGGGGTGCCGTAGGTCGGGACCCCGGTGTCCGCGGGCGTCAGCGCCGCCCTGCGGGCGCGCAGGAAGTCCCCGAGTTCGGTGTTGCGCTGCTCGCTCATGACTGTCCCCTGTTGTCTGCCCCGGCTTTGCCGAGGCGTGCGAGATCGCTGTGTTGTCTGCCCCGGCTTCGCCGAGGCGTGCGAGATCGCTTCAAGCCGGCTTCTTCCCTCCCGGTTTTCGCGCGGCCCAGGGGCCG
>NZ_JBEXHL010000048.1:0-57575 GCF_040607795.1 Amycolatopsis sp. NPDC005232 | reverse complement strand
CCAATCCCAAACCCTACGTCTGGACCAAGACCGCCGACCACATCCTCGACACCCTCGCCGCCTACTGCCAACGAATTAACGACTCAGGACACTAGGCGAACCAGCCCAGGATCGCCTCGACGACGCCCGCCGGGTCTTCGAGCGGCGTGAGGTGACCGGCGCCGGGCAGGACGACGAGCCTGGCCTCGTCGAGGGCGTCGACCATCTTGCCGGCTTCCTCGACGGGGGTGAGCTTGTCCTCCTCGCCGACGATGACGAGCGCGGGCACGTCGGACTTGCGCAGCACGTCCAGCGAATCGGGACGGTTGCGCATCGCGCGTGCCGCCCACGCGACCCCGGCGGGCGGCTGCGCGTCGATGAGCTCGCGCACGCGTTCGGCGGGGTCCTGGTTGTGCAGGAGGTTCGGCAGGTTCGCATCGGCCAGCCAGCCCTGGACGCCCTCGGCCTCGGCGCGTTCGGCGACCTTGAGGCGGTTCTCGGCCGCTTCGGGCGAGTCGGGCGTGGCTTTGGTGTCGATGAGCACGAGCCCCGCGACGCGCTCGGGGGCTGCTTTCAGCACCGCGAGGGCGACGTAACCGCCCATCGAACAGCCGCCGAGCACCACTTCGTCGAGTTCCAGCCGGTCGAGCAGCGCGAGGACGTCGCGCGCGGCGTCGTCGAGGCTCGGCTCGCGGTCGGTCTCCGGCAGCGGGCTGCGGCCCAGGCCGCGCTGGTCCGGCGTGATCAGCCGCAGGCGCTCGGCCAGGGGCGCGCGGACGGGGTCCCACATGCGCGCGTCGAGGGGGAAGGCGTGCAGCAGGAGGAGCGGCAGTTCGGTCATGACGGTGATTCTGTCGGACCCCGCCGCTAGCGTGCGGGGTGTGCTGAGGGAGATGCCCAGGAAGATCGAGACCTCGCGACTCGTGCTGCACCCGTTCACCGAGGAGGACCGCGCCGCCGTCGTCGCCATCCAGACGGACCCGGCGACGCACCGCTTCAACCCGGACCCACCGGACACCCCGACCGGCGACCTGCTGTTCGACTCATGGCTCGCCCACTGGGCCGAGCACGGGTTCGGCTACTGCGCCGTGCGGGAGCAGGGCGGGGCCGAGGTGCTGGGCCTGACGGGGGTGCGGCTGCGGCTGTTCCGGGGCGAGCGGGTGCTGAACCTGGCGTACCGCTTCGCGCCGTCGGCGTGGGGCCGGGGGTACGCCGTGGAGGCGGCGAGCGCCGCCGTGGAGTGGGCTGAGCGGGAGCTGCCGGAGATTCCGGTGTTGATCAGCGTGAACTCGACGAACGCGCCATCGCTGCGGGTGGTGGAGCGGCTGGGGTTCACGCGGTTCGAGGAAGAGGTGTACGAGGGGGCGGTTTCGCGACATTTCCGCCGGTGAGCTTCGGTGAGCTCCTGCGTGATTCGGGGTCTTCGAGAGTTCCGGCACCGGTTCCCCGGCCGTCACCCGTTGCGGTTTCGGGCTACCAGCGCCGGTTCGGGCGCCGCCGGGCACGGGCGTCCCAGCAGGTGCGGTGCCAGTGGCGGCGGTCGGCGACGGAACCGGTTTCGTCGGCGGGCCACACGACGACGTGGGGCGTGCCGGGCCGGATCTCGTGGTCGCAGCCGGGGCAGCGGTACGTCTTGGTCGCGTGCGAGCCGGGCACGGTACGCACCAGCCACTCGCCGTCGGGGCCGGACTCGGCGTGTGCCCAGCCGCTGGCTGCGCCGACGTCGGGCTGCTCGGCACGACCATGCCGATCTCTGCCGGGGCGATTGTGTCGGGGCACGGGAAACACGTTAACCGGCGGGATCGGTGGGCTGCAGAGCGTGGTCCACCTTGCCGCTCCGCCTGACCGCGGCCGAGCGGCGACCCGAGGCGACCCACACCGCTGGATCTGATCCGGCCAGATCGGCTTCCGCTCCGACGACGCCGAAGTGGTCCTCGGCCCGGGCGGCTTGATCACCAAGCCTCGCGGCGAGATGGACGCCATGTGGATCGCCCGACCAGGTCTGCTGCGTGCCAGACCCGGTCGATCTCGCCGGCCTGGCGTGGTGCCGGTCGAGCAGCCCTCGCCGAACGCGGCCACACCGACCGATACTGGTTCGCTCCGCGCGACAAGCGGTTGCCGGCCGGGGCATGCCAGGCCGGCAAGTGAAGCTGGAAACACGTTGCCTGGTTTCCCGATCGCGACCTTCAGGGCTCGGGTCAGGTTGGCCGGCCCGGCAGGCTCAGGATTGCCGCGCCGGCGACAAACCCAGACCGAGTCGGCTCAGCCGTGCGCGGGCCGCAGGTACCAACTGATCGCCCTGCCCGAGTGTCAAACGCCCGGAAGCCGCGTCAGCCTTGCGCGAGGGCCAGCGGCACCAGCTGCTCAGCCTCCGTCAGGGAGCCGTGCTGGCCGATCAGCGACGTCTCGACCGCTTCGGCCAGGCCGCGGACCATGCCGAACGTGCCCTGGGCCGCGGCGACGACGTCGCCGATGCGGGGGCGCACGCGGTCGCTCACGGTGCCGAACCAGCCTTGCGCGATGGCCTCGTCGCGGGGCAGGACCCAGGCGCGCGGGCCGAGGACGGACTGCCAGGCCGCCAGGACATCGGCAGCCGCGCCCGATTCGGTGTAGACGTGGCGGGCGCGGACCTCGCCGCCGAAGGCGCGGACGCCGTCCAGCAGCTCCGGGGTGTCCTCGAGGTCGAGTTTGTCGTCCACGGTCACCATGCCGTGGTCGGCGACGACGGCCAGCAGCGCGCCCGCGGGGAGTCCGTCCACAATGGACTCGACAAGGCGGTCGACGTGCCGAAGCTGCATGCGCCAGGCGGTGGAGCCGGGGCCGTAGAGGTGGCCGAGCAGGTCGAGTTCGCTGTGGTAGGCGTAGCAGAACGACGGTGCCGCGAGCACCTCCAGCGTCCGCGCGGCGAGGTCGCCCAGGGCGTGGACGCCGGCGTAGCGGGCGCCGCTCTGGGTGGCGCGGGTCAGGGCCGTGTCGGAGAACTGGGCGGAGGACACGACGGCGGCGTCGAGGCCGGCCGCGGCGGCGCGTTCGAAAGTCGTCGGAAGCGGCTGGACCGAGCGGGGCGGGAGGGCGCCGCGCAAGTCGCTGCCGTCTTCGTGGGAGCGCCAGCGCAGGGCGTTGAGCACGCCCGTGCCCGGCACCTCGAACGTGTACCCGACCATCCCGTGCTCCCCCGATGCCAGGCCGGTGCCGATCGCGGCGACGCCGGCCGCCGTCGTCGACGGGAAGCCAACGCGCAACGGGCTCTTCGCGAGCTCCGTGAGCACGGGCGCGTCGGCCGCGTGCTCGGCGAGGAGCTGCCAGCCGAGGCCGTCGATGAGCAGCACGCACGCACTGCGCGCCTCCGGCAGCGCGAGCGAACCCGCCTCGCCCGGCACGCCGAGCGCGCCCAGCACCGCGGGGACGACCTGGCCGAGGTGCGGGAGGTCCGTGATCTGGGGAACGTCCACGAAGACAGCTTCCCACCCGCCTGCGCGGCAGCGATAATCGACGCATGCCCACTTACGCCTACCGCTGCCGCGACTGCACCGACACGTTCGAGCTGCAACGGCCGATGAGCGAATCCGGCGCGCCGGCGCCGTGTCCCGAGGGGCACACCGACACCGTGAAGCTGCTGACCACCGTCGCGCTCACCGGCTCCGCCGCGAGCCCCGCGCCGTCGGGTGGCTGCTGCGGCGGCGGGTGCTGCGGCGGCTGACGGTCAGCAGGCCTTCAGCGCCTGGTCGAGGTCGTGCCAGAGGTCCTCGACGTCCTCGAGCCCGGCCGAGAGCCTGATCAGCCCGTGGGTGATGCCCGCCTCCTCGCGGTCGCTCTCGGCGACGACCCGGTGCGTGAGCGACGCCGGGTGCTGGATGAGCGTGTCGACGCTGCCGAGGCTCACCGCCGGCGTGACCAGCCGGACGGCGGCGATCAGCGCGTGCGGATCCCCCGCCACCTCGAAGGCGACGAGCGGGCCGCCCAGCTTCGGGTAGTGCACGGCGGTCACCGCTTCGTGCCTCTTGAGCCGCTCGGCCAGCACGGCGGCGGTGTCGCTGGCCGCCGTCACGCGCAGCGGGAGCGTGGAAAGCCCGCGCAGCAACAGGTACCCCGCCAGCGGGTGCAGCACGGCGCCCGTGGCGAACCGGATTCCCCGCAGCCGCGCGGCTTCCTCCGCGTCGCAAGCCACAACGCCGCCCATCACGTCGCCGTGGCCGCCGAGGAACTTCGTCGCGCTGTGCAGCACGAGGCGCGCGCCGTGGCGGCCGGGGCGTTGCAGGACGGGCGTGGCGAAGGTGTTGTCAACGAGCACGGGCACGTCGCCGCACGCGTCGACGAGGGCATTGACGTCGAGCTCGGTGAGCGTCGGGTTGGCGGGTGTCTCGACGAAGACCAGGCCGGTGTCCGGCCTGAGCGCCGCGGCGACCTCACCGGGCGCTGCCCACGTGACCTCGGTGCCGAGCAGCCCGGACGTCAGCAGGTGATCGGTCGACCCGTACAGCGGCCGGACGCCCACGACGTGCCGCTTTCCTTGCGACGCGGCGGAAAGCAGGCACGCGGACACCGCCGCCATCCCGCTCGCGAACGCCACCGCGTGGTCGAACCCCTCCAGCTCGGCCAGCGCCCGCTCGAACCGCTCGACGGTCGGGTTGCTGACACGGCCGTAGATGCCGGAGACCTCGCCGCCGGTCGAGAACTCGTCGATCCTCAGAGCCTCGGCCGCGCTGTCGCGGGACGGGTACGTCGTCGAAAAATCGAGGGGTACGGCGTGCAGGCCCAGGTCGGTCAGGTCGTCGCGGCCGGCGTGGACGGCTCGGGTGCGCAGCGCGTTCGTCATGGCGCTGAGCGTCGGCCATCGTGCGGTTTTGCCGCAACGCTTTCGGATATCATTCGCGGATGAGCGATTCCGTCGAACTGAGCACGGTGGACCTCGAGATTCTGCGCGTGCTGCAGAACGATGCCCGGACGTCGAACAAGGACCTCGCGGCCGCCGTCGGCGTCGCGCCGTCCACCTGCCTCGACCGCGTGGCCCGCCTCCGCTCGACGGGCGTGATCACGGGCCAGCACGCCTCCGTCGACGCCGCCAAACTCGGGCGGCCCCTGGAGGCATTCCTGTTCGTGCAGGTCCGGCCCCACCGGCGCGAGCTGGTGGACCCGTTCGTGTCCGACCTGCTCGCCCTGCCCGAGGTGCGCGCCGTCTACCACCTCACGGGCCCGGACGACTTCCTCGCCCACGTGGCCACCAGCTCAGCCGCCGAACTCCAACGGCTGGTGCTGGACGAGCTGACGGCCCGCGACGAGGTCGCGCGGGTGCACACGAACCTGGTGTTCCAGCACTGGAGTGGCGGGCCGTTGTTGCCGCCTACTCCGTCCGCACCTTGACGGGGTGCCGCGGGTCGGTGGGGCACAGGAAGATGTTCAACGCGCCCTGCTCGCCGAACTCCCAGTCGGCTTCCTCGTCGTCCCTCCGCTCGCACCCGCAAGGCATCTCGTCCTCCTGCGTCGCCAGCGCGATCGCCTGACGCAGGCGCGCGCCGCACTCGCGACAGCTCAGGTCTTCCGGATCCCCGGCATACCAAGCCGTCCAGCCGCCGACTTTCGAGAACTGGCCGAGCTCGTACTCGACGTCATCGCGGCTCGTCGGCAACCCCAGCTGCGCGCGGCGGTCCGGGGAGAACTCCTCGACGTAGGCGAATTCCCGGAGCCGGCACGGGTGCAGGACGCGTGGCTGGGGCAGGAACATGTCGTCCGCTTCTTCGGGTGGCTCCGGCGCTTCGGCGACTTCGCCGACGGTGCTCGAGTCTCGCCAGAGCAGGCGCACGGCGGGGCCGTAGTGGTGCTTGCTTTCGTGCAGAGTCGGGCACAACAGCACCTGCGCGAGATCCATGCCATCGGGGAACGGCAGCTCCGGGAAATCCCGGCGGTAGAACTGGGCGGCACCGACCATCGCGGGCACCGGCTCGTCGTCCGGGTGCCCGCCGGTCCAACCATCGTCGGTCGCCTCGGGCTTCGCCGGCCAGGTGACGGGACACGTCGGCCACGGTTCACTCGCGGGCCACAGCAGGGGGCCGCCGAGGTGGCTTTCGCCGACGGCGGGCTCGCCGTGCACGGGGTGGAGGCGCACCGCGGTGCGCGCGTGCTCGATCAGAGCGCTGAACTCGGTGGGGAGGTTCACCGCGCGAGGGTATCGCTCGGCACCGACAACTCCGGAGAACAGCGCGAATACCGACCGCGACGATTCCTTTCGATCGGGAATCGGTCAAAAACCCGGTCGTCGATTCCGGTAACGGAGAACGCGGCCGGCCCGACGTCCGGACCACAAAGGATTTGCCGGTCGAGGGACGGAGGTAGCGGCATGACGAGCACGACCGGACCGGCCGCACAGAATTCCCAGGACTACTGGGGCCCGCCCACGCAACCGATGCGACTGCCGCGCCAACCGGGGCAGATCAGCACGGTGATGTTGCTACTCGCCGCGCTGTGCGGGGCGGCCGTGATCGGGGCGATCTGGCTGGGGATCGCGCTGGCGGCGTGAGGGGATTCCGGTTTGTGAATTGCCGGAATGCGCGAGTGGGCGGTGGCGGAGAACGGTGATCCGCCGCCGCCCATCGCAGCAAAAGAGTCCACAATAGACCCGCTACTCCCCGAAGTTCGACTCCACCAGACCGGTCACCGTGGCGAGCGCGTCCGAAGCCTCGGGCCCCCGGGCGCGCACGACGATGTGGTCGCCCTGCCGGGCGCCGAGGGACATGAGGGCCAGGACGCTGTGGGCGTCGGCTTCCTGGTCGCCCAGGCGGATCGTCACCTCGGCTTCCAGGGAGGCCAGGCTGCGCACCAGGACGGCGGCGGGGCGGGCGTGGAGGCCGACCTCGTTCGTCAGCGTGAGTTCCTTCTCCTGGGCATCACCAGGAGAGTCCACCGCGGCGAGGTCCGGGGCCAGGCCGGCGCCGGCAGCGGCCGAAGCCACTGCCTTGCGGTCCGCTCCGCCCTGAGCAGCGACGGCGGCCGCGATGGCGCCCTCCACCAGAGGACCGTCGGCGACCACGGCGGCAAGGCCGCCGGAAAGAGACTCCACCGCGAGCTCCGCCGTCATCTGCGCGCTGCCCAGGTCGTAGAGCAGCACCACGCCGTCGCCGGAGTCGGCGCGTTGGGTGGCGGCCACGACTTCGTCGTAGTCGGTGCCGATGCCGCCGTCGTCGGGGAGGCCGCCGGCGGGGATGATGCGGACGTCGGGGGCCATTTGGGCGGCCAGGTCGGCCAGGCCTTCGGCCAGTTTGGCGCTGTGCGAGACGAGCACGATCCCCACGGTCACCGGGCAGCCTCCGCGAACGCGCGCAGCAGCAGGGCCGTGGAGCGGGCGCCGGGGTCCATGTGGCCGACGGCGCGTTCGCCCAGGTACGAAGCCCGGCCCTTGCGGGGCACCAGGTCCACTGTGGACTCGGCGCCGCGGTCGGCCGCGTCGGCCGCCGCGGTCAGCACGTCCGCGATCGGAGCGTCCGCAGGGCAAGCGGCGGCCGCGGAGACGGCCGGGATGAGCGCGTCGACCATCGTCGCGTCGCCGCCAACCGCTTTGCCGCGCGCCTGCACACCGTCCAAAGCGGCCTGCAGAGCGGCCACCAGCAGCGGCACGTCGATCGAAGCCGCGTCGCCCAGTTTCGTCGACGCACGCAGGAAAGCCGTGCCGTACAACGGTCCCGCCGCGCCGCCGACCTTCGAGATCAACGTGGTGGCCGCCAGTTTGGCGACGCCCGCCGGGGTGGCGGGCACCTCCGTCTCCAAGGCGGACACGATCGCGGTGAACCCGCGGCTCATGTTCTCGCCGTGGTCGCCGTCGCCGATGGCGCGGTCGAGCTCCACCAGCTCGGAGCGGTGCTCGGCCACGACTTCGGCCGCGGCTCGCAGCGCGGCCGCGACTCCTTCGGAAGAACAACCCATCAGATCCCCCACCGCAGCGCGGACGTCCACACGGGCGCGTCCCACAGCTCGGTCAGCTCGTCGTCCAGCTTCAGCAGCGTCAGGCTCATCCCCTGCATCTCGAGACTCGTGATGTACGGTCCGACCAGCCTGCGTTCGACCACGATCCCACGCTCGGCCAGCAGCCGCTCGGCGATGCCGTGCGCGAGGTAGAGCTCCAGCAACGGCGTGGCACCCATGGAGTTCGTGAACAGCAGCACCTTGTCGCCCGCCTCGTACGGCAGATCCGACGCGACCGCCTCGACCATCCGCGCCACCAGCGCGTCGGCGGGCTCGGCCGGGATGCGCTCGCGGCCCGGCTCGCCGTGGATGCCGATGCCGAACTCGATCTCGTCCGGTCCCAGGTCGAAGCTCGGCTCGCCGACGTGCGGCACGATCGGAGCGCTCAACGCCACCCCGATCGACCGCACCTGCCCGACGACCTTGCGCGCCAGCGCCTCCACGGCGTCGAGCGAGTCGCCCCGCTCCGCGGCCGCGCCCACGATCTTCTCCAGCAGCACGGTCCCGCCGACGCCACGGCGGCCGGCGGTGAACGTGGAGTCCTTCACCGCGACGTCGTCGTCGATCACGACGCTGCGCACCTCGAGGTCCTCGGCCGCGGCCAGCTCGGCGGCGGTCTCGAAGTTCAGCACGTCACCCGTGTAGTTCTTCACGATCAGCAACGCACCGGACGGCCCGGTCGTCGCGGCGACCGCGGCCTGCACCCCGTCCGGCGTCGGGGACGTGAACACCGCGCCGGGCACCGCCGCGTCGAGCATGCCGCGCCCGACGAACCCGCCGTGCAGCGGTTCGTGGCCGGAGCCGCCACCCGAGATGACGGCGACCTTGCTCGGCACCGGCGCGTCGGCCCGCACCACGACGGCCGGATCGTCCTGGACACGGAGGATGTCGGCGTGGGCCACGGCGAGGCCTTTCAAGGACTCCGCGACCACTGTCGCCGGATCGTTGATGATCTTCTTCATGGCAGACCTCCGACACATCGGCGTGGTGGATGTCACCAACCTAGCCGCCGACACCGGCCCACCGCCAAGCTTCAGGCCCTCGGCAGGTTCCCCGCGACGCTTTTCGCCAGCGTCGTCGCCGTCGCGCACGGGTCGCTGGTACCCGGCTTGAGGTCGTAGTCGGTGAATCCCACCTGGACGACTTCCACGTGGTCACCCTGCCACGGCCGGTGCTGCCACTCGACCTTGCAGTCTGTCCCGGCGGTGCCCTTTTTGGCGTACGCCTGGTTCGCACCGCCGACGTCGGCCTTCAGCCAGCCGTCGCCTTCCAGCGGCGGGAGGGCCGGGAAAAACATCACCGTGATGTTCGGGCTGTTGCCCCATTGGCAGCTGTGCAGCCCGGTCGCCCCGCCCTTCGTGCCCTTCAGCACGGCGTCCACGGCGGACTGGTCGAGCACCGCGCACGCGTCGGCTGTGAGCACGGATCCCTTGACGTCCGGGTATTTCAGCGGGGAGTTGTGCACCTTGTCCACGGCGGGAGCGAGCAAGGTTCGTCCCGCACGACACGGATCGCCACCCGGGTAATCGATCTCGAACGCGATGCCGAGACTCGGATCGCGCGAGGTGAGCGCACTGACCTCGCACGAACCGCCGGTGGTGTCGGGCACCTCGACCTGCGGCAGGCCGCCGACCTGGCCCGTGGTCTTGTCGGAGGCGAACAGCACGATCGCCCCGAGCTGCACGTCGACCGAGAGCTCCTTGCCGCCGGCGTCGCGCACTTTGGCGCTGCACTCGTCGAACCGGACGCTCGACGCCGTGGGCTCGCCCTCGGGAGTGCCCAGCGCCGAGAGCGACGCGTTGTCGAGGAACTGGCACGGCAGCACCTGGCGCAGTGCCCCTGCCGCGACCGCGGCGTCGGTGATCGGCCCGCTGCCACCGTCCCCGCTCGCGGCGGGGACGGTGGTGCGGGGGAAGTTCTCCTTGCCCAGCTGCGGACCGCCACAGGCGGTCAGGAGGAGGACACCGGTCACCACCAGGGGAAACAGCCGGCCGAGTTTGAGATCGCGCGCCACGCGGAGCACGGTAGCGGCAGCCGGCCCCGGCTGTCCGGACAACCCGCCTATCCGGCTGCCGGCGGTTCGGTGGTCTCGTCCTCGTCGGGCTGCTCGGTCTGGTCCAGCACGACGATCGGGCGCAGTCGCGCCCACAGGATGAACAACGCCGTGAAAATCAGCAGGGCGATGCCGGCCCACAGGTTGATGTTCACCCCGGACGACTTCACGCGGTCGGCCTCGGTCTCGAACGCGGCACCCATCACCGTGAGGATGATGCCGTAGACGCCGGTCAGCAGGGCGATGATCAGGCGGATGTCGAACGCGCCGGCCTTGCGCGCCTGCGGTGTGGATTCGGTTGCCATGGCGGCCGTCCTCCTAGAAGACGAAGTTCAGGACGAGCGTGAGGACGGCGGCGATACCGGCCAGCAGCACCGGCTTGCGGTACCAGCCCGCGTCTTCGCCGGTGGTCTCGTGCTTGAGCGAATCGCGCGGCGTGAGCGAGTAGACCAGGCCCACCAGCTCCGACTCCGGCTTGGGCGGCGTCAAGTACGTGACGCCGACGCTCACCACGATGTCGACGACGAACGCCGCGATCGCGGCCACGAAGCTCGCGCCCTGCCCCGGCAGGGAAAAGATGTCGGTCTTGTCGAGCACGAACACCACGATCGCCGCCGCCGTACCGAACACCAGGCCCGACCAGCCGGCCGCCTTGCTCATCCGCTTCCAGAACATGCCGAGGATGAACGTGGCGAACAGCGGCGCGTTGAAGAACGAGAACAGCGTCTGGAGGTAGTCCATCAGGTTCGCGTACGTCGACGCGATGAACGCCGTGCCGATCGCCAGGACCGTCGCGACCATGGTCACCACGCGGCCGGTGTTCAGGTAGTACTTGTCCGGCCGGTTCTTCACCATGTAGGTCTGGAAGATGTCGTAGGTGAACACGGTGTTGAACGAGCTCAGGTTCGCCGCCATGCCGGCCATGAACGACGCGAGCAGGCCCGCGATCGCGACGCCGAGGATGCCGTTCGGCAGCACGTCACGCATCAGCAGCAGGAGCGCGTCGTTGAACGTCGCGCCGCTGGGGGCGGGCTTGCCGTCGAGCAGGGCCTGCTTGTTCGCGCCCTGCAGCTCGGTCACAGTCACCGCGGCGACCATGCCCGGGATGATCACGAGGAACGGGATGAACATCTTCGGGAACGAGCCGATGATCGGCGTGCGCCGCGCGGCCGACATGCTCTTCGACGCCATCGCGCGCTGGACCTCGACGAAGTTCGTGGTCCAGTAACCGAACGAGAGCACGAACCCGAGGCCGAACACGAGACCCAGCACGGACAGGAAGTTGCTGCCGAAACCGGTCAGCTGGTTGCCGGGCCACGAGTGCGTCTGCGCGGCGCCGCCCGGGCTGTTGGTCACCTTCTCGATGAGGCCGTTCCAGCCGCCGACCTTGTACAGGGCGACGATCGTGAGCGGGATCAGCGCCGCGAGGATGACGAAGAACTGCAGCACCTCGTTGTAGATGGCCGCGGAGAGGCCACCGAGCGCGGTGTAGGTGAGCACGATGACGGCCGCGATGATGATCGAGACCCAGATCGGCCAGCCCAGCAGCAGGTTGACGACGCTGGCCAGCAGGTACAGGTTGGCGCCCGCGATGAGGATCTGCGCGAGCGCGAAGCTGCTGCCGTTGACCCAGTGGGCGGCGGGGCCGAAGCGCCGGAGCATGAACTCGGGAACGCTGCGCACCTTGGAGCCGTAGTAGAACGGCATCATCACGACGCCGAGGAACAGCATCGCGGGGATCGCGCCGATCCAGAAGTAGTGCGCCGTCGGCAGGCCGTACTCGGCGCCGTTGGCGGACATGCCCATGACCTCGATCGCGCCGAGGTTGGCCGAGATGAACGCCAGGCCGGTCACCCACGCCGGGAGCGAGCGCCCGGAGAGGAAGAAGTCGAGACTGCTCGACACCTGCTTGCGGGCGAGATAGCCGATGCCCAGCACCAGCACGAAATAGAACGCCAGCTCGATGTAGTCGATCGCACTCGCGTCGAGCCGCAGGTTCGCGTCGGCAAGGACCTCCACGCGAGCCACCTCCGAATTCAACAATTTCCCACAGGAAACACCAGCGTCCTGTTAGATCCGGACAGTACTGCATGAATTCCGGAGCGGCACCCCGACACGGGCGATCTTGGAAAACGCCTTCTCGCCACGGCGATGAGCTGGGGAAACGCGGGCGTTCGGCCAATGTGATCTTGACGGCTCGCGCACCGGTGACCGGTACCTCACGAACGCGCAGATGCGCCCACAAGGCACCACATCGTCCACTCAGGACGGTCGTCGAGGGTTGCGCCGGCGGCTCAGAACAGCCGGAACTCGTCCGATTCGATGCCGCGCAGGGCGTCGTAGTCCAGGGTCAGGCAGCGGATGCCGCGGTCTTCCGCGAGGGTGCGGGCCTGGGGCTTGATGATCTGCGCGGCGAAGACGCCCTGAACGGGGGCCAGGAGCGGGTCGCGGTTGAGGAGCTCGAGGTAGCGCGTGAGCTGCTCGACGCCGTCGATCTCGCCGCGGCGCTTGATCTCCACGGCGACGGACTTGCCATCCGCGTCGCGGGCCATGATGTCGACCGGGCCGATCGCGGTGGGGAACTCGCGGCGCACGAGGGTGTAGCCGTCGCCGAGGGTCTTGATGTGCTCGGCGAGCAGTTCCTGCAGGTGCGCCTCCACGCCGTCCTTCTGCAGGCCCGGTTCGGCGCCGAGCTCTTGCTCGTGGTCGTGGTAGATCTCGTCGAGCGAGATCACGAGCTTCTCGCCCTGCTTGTTCTCGACGATCCACAGGTTGCCGTCCTCGATGAGCCAGCAGGGCGGGCTCATCCAGTTCAGGGGCTTGTACGCGCGGTCGTCCGAGTGCACGGACACCGAACCGTCCGACTTGACGAGGAGCAGGCGCGTGGCCATCGGCAGGTGGGCGGTGAGGCGGCCGGCGTAGTCGACCTGGCAGCGAGCGATCACGAGACGCACCCGCCGAGGGTAGGACAGGCTCGGCGATACTGGGCGAGTGGACCCCATTCAGCGTGTCGCGACCCGCGAGGTGTATCGGAACAACTGGATGACGGTGCGGGAGGACGCCATTCGCCGCACCGACGGCAGCGAAGGCATCTACGGTGTGGTCGACAAACCGACCTACGCCCTGATCATTCCGATGGACGGCGACCGCGTGCTCCTGGTCGACCAGTTCCGTTATCCCGTCGGCGAGCGCCGCTGGGAGTTCTGCCAGGGGACGGCTCCCGACCTCGCCGAAACGCCGCCTGCCGAGCTCGCGTGCCGGGAGCTGCGCGAGGAAACCGGCCTGCGCGCCGAAACCGTCACGGAGATCGGGCTGCTGGAAGTCGCGCCCGGCATGTCGAGCCAGCGCGGCCACGTCTACCTCGCCACGGACCTGACCGAGGGCGAGCCGGAACGCGAGCTCGAGGAACAGGACATGACCACGGCGTGGTTCACCCGCTCTGAGGTCGAGAAGATGATCTCGACGGGCGGCATCACCGACGCGCAGTCGATCGCCGCGTACACACTCCTGCTGCTGCACGAGCGTCGTTGAAAGCGGCTGGGACTTCTCAGTCCGGCCACTCGGCCTTGCGCTTCTCCAGGAACGCCGCCATGCCTTCCCGCGCGCCCGGCAGCTGCGACGCCGAGGCCATGACCTCCAACGCGATGGCGTAGGCGTCGGCTTCCGGGCGGTCGAGCTGGGCGTACAGCGTCTGCTTGCCCATGGCCTTGCTCGCACGGCTGCCGCGCGTGGCCCGCGCGAGCAGGGCGGCGATGGCGTCGTCCAGCTCCTCGTCCGGGACGACGGAGTTGACCAGACCCCAGTCGAGCGCGGTGGCGGCGTCGACGACGTCGCCGGTCAGAGCCAGCTCCATCAAGCGTTTGCGGCCGATCGAGCGCGCCACCGGGACGGCCGGGGTGTGGCAGAACCAGCCGCCTTTGCCGCCGGGCAGGGCGAAACCCGCGGAAGACGCGGCGACGGCGAGGTCGCACGAGGCCACGAGCTGGCAGCCCGCCGCGGTCGCCAGGCCGTGCACGCGCGCGACCACGATCTGCGGCAGCGATTGCATGGTGCGCATCAGCTCGGTGCACAACGTCAGCAGCTCGCGCACGCCCATGAGGTCGCGCGCGGCGACGTCGCCGAAGTCGTGGCCCGCGGAGAAGACCGGGCCGGCGCCGGCGAGGACGATGCCCGTCGCGTCGGTGGTGCCGGCTTCGCGGAACGCCGCGAGCAGCTCGGTCAGGTGGTCGGCGGACAGCGAGTTGCGCCGCGCGGCGCGGTTCATCGTGATGGTGATCGTGTCACCGTCGCGCTTCACGAGGATGTGCTCGTACTCGGCCATACCCCGACCGTAACGCCGCCGGGCGCGGAACGGAACGTCCGCCGGTACGAATCGGGCCCGACGCCGACCTCCGCGCGCAGCCGACGGCGCAGGTTCGCGGCCGTGCCGAGCCCCGACCGCTGTGCGACGCGCTCCACCGGTAGCTCGGTGGTCTCCAGCAGGCGTTGCGCCAGCCGCACCCGTTGCCCGCGCAGCCACCGCCCCGGCGTGACGCCCGTGGCCGCGGCGAACTCGCGGTGGAACGTCCGCTCGCTCATCCCGGCGTGGCCGCACAGGTCCGCCACACCGATCTCCTCGGCCAGCCGCGCCAACGCCCAGTCCATAGTGGACGACAGACCCGGCCGGGCAGGCGCCGCGGGCAACGGGTTCTCGACGTACTGGCGCTGGCCGCCCTCGCGCGCGGGCGGCATCACGAGGCGCCGCGCGAGTTTCGCCGCGACGTCCGCGCCGTGGTCGCGGCGCACGAGGTGCAGGCAGAGGTCGAGACCGCCGACCACGCCCGCCGAGGTGAGCACGCCGTCGCACTCTGTGTAGAGGACGTCGCGCTGCAGCTCGGCTCTCGGCGCAGCGACGGCGAGTGCGTCGAGGTCCCACCAGTGCGTGGTCGCGGGGCGGCCGTCGAGCAGGCCCGCGGCCGCGAGGGTGAACGCGCCGGAGCACAGGCCCGCCACGGTCGCGCCGGAGCGGTGGACCCGGCGCAGCGCGGCCGACGCGGCGGGCGGCACCGGAGCGTGCGGATCGTCGCGGCCGGGCGCGAGGACGAGGTCGCAACCGTCGAGTCCGGTCAACCCGTGCGTCGGCGTGACCTCTCCGAACGGGGACAACAGGGTGCGCCGCCGGCCCGCCCCGCACAGCCGCACAGTGAACGGGCCGATGCCGCTCTCGCTGCGGTCCTGCGCCCAGACCTCGGCGATCACCCCGAGGTCGAACGCGCGCGTACCCGGCAGGAGCAGCACCCCGATCGTCCGCATGGCAGAAAAGTACCGGATCGCGCGCCTTCTGCCACTCCCCTCGGTACCCGCGGCCCGGCGAGACTCACCGGTATGACCGCACTCATCCTCATCGACGTCCAGCGCGGGTTCTCCGACGAGCAGTTCTGGGGCCCGCGCAACAACCCCGGCGCGGAGGCCAACATCAAGGCCCTGCTCGACGCGTGGCAGCAGCGCCGCCTGCCCGTGGTGCTGGTGCACCACGACTCCGTGCACGCCGATTCGCCGCTACGGCCCGGCCAGCCGGGCAACGACTTCCTGCCCGAGCTCGACGGCGCCCGCCCCGACCTGGTCTTCGGCAAGAAGGTGAACTCGGCCTTCCTCGGCGACGTCGACCTCGACGCGTGGCTCAAGACCCACGGCATCACGAGCTTCGTCCTCGCCGGGATCCAGACCAACTTCTGCTGCGAGACCACGGCCCGGATGGGCGGCAACCTCGGCTACGACGTGACCTTCGCGCTCGACGCGACCTTCACGTTCGACCTGCCCGCCCTCGACGGCACGACCGTGACGGCCGACGAGCTTTCCCGCGTCACCGCGGCGAACCTGCACAACCAGTTCGCGACGGTGCGGTCCACCAAGGAAATCCTGGGCTAGCGCCGGTCGATCACCGCCCGCAGGAACTCCTTCGTCCGCTCGTGCGAAGGAGCGGTGAACAGCTTCTCCGGCGGCGCCTCCTCCAGCACCCGGCCGTGGTCGAACATCATCACCCGGTCCGAAACGTCCCGCGCGAACTGCATCTCGTGCGTCACGCACAGGATGGTGATGTCCGTGGTGGTCGCGATGTCGCGCAGCACTCGCAGGACGTCGGCGACGAGCTCCGGGTCCAGCGCCGAGGTGACCTCGTCGAGCAGCAGCACGTCGGGCCGCATCGCCAGGGCCCGGGCGATCGCGACCCGCTGCTGCTGCCCGCCGGAGAGCCGCGTCGGATGCGCGTCGGCCTTGTCCTCGAGCCCGACCAGGCCGAGCAGCTCACGCGCCCGCTGCTCGGCCTCGGCCGCCGGCACCCCGAGCGAACGCACCGGCGCTTCGGTGATGTTGCGCAGCACGTTCATGTTGGGGAACAGGTTGAACTGCTGGAACACCATGCCGATGTGCCGCCGCATCAGCCGCAGGTGCTTCTCGTCCGCGGGCACCAGCCGGTCGCCGCGGCGAGTGTGGCTCAGGCACTCGCCGCCGACGTCGATCGTGCCGCCGTCCACCTTCTCCAACGTCATCAGCAGCCGCAGGATCGTCGTCTTGCCCGATCCGCTGGGACCGATCAGCGAGACGAACTCCCCCGGCGCCACGGTGAAGCCGAGGTCGTCGAGCACGACGTGGTCACCGAACTTCTTGACCACACCGGAAAACCGGATCATCGCGGTGTCAGGCTCGTTCGGCACGGCGTTCCAATCGTCGGGCCAGCAGTGACGAGGGCAGGCTCACCAGCAGGAACAGCACCCCGGCCAGGGTGTAGGGCTCGACGACGCGGAAGGTCTCCGCACCGACCTCCTTGGCGCGGTTGAGCACGTCCAGCACGCCGATCGCCAGCAGCAGCGGCGTTTCCTTGAACATCGAGATCGTGTAGTTGCCCAGCGCCGGCACCACCCGCGGGATCGCCTGGGGCAGCACGACCGCCGTCCACACCCGCGGCCGTGGCAGGTTCAGCGCCACCGCCGCCTCCCACTGTCCTTTCGGGACGGCTTCGATCCCGGCCCGGTAGACCTCGGCGGTGTAGGTCGCGTAGTGCACGCCGAGCGCCACGACACCGGTGACGAACGCCGACATCGTGATCCCCGTCAACGGCGGAACGAGCCAATACAGTACGAAGACCTGGATCAGCAGCGGCGTGCTGCGGATGAACTCGATGAAGAACAACACCAAGCGCGAAAGCACCGGGATCCCGGCCCGGCGCAGCAAGGCCAGCACCAAGCCGAGCGCGTACGCGACGGCCGAACCGAGCAGCGTGAGCTCGACCGTGACCAGCAATCCCTTCAGCAGCAACGGGATCGCGTCGGCGGCGGCCTGCCAGTCCCAGTTCATCCGGTACCTCCGCCCCCGACCGAGAGCACCGGGGCCGTGCTCGCCACCGGTGCGCGGCCGAGCCGGCGTGCCGCCCACCGCTCCAGCGCCCGCATCCCGGTCGTGATCAGGATGGCGAGCAGGAGGTAGAGCACCAGCTCGGTGCCGTAGATCCAGCCGATGTCCGCGCCGAACACCGGCCGCAACAGCTCACCGCGTTCGGTGATCTCGCCCGCGGAGATGAAGGACAGCAGCGCGGTGCTCTTCAGCAGCTGGATGAACAGGTTGTTGAAGGGCGGCAGCATCTCGGCGAACGCCTGCGGCAGGAGCACCCGCACCATCCGCTGCACCGGCGAGAAGTTGAGCGCGACAGCCCCTTCGTACTGCTCCTTCGGCACCGACCGCACGGCGCCGCGCACGACCTCGGCCCCGTATGCGCCGTGGTTCAGGCCAAGGACCAGGATGCCGGCGAACAACGGCACCAGCTGGAGCCCGACGAGCACCGGAAGCACGAAATACAGCCAGAACAGCTGGACGACCTCGGACGTTCCGCGGAAAACCTCGACGTACACCCGCGCGACCGCCCGGACGGGCCACCTCGGTGAGAGCAGGGCGAGCCCGGCGATCAGCGCGACGACGATGGTGACGAGGATCCCGCCGACCGCGGCCTCGATCGTGATGCCCAGCCCGGCGAGGATGGACGAGATGATGTGCGGCACGTTCGACACGGCGCGCCGCCCGTCACGCGGCGCAGAGCTTCTCGGTCGTCACGTCCGGCTTCGGCAGGTTCGCCTGCGTGAAGCCGAAGGGCGCGACGATCCTCGTCCACTCCCCACTGTCGTGCAGCTTCTTCAGCTCGGTGTTGAACGCGTCGACCAGCGGCTTGTCGGCCGTGCGGAAGACGAACCCGCCCGCCGAGATCACCGGCACGCCGTTTTCGACCGGGTCGAACCCGGGCGTCACCTCGGCGGCGGCGCCAGGGTTCTTCTTCAGCACGTCCTTCAGCGAGATGTCGGTGAGCGCCGCGGCGTAGACGCGGCCGTCGGTGACCGCGCGCAGCATGTTGTCCTGGGAGTCCAGCGTCTGGATCTGGTCTTCGGACACACCGGCGCTGGTCGCGTAACCCTTCTCGACCGCCGCGGACAGCACCGCGACCTTGACCTTCTTCGCCGCGATGTCCTGGAACGTCAGCACCTGCTGTGGGTTGCCCTTCGGCACGAGCAGCGCGGTCAGCGCCGAGTAGTCCGGGATGGAGAACGCGGCCTGCCCGCAGCGTGCCGCCGTGATGTTCATGCCCGCCGCCACCACGTCGTACTGCTTCGCGTTGAGCGCCGGGATCAACTGGTCGAAGGAGACCGCGCTCGCCTCGACGTTGTCGATCCCCAAGTTCCGGAATACGACTCGCGCTACTTCAGGGGCCTCGCCCGTGACTTTTCCGCTTTGATCGGTGTATCCGTAGGGGGATTCGTTCGCGATTCCGATTTTGATCTTCTTGGCGGACTGAGCCGCCTGCAACGCGTCACCGGACGACGTCGACGTACATGCGGAAAGAAACACCGGACCACCCAGTACGGCTGCTCCCACCAGCGCGGATCTCCGGAACAACTGCCGTCGCGACCATTCGTCGTGCTTCATCACAGCACCTCGTTTCGATCACATTTCCGTGCGTCGAACGTAGGTGTCGACCGGGTACGAGGCACGCCGAGCACAGCCGATAAGCGCCAGCCGTTACCGTAAATTGACCGGCCGGAACAATGCGTGTTCGAGAGCTTTCAGTCCGTGGCCCGTTTGTCCTGGTTCACCGGACGCACGATCGCCACGCCGCGGTCCAGGTCGATCATCCCCAGCGGCGGCGCGCCCTGAGCGTCCTGGTCGAGGGTCATCTCCACGGAGTCGCGGTGCTCGAGCTCGTTGCGCTTGGTGCCGTAGAGGAACGAGGTGACCTCGTCGAGGTACGTCGACGACAGCCGCCGCTTCAGCCGCGACGGCTTGCGGCCCGGCCGCACTTCCCACGCGCCCACGATCACGAGCAGCAGCGTCGCGGCGGGCAAGGCGATCGACATGATGACCTGCACGTCTCACCCAACGTGCGACGGGCGGGCCGCGTTCCGCGCGATCAGGTCGGCGAGCTGGGCGGCATCGCGGACGGCGACCAGTTCCGGCAGCATCGGGTGCCACGCGGGCCGGGGCCGGTACTCCTGGTCCTTGACCCACTCCCACCAGGTCGGGCGGAAGTCGATCGTCCCGAGGCCGTCGCCGAGGTCGTGCACGCGGGGCGCCCGGAGAGCCGCGAGCGGCACCCAGCGGAACTCCGAGCCCGACCCGCCGTGGGCGACGAACACGAGCCGGCGGTCGGTGACGAAGTAGGTCGTGATGGCGAGCAACGCGCGGCGTTCCTTCGGGCGCTCGACCGCGAACCCGGCCACGAGCGCGAGCACGATGATCCACGCGTAGAAGGCCGCGTTCAGCACGTCGAACCAAGCGATCACGAAGCTGCCGCCGAACGCGAGGACGGCGAGCACCACCCACCAGTAGTAGTCGCGGAACCGCCGGTGGTAGCGCTGCGGCCGGCCGGACCACAACACCGTCTCGCCCTCTTCGATCGGAAACAACACCGTCTCGCCGTCGTCAATCGGATTCATCGTGCCCTCCCTCTCCCGGGATGAGCACGCCGTCCGGTTCGCCGGGGTTGTCCCGCGCGGCGAAGTGCTGTGACCGAAATCCGCGAGACTCCGCCGTGAGCGGCGATTACCGTGGACCAACGTGACTTGGAGTGGGTACGGCAGTTATCTCGTCATCGTGGTCCTCATCGTCCTGGCGCCGGGGCCGGACACGATGGTGATGCTGAAGAACGCGCTGTCCGGCGGCGCCCGCGGCGGGCTGCTCGCGACGGCCGGCATCTTCGCCGGCAACGCGTTGCAGGGCACCGCCGCGGCGCTCGGGCTCGGCGTGGTCATCGCCCGGTCCCAGCCGGTGTTCATCACGCTCAAGTGGCTCGGCGCGGCGTACCTCGTGTTCCTCGGGTTCCAGGCCCTGCGCGGCGCGTGGCGCGGCAACTACGCGGAAGTCGAGGAGACCCAGCGCAAGCGCACGAGCGGCTTCCGCCGCTGGCGCGAAGGGTTCCTGTCCAACGTGACGAACCCGAAGGTCCTCGTGCTGTACCTGTCGGTGCTGCCGCAGTTCCTCGACCCCGTGCGCACCACCACGTGGGACGCGCTCGTGCTCGCCTACACCGTGGCGGTGCTGGGCACGGTGTGGCTGCTGGTGCTGCTGTTCTTCGTGCACCGCGTGCGCGCGTGGCTCAAGCAGCGCAAGGTGCGCCGCGCGCTCGACGGTGTGACCGGCACCGCGCTCGTCGGCTTCGGGGCGGCCCTGGCCCTGGAGTCCTGACCCGGGTTAACGTTCGCCGCATGACGTGGGGTGTGTACGGCGGGTTCCTCGCCATGATGGTGGTGCTCGCCGTGGCGCCCGGGCCGGACAGCATGGTGGTCCTCAAGAACGCGCTGTCGGGCGGTGCCCGCGGTGGCGCGTGGGCGTGTGCCGGGATCGCCGTGGCCAACTTCCTGCAGGGCACCCTCGCCGCGCTCGGCCTCGGGGCCGTGATCACGAGCTCGCGCCCGATCTTCGAAACCGTGAAGTGGCTCGGTGTCGCCTACCTCTGCTACCTCGGTTTCCAGGCGCTGCGCAGCGCGTGGCGTGGTGACTACCAGTCGCTCGCCGAGGCGAAACGCGCCCGCCAGAGCGCGTTCCGCCGCTGGCGCGAGGGGTTCCTCTCCAACGTGACCAACCCGAAGGTGCTGGTCCTCTACCTCTCGGTGCTGCCGCAGTTCCTCACGCCCGGAGTCACCACCACCGGCGACGCCCTGCTGCTCGCCTACACCGTCGCCGCCGTGGGTGCGGTCTGGCAGATCCTGCTGCTCCTGCTCGTGCACCGCGTCCGCGGCTGGCTCGAGCGCCGCCGTGTGCGCCGCACCCTCGACAGCGTGACCGGCACGGTCCTCATCGGCTTCGGCGTGGGGCTGGCACTGGAGGCCTAGAGCGTCTCGTCGAGCCAGTCGAAGACGCGGGCCGTCGCGAGCCGCTGCGCGCCGACGTGGCAGTGGGCGTCCGCGCCCTCCTCGGCGGTGAACGAGAGCAGCGTCTTCGGGCCGGTGAGCCGCTCGTAGAGCCGGCGGGGCTCGGGCTGCGTTTCGCCGTCGCCGTTGAAGAACAGGTCGTCGGCGGCCTCGCAGACGAGTGCCGGGCACTTGATCCGCTCGGCCACACCGCCGTCGAGCGTGTAGGCCAGGTACTTCGCGAGGAACTCGCGGTCGGTCGCCGCGCCCATCACGTACCGGCCATGGTCGGTGGCCCAGCGCAGCGTGGGGCTCGCGGCGCGGCCGGCGGCCAGCAGCTTGTCGAGCTCCTCGTCGTGCGGTGCGTTGGCACGGCGCTCGATCTCCGCGCGGTCCCACGGCAGGAAAGCCGTGACCGCCGAGCCGGCGTCGAACACCCCGTCCACGGCGACGACCGCCTTGATGCGCTCGTCGAAAGCCGCGGCGCGGGGCGCGAGCATGCCGCCGAGACTGAGTCCCAGCAGCGCGACCTTCTCCGGGTCGACGCCCGGGTCGGCGAGTACGAAGTCGAGCACCGGGCCCACGCCGTGCTCCCAGTCGGGCCGGAAGACGAGCCCGTCGCGGTGGATCGCGCTCGGCTGGCCGGGGCCGTCGAACGCCAGCACGTGGTATCCGCGCTCCTGTCCCCCGGCCGCGCCGAAGAAGTGCACCTCCTCCGCGCTGCCGTCGAAACCGTTGTGCGCCACCAGAATCGGGCGACGGCCAGTGCCGGGCGCGCGGTAGAAGTAGCCGCGCAGCACGTGTCCTTCATACGGAATCTCGACACGCTCGACGCCCGTGAACCCCTCGATCGCGCGGTGGAAGCACTCGACGCTGCGGTCGTAGGCGTAGGCGATGCGCGGGTCGGCGGGATTGCCGTGCAGGAAGAACTCCGCCGAGCGGTAGTAGGTGGACGCGCGCAGGTACGCGTCACGGGCGCTGATCGGGTGCGCGGCGGCCACCCCGTCGGCTTCGGCCGCCAGGCGCTCGGCCGCGGCGAGCCACTCGTCGTGCCAGCTGTCGTAGTCGCCGGGCTTGATGCGCGAGGCGGTGACGACGACCTCGCCGAAGTCCGAACCGCCGTAACTCGCGTGGCCGAACACGCGGAGCGTCTCGAACCAGAACTGGGGGTCGTCCTCGAACAGCAGCTGCTTCATCGGGCCCTCCTCCTGAACGGACGATACGGTGCCGTCCCGACGTAAAATTACATGGAACGGTACCGTCTCGTCCACCCGCTAGGATGCGATCATGACAACTCGCCGCGCGCCCACCGGGGCGGCTGTGCTGCAGCCCGACGTCACGCAGGCGATCACGGAAGCGGTACTCGACGAGCTCGCGGAAGTGGGTTACGGCCGGCTGTCGATGGAGGCCGTGGCCAAGCGCGCGGGCGTCGGCAAGAGCGCGCTGTACCGCCGGTGGCGCTCGAAGCACGAGATGATCTCGGCGGTGGTTTCGGAGTTCAGCGTGAGCCGCGCGCCGGAACCCGACACGGGCACACTGCGCGGTGACCTGCGCGAATCGGTGCAGGCGGTGTACGACTGGCTCACGCACCCGCGGTTCGCCCGGATCCTGCCGGACCTCATCGCTCAGGGCGCCCGCGACCCGGAGCCGGCCGACGACCTGCGCACTCGCATCGGCGTCCCTCGCCGCGACGCCGCACGGCCGCTGTTCGAACGCGCCGTCAAGCGCGGGGAACTCCCGGCCGACGTGGACGTGGAGCTGGGGCTCGACCTGCTCGCGGCGCCGATCTACTGGCGTCTGGTGGTACGCCGGGAGCCCCCGGGCCCCGAATTTCTGGACCGGGTCGTCGAGCACGTGCTCCGCGCACTCGACGCCCGCCCCGTGGACTGACTACGCGCGCTCGGGCTCCCCCGCCACACGCTCGATGCGCGCTCCGAGGCGGTTGAGGTTCTCGACGAAGTGCGGGTAACCGCGGTCGATGTGGAAGACATCCCAGACTTCGGTGACGCCCTCGGCGCACAGGCCGGCGAGCACGAGGCCGGCGCCGGCGCGGATGTCGGAGGCCCAGACCGGCGCGCTGGAGAGCTGCTCGACCCCGCGGACCACGGCGTGGTGGCCGTCGGTGCGGGCGTCGCCGGAGAGCCGCATCATCTCTTCGATGAAGCGGAACCGGGCCTCGTAGACGTTCTCCGTGATCATCGACGTGCCCTCGGACACGGCCGACAGCGCGACCGCGAACGGCTGCAGGTCCGTGGCGAAGCCGGGGTAGGGCAGCGTCACCCAGTCGACCGCCTTCGGGCGCTCGGGCTGCACAACGCGGAAGCCCTTCTCGTCGAACGTGGTCACGTCGGCGCCCGCGAGCCGCAGCTTGTCCAGCACCAGGTCGAGGTGGTGCGGGTTGACGCCGCGCACGGTCAGGTCGCCGCGGGTCATCGCCGCGGCGAAGGCCCAGGTGGCGCCGACGATCCGGTCGCCGATCACGCGGTGCTCGGTCGGGCGCAGCTGCTCCACGCCGTGCACGGTCAGCGTCGACGTGCCGGCGCCCTCGATCTTCGCGCCCATCTCGATGAGCATCGTGCAGATGTCGGCGATCTCGGGCTCACGCGCCGCGTTGTCGATCACGGTCGTGCCCTCGGCCAGCACCGCGGCCATCAGGATGTTCTCGGTGGCGCCGACGCTCGGGAAGTCGAGCCAGACCTGGGCGCCGACGAGGGACTCGGCGTTGGCGACCACGCAGCCGTGCTCGATCGTGCTCGTGGCGCCGAGCTTGCGCAGGCCGTTCTGGTGCATGTCCAGCGGCCGCGAGCCGATCGCGTCACCGCCGGGCAGCGCGACCACGGCCTTCTTGAGCCGCCCTACCAGCGGCCCGAGCACGCAGACGGACGCACGCAGCTTGCCCATCGCCGCCGAGTCCGCGCGGTGCGACAGCTCGGCGGGCGTGGTGATGCGCGCCGTGTCGCCGTTGATCTCGACCTCGCAGCCGACGCTGCGCAGAACGTCGCCCATCAGGGGCACGTCGAGGATCTGCGGGCAGTTCGTGATGGTGGTGGTGCCCTCGGCCAGCAGGGCCGCGGCCATCAGCTTCAGCACGCTGTTCTTGGCTCCGACCACGTCGACCTCGCCGACCAGCCGTGCCCCGCCGTGCACGTCGAAGTGCTCGCTCATGGCCGCCAATCATGCCCTCTCGCCCAGTTTCGGCACACGCGGGGCCGGTAGAGTCGAAGGCATGGTCGTTCGCATCAACCGCGTCTACACGAAGGTCGGCGACAGCGGCACCACAGCGCTCGGCGACGGCTCGCGGATCCCCAAAACCTCGCCCCGCCTGGGCGCCTACGCCGACACCGACGAGGCCAACTCCGTCATCGGGCTGGCCGTCGCGATGGGTTCCCTGAGCGACGAGATCGCCGGCGTGCTGAGGCGCGTGCAGAACGACCTGTTCGACGTCGGCGCCGACCTGTGCCTGCCGATCCAGGAAAATCCCCCGTACGAGCCCCTGCGCATCACCGAGGCGTACGTCGAGCGCGTGGAGGGCTGGTGCGACGAGTTCAACGAGCGGCTGCCGAAGCTCACGTCGTTCATCCTGCCGGGCGGCACGCCGGGCGCGGCTTACCTGCACCAGGCGCGCACGGTCACGCGGCGCGCGGAGCGTTCGGCGTGGGCGCTCGTGGAGGCGGAGCCCGACACGACGAACCCGATCGCCGTGAAATACCTCAACCGGCTGTCCGACCTGCTGTTCATCCTCGGCCGGCTCGCCAACCCGGACGGCGACGTACTGTGGAAGCCGGGCGGCTAGCGGGTCAGCGCATCTCCCGGGCGGTCCAGTACCGCTCGTAGTCGACGTCCCACGTCGAATCGGCCCCGGGCTCGACGTCCTGGGCCGTGGTCATGTCCTCGAGCCGCACGGGCTCGGGCAGCTCGGCCCACCGGCGCTTGCGCTCGGCCTGCTCCCGGGCATCCATGGTCCCAGGATAACCGCAGTTCAGGACGCGTGCGGCAGCATTCGTCCCGGCGGAGCCGACTCCAGCCAGGACAGGAACCCGGTGAGCGCACCGGGCCCCATCGCGATCTCGATCGCTTCCTGCGTGGGCGACTCACACCGCAGGACAGTGGAACCTTCAGGCACCGCGTACGCCTCTGTACCGGACGGGTCCCGCCGGTCGGCGATCTGCATGCTCTCGCGCTGGAACACACGGTCCGGGCCGGACCGGAGGCTCCAGACGCGGTACCAGACGAACTCGTCGCCCTCGTAGCGCCCGAGCCCGAGGTGCCAGCTGGCGCGCGGGTTGTCCGGACGCCACCGCAGCGCGACGCTCACGCCACCGCCGCGGCGCATCCGGATCCACCGCTGGCCGTACCAGGCCGCCAGCACGGCGAGCACGATCAGGAGCCCCAGCACCACGATGGCGATCTTCACGGCCCGGCTCCTGCTCGTCGCTCGATCAGACTGTCTGACCGGCCGCGCGGAGCTGGGCCGTTGCCCTCGTGCGCTCCGCCTCGTCGTCCGCAGTCAGGGCCGCCTTGGCCGCGTCGATGTCGATCTCGTCGGAGAGCTCGGCGCTCTCGGCGAGCACGCTCACCCCGGTGGCGGTCACCGACAGGAACCCACCGTGCACGGCGGCCGTGAGGATCTCGCCGCCAGTCGTGTTCACCTTCACCACGCCACCCTCGACGAGCTGGCCCAGCACCGGCTCGTGGCCGGGCATGATGCCGATCTCGCCCTCGGTGGTCTGCGCCACCACGAAGGTGGCGGTACCCGACCAGAGCCGGCGCTCCACGGCCACCAGCTCCACGGACATCTCAGCCACGTAGCACTCCTTCGCTCGGGGTGTCACCACCGAGTGTAATAGGTCCGGCTTCGGTTACGAGAACGGCGGGGGCGGGTGTCCACAGTGGACCCAGCCCCCGCCGCGCTCAGAGAATCACTTCTTGGTGATTTCCTTGTACTTCTTCTCGAGGTCTTCGAGGCCACCGATACCCAGGAACGCCTGCTCCGGGTAGTGGTCGAAGTCGCCCTTCGCGATGCGGTCGAACGACTCGATCGTCTCCGCCAGCGGCACGGTCGAGCCCGGGATCTGCGTGAACGCCTCGGCGACCAGCATGTTCTGCGACAGGAACCGCTCGATGCGGCGCGCGCGCTGAACGGTGAGCTTGTCCTCTTCCGAGAGCTCGTCCATACCGAGGATCGCGATGATGTCCTGCAGTTCCTTGTACTTCTGCAGGATCCGGATGACCTCGGAAGCCACGCGGTAGTGGTCCTCACCGACGATGGCCGGGTCGAGGATCGTCGACGTCGACGCCAGCGGGTCCACCGCCGGGAAGATGCCCTTCTGGAAGACACCACGCGACAGCTCGGTGGTGGCGTCCAGGTGGGCGAACGTCGCGGCCGGGGCCGGGTCGGTGTAGTCGTCCGCGGGGACGTAGATCGCCTGCATCGAGGTGATCGACCGGCCTCGGGTCGAGGTGATCCGCTCCTGCAGCTGACCCATCTCGTCGGCCAGGGTCGGCTGGTAACCCACGGCCGAAGGCATGCGGCCCAGCAGGGTCGAAACCTCGGAACCGGCCTGGGTGAACCGGAAGATGTTGTCGATGAACAGCAGCACGTCCTGGTTCTGCACGTCGCGGAAGTACTCCGCCATCGTCAGCGCGGACAGGGCGACGCGCATACGCGTGCCCGGCGGCTCGTCCATCTGGCCGAACACGAGGGCGGTGTCGTTGATGACGCCGTCCTCGGACATCTCCAGGAAGAGGTCGTTGCCCTCACGGGTGCGCTCGCCGACGCCGGCGAACACCGAGGTGCCACCGAAGTTCCGGGCGACGCGGGTGATCATCTCCTTGATGAGCACCGTCTTGCCCACGCCGGCACCGCCGAACAGGCCGATCTTGCCACCCTGCACGTACGGGGTGAGCAGGTCGACGACCTTGAGGCCGGTCTCCAGCATCTCCGTCTTGCCCTCGAGCTGGTCGAAGGGCGGCGGGTTGCGGTGGATGCCCCAGCGCTCGAGGTCGTCGCCGTAGCCGGGCTCGTCGAGGCACTCGCCGAGGGCGTTGTAGACGTGGCCCTTGACCTTGTCGCCCACCGGCACGGTGATGGGGCCGCCGGTGTCGGTGACCTCGGCACCGCGGACGAGACCGTCCTGCGGCTGCAGCGAAATCGTGCGGACGAGGTTGTCACCGAGGTGGCTGGCGACCTCGAGGGTCACGGTCTTGCGCAGCTGCTCGAACTCGATCTCGACCTTGAGCGCGTTGTACTGGTCGGGAACGTAACCACGCGGGAACTCGACGTCGACGACCGGACCGGTCACCGACACGATGCGCCCCTTGGCGCGCGGGGTTTCAGTACTGGTCATCAATCATCACTTCCTGCTGCGGTGAGCGCGTTCGCGCCACCGACGATTTCGGAGATCTCCTGGGTGATCTGCGCCTGGCGGGCCTGGTTCATTTCCCGCGTCAGGTTGCCCACCAGGTCGTTCGCATTGTCCGACGCGGCCTTCATCGCGGTGCGGCGGGCTGCCAGTTCGGACGCCGCCGACTCCAGCAGCGCCGAGTACAGGCGCGTGTTGATGTACTTCGGCAGCAGCGCACCCAGCAGCTTGTCGGCGCTCGGCTCGAACTCGTAGCTGGGGAGCAGCTCGCCCGCGGGCTTCTGCTCCTCACCCTCGGTGTACTCGACCTCGAGCGGGGCGACCCGCTTGGCGATCGGGCGCTGCGTCAGCATCGAGACGAACTCGGTGTAGACGACGTGGATCTCGTCGACCCCGGCGAGCGCGCCGGGCGCACCCGCGTCGGTGCCGGAGAGGAACGACTCCACCAGCGTCTCCGCCGCCGCGGCCGCGTCGGTGTACGCCGGCTGGTCGGAGAAGCCCGTCCAGCTGTCGACGACCTCGCGGCCCCGGAACCGGTAGTAGTTCAGGCCCTTGTTGCCGGTGACGTAGACCTCGGGCTCCTTGCCCTCCTCACGGAGCAGGGCGAGGAGTTCCTCGGTCGCCTTCAGCACGTTGGTGTTGTACCCACCGCACTGGCCCTTGTCGCTGGTGACGACGAGGACCGCGGCCCGCTTCGGGTTGGGGCGCTCGACCAGGAGCGGGTGGTCGAGGTTCGCCGCCGCACCGGCCAGCGCCGAGAGCACCTTGGTGATCTCGTCCGCGTACGGCCGGGAAGCGGCGACCTTCGCACGCGCCTTGGTGATACGCGCGGTGGCGATGAGCTCCATCGCCTTCGTGATCTTGCCGATCGACTTGGTCGCCTTGATGCGCGACCGAAGTTCCCGGAGTTGAGCGGCCATGAGCTATCAGCTCACTTCTTCGGGGCGGGCTTGTTGACCTTGACGGTCTCCTGCCCGACCTTGTCGGCGTCCATCGCGTCGGCGGTCGACTCGAGGGGCTTGCCCTCGGAGGTCGTGAACTCCTTCTTGAACTCGTTCACCGCGTTCACGAGCGCGTCGCGCGTGGCGTCCTCGAACTTGCCGCTGTCGCGGATCGCGCCGAGGACCTCGGTGTGCTTGCGGCGGGCCGAGTCGAGGAACTCGTGGTTGAAGCGGCGCACGTCCTCGGTCGGGACCGAGTCGTAGTGGCCGTTGGTGCCCAGCCACACCGTGCAGACCTGCTCCTCGACCGGGATCGGCGAGTACTGCGGCTGCTTGAGCACCTCGTACAGGCGCGCGCCACGCTCGAGCTGCGCCTTCGACGCGTCGTCGAGGTCCGAGGCGAAGGCGGCGAACGACTCCAGCTCGCGGTACTGCGACAGGTCGATGCGGAGCGAGCCGGAGACCGACTTCATCGCCTTGACCTGCGCGGCACCACCCACGCGGGACACCGAGATGCCCACGTCGATGGCCGGGCGCTGGCCGGCGTTGAACAGGTCCGACTGGAAGAAGCACTGACCGTCGGTGATCGAGATGACGTTCGTCGGGATGTAGGCCGACACGTCGTTGGCCTTCGTCTCGATGATCGGCAGGCCGGTCAGCGAGCCGGCACCCAGCTCGTCCGACAGCTTGGCGCACCGCTCGAGGAGACGGGAGTGCAAGTAGAAGACGTCGCCGGGGAACGCCTCGCGGCCCGGCGGGCGGCGCAGCAGCAGCGAGATCGCGCGGTAGGCGTCGGCCTGCTTGGTCAGGTCGTCGAACACGATCAGAACGTGCTTGCCCTCGTACATCCAGTGCTGGCCGATGGCCGAGCCGGTGTAGGGGGCGATCCACTTGAAGCCGGCCGAGTCGGAAGCCGGGGCGGCGACGATGGTCGTGTACTCCATCGCGCCCGCGTCCTCGAGCGACTTCTTGACCGACGCGATCGTGGAGCCCTTCTGGCCGATCGCGACGTAGATGCAGCGGACCTGCTTCTTCGGGTCGCCGGTCTCCCAGTTGGCCTTCTGGTTGATGATCGTGTCCACGGCGACGGCGGTCTTGCCCGTCTTGCGGTCACCGATGATCAGCTGGCGCTGGCCACGGCCGATCGGCGTCATCGCGTCGATGGCGGTGATGCCGGTCTGCAGCGGCTCGGACACCGGCTGGCGCTCGACCACCGAGGCGGCCTTGAGCTCCAGCGGACGCCGGGTCGTGGTCTCGATCTCGCCGAGCCCGTCGATGGCCGCGCCCAGCGGGTCGACGACCCGGCCGAGGTAGCCGTCGCCGACCGGCACGGACAGGACCTGACCGGTCCGCTTGACCTGCTGGCCCTCTTCGATCGTCTCGAAGTCGCCGAGGATGGCCGCACCGATCGAACGGGCGTCCAGGTTCAGCGCCACACCGAGGACGCCGCCCGGGAACTCGAGCAGCTCGTTGGCCATGGCCGAGGGGAGGCCCTCGACGTGGGCGATACCGTCACCGGCGTCGGCGACCACGCCGACCTCTTCCCGGTTCACATCCGGGGCGTAACTCGAGACGTAGTTCTCGATCGCACTGCGGATCTCGTCCGAGGAGATCGTCAGCTCCGCCATTTCGTTCCCGCTCTCGCTTCTGTTCTGTCCAGTGTGCAAAGTCTGTGGTGCGGGCGCACCCGTCAGGCGCGGCTCAGCCTGCGGCGCACCGCCGCCAGCTGGCCGGCCGTGCTGCCGTCGATGACCTCGTCGCCGACGCGGACGACGAGCCCGCCGCCCAGCCGGGGGTCCACCTCGACGTGCAGCGCGAGGGGCCGCCCGTAGATGCCGTTGAGCTTCGACCCGAGCTGGGCCTGCTGCTCGTCGGTGAGAGCGTTGGCGCTGGTCACGTATGCGACCGAACGCTCACGCCGTTCCGCGGCCAGCGCGACCAGCTTGTCGAGCCCGTTGCCGACCCCGCGCCCCTTGGCGCGGCGCACGACCTGCTCGACGAGGGTCTCGGTGACCACGTCGACCTTGTCCGCGAACAGCCCGCGGACCAGGGTCCGCTTGGCGTCGGCGGGAGCGGCCAGGTCGGACAGCGCGGCCTCGAGCTCCGAGGAGCCCGAGACGATCCGTGCGACCTGGAACAGCTGGGACTCGACGGTCTCGACGTTCCCGGTCTTCTCGGCGGAGGTGAGCAGCGCCGAGCGGCCGAGGGACTCGATCCCGTCCACCAGCTCACGAGGGCTTGACCAGCGGCTGCCCGCCACGGCGTCGAGCACCTTCAGGGCCGGTTCGCTCAGCTTTCCGTCGAACAGCCGGCGGACGAGGCCCTGGCGGCTCTCCGGGCTGGCCGAAGCGTCGCTGACCGACCGGCGCAGGCCGATTTCGCGGTCAAGGAGGTCGACGACCGAGAGCAGCTCGTCCCCGGCCGTCGCGGGGTCGGTACCCGCGTCGGCCAGAACCTCGCCGAGACGGGTCTCGGCGAGGTCGAGCGCTTCACGGCTCGCAGCATGCAGCGTCATCTCTGGTTACTTCCCCGCTCCATTGGTGGCCGACGCGGTCTCGAGCTCCGTCAGGAACCGGTCGACGGTGCCGCGGCGGCGCGCCTCGTCTTCGAGCGACTCGCCGACAATGCGGCTCGCCAACTCCACCGCGTTGCGGCCCATGTCGGCCCGCAGCTCGGCGATGATCTGCGCCCGCTGGGCCTGCAGCTGGGCCTGCCCCTGCGCGACGATCCGCTGGGACTCGGACTCGGCCTCGGCCCGCAGCTCCGCCTTGATCTGCTCGGCTTCGAGCCGGGCGTCGTCGCGAATCTTCGCGGCCTCGGACCGGGCCTCAGCCAGCTGGGCCTTGTACTCGGCCAGCGCGTTTTCGGCCTCGGCCTGGGCCTTCTCGGCCTTCTCGATGCCGCCTTCGATCTTCTGCGCCCGTTCCTCGTACGCAGTCTCGAAACGCGGGACGACGTACTTCTTCAGGATGAACAGCAGGATCAGGAAGGCGACGATGCCGAGGATCAGCTCCGGGATGTCCGGAATGATCGGGTTGGTGTGCTCTTCGGCCGCCAACACCAAGTCACTCTTCAGCACGACGTCTCCTTAGTGATGAGAGATGAGCGGTTCGCTCAGGAGGCGATGAAGAAGATGACGATACCGATCAGGGCGAGCACCTCGGTGAGCACGAAGGTCGAGAAGCCGATGCCCTGCAGCTTGCCCTGGGCCTCCGGCTGACGCGCGGTGCCGTTGATGACCGCGGCGAAGATCAGGCCGATGCCGATACCCGGGCCGATCGCGCCCAGGCCGTAGCCGATGGCGGCGAGGCCGGGGTTGATGTTGGTCGCGGCGTCGGCGGCCTGGGCGAGAACGATGTTGGCGCTCACTTGCGTTTCCCTTCACTTCGGTCCGCGCACTCGCGCGGATCGGGGGCTTGTGTGTTTCTCAGTGCTCCGACGCCAGCGCGGCGCCGATGTACCCGGCTGACAGCAGGGCGAAGATGTAGGCCTGCAGGACCTGGATGAAGGCCTCGAGGAAAGTCATCAGGATCGCCAGGACCCAGCCGAGGATCGACACCGGCTTGAGAGCCCAGCCCGTGGTCTCCGTGAGCAGGAAGGTGCCGCCCAGGGTGAACACGATGATGATCAGGTGGCCGGCGAACATCGCGGCGAAAACACGGATGGCCAGCGTGATCGGGGTGATGAAGAACTTCTGCATGAACTCGATCAGGCTGTACAGCGGAAGCACGAACTTCGGAATCCCCGCCGGCGTCAGCTGGTTCTTCAGGTACCCGCCCAGGCCGTACTTCTTGATGCCCACGTAGTGGTACACCGGGTAGACCACCAGAAGCGACATGGCCAGCGGGAAGCCGATCCGCGCCATGGTCGGGAACTGGAAGAAGGGAATGATCCCGAAGAGGTTGTTCACCAAGATAAAGGTGAACAACGCGAGAACCAGCGGGATGAACGGCTTGAACTCTTTCGAGCCGATCTGCTGCCGCGTGATGTTGTTGCGGCTGAAGTCATAGACGGACTCTGCGATGAACTGTCCCTTGGTGGGCACGATCTTCAGCTTGCGCGAAGCCACCAAGAAGTAGCCGGCGACGATGATCAAAGCGATGATCACCAGCAGCTTCGGCTTGTTCAAGCCCCACTCGCCAGACCCCAAAAACGGCGGCAGCTCGAAGGCATCAGTACCAGGGGGCGTGAAAACAGCACCCTCGGTCAGTACCAGCGCGATCACTGCGCTCCTCCCGGTTCTCCCGGCCGGCGTTCACTCCGCCGGGGGAATCGTCACGATCTGGACTTAACGTACCCGATACGCACGAGCACGCCGGAGGCGGCCAGCCCCACCGCGCAGTGAATGATTCTCATGCCCTGCACAGAGGTTGGCTCGCAAGAGCACTGCCCTGCAATCCACTTCGGACCAGCGGCTGAGGGGCGGAACCATCGGGTCGCCACACTGCTGGTCGCGGTTCGTTTGAGGGAGTGCGCGGGCGAGGCCGCCACCCTTGAAGCGGACCCTACCAGCAGGTCAATCGGTGCCGTACACGCGTACTTCATACCAACCGATCAGCTCAGGACTTAGGTCCCGAGTCCATCCAGGACCCAAGTCCGGGACGCGCGCGACCGGTTTCGCAACACCACAGGTGAGCGCCTCGGCGAGGTGAGCCACCCACCCGAAAGTCGGCTGGTGTGTTTCAGGTCACACACGGATGCCGCAGCGCGCTCTCACTGTCGGTAGCCGAGGGTGCCGGGTTCGCGTCAGGACGGGATGATCGTCGGGATCTTCGTCTTGCGGAAGGCCACGAACTCGGCCGCGGCGGACACCATGATCGCCACGATCATCGTGATGCCGAGCGACAGCGGGTGCAGCTCGGTCACACCCTTGAGCAGCTTGAGCGCGATGAACAGCACCACGACCTTGATCACGTACCCACCGAGCGCGATCACCATGACGAACATGGGGTCCTGGCCCGCACTGAAGCGCATGAGCCCGAGCGTCGACAGGGCCGCCAAGATCGCGAGCACCGCGCCGACCAGTGAGCCGAGGAAGCCGTGCAGTCCGTAGACGATGCTGAAGACGGCAATGCACACAACCACCGCCGGCAGCGTGACCAGCAGCGAAGCCTTCGTCATCGCGCGAGCAGCCTGCAGCACCACCTTGGCGTGCGGGTTCTCCGTCGCATCGGTCGAGGTTTCGGTTTCGCTCACAGTTGGGCTCCCTACTCGGTTCGGCATCGAGTGTAGAGAACCTGGTGACCTGGTCTCCTGACCCCCGGCCTGCGGCCAGCAGCACAAGCGGCTGCCCCGGGTCCACGCCAGCGCGAACGCGGGGCGGCCGAATTCATTTCCGCGACGGAATGGTCGGTCGCGGAAATGGACAAGAATGACCCGCGAGACAACTGCCGCGGCACATTCATCGGAAACGGTTCACGCAGCCCGGGGACGGCAGGGATTGGTGCACGCCAGCGCGATCCCGCCGAGACTGGTCGCGGTCACGATGCCGACCGAAACCGTCCGATGGGGACTGACTTGGCCGAACGCGTTGCGGGCTGGGAAAAGCGGGCCGAGAACCCGCACCGAGCGGCCGTCGCTCGGGCCATGCCGGCGGCACCGAGTCCGACCACTTCAGCGCGAGCGACTCGCGTGCCCGATCGAGGACGCCTGGTCCACAGCACCGTTTTTCGTGATTCGGCCGGACTCGCCCCCGTCGACTCGGCAGCGACGCCAGCCCCGGGAAAGGTCGCCATCATCGAACCCTCAGCCGACAGGACCACCGCGATTTGGCGCATTTTCACCTCACTTCCTCGCCCCACCGGACATTCACAAGGAGGTGACGGAGATGTCGAGAGGAGGTGAACCGGAATTCGCGAACACTCAGCCCGCGGAACGGCGCCGTGCCCTCAACCGCGGCACCAACGACACCAGCACGGCCACCACCAGACCCGCCCCGATGACCCAGAACACGGCCGTGTCGTCGAAGAGCGTCACGGACACCGCGCCGAAGGCCAGGATGCCGGCCCACAAGTAGATGAGCAGGACGGCGCGGCGCTGGGAGTGGCCGATCTCGAGCAGGCGGTGGTGGAGGTGCATCTTGTCGGCCGCGAAGGGGCTTTCGCCGCGGCGGGTGCGGCGGATGACGGCCATCACGAGGTCCAGGACGGGCACGAAGAGCACCGCCACGACCACGACCAAGGGCGACAGCAGGGCGAGCGCGTCGGAAGCCGAGAAGCGCGTGTAGCTGACGCGGCCGCTCGCGGACGTGGTCGCGCCGGCGAGCACGAGGCCGATCATCATGGAGCCGGAGTCGCCCATGAATATCTTGGCGGGTTGGAAGTTGTAGGGCAGGAAGCCCAGACACGCGCCCGCCAGCGTCGCCGCGATGAGGGCCGGCGGGTAGGTGCCGAAGTCGCCGCCGGTGCTGTCGAGCAGGCCCAGCGAGAACGCACACGTGGCCGTCGCGGCGATGAAGCCGAGGCCGCCCGCGAGGCCGTCGAGGCCGTCGACGAAGTTCATCGCGTTGACCATCACCACGACCATCACCACGGTCAGCAGCGCGCCCTGGTTCTTGTCCAGCACGAGCACCGAACCGAACGAGTCGCCGGTGCCGCCCCACGGCACCCAGAACGACACCCACTGCACGCCGAAGAGCACGAGGATCCCGGCGCACATGACCTGGCCGGCGAGCTTCGTCCACGCGTCGAGCTCGAACCGGTCGTCCAGCGCGCCGATGAGCGAGATGACGCCGGCCGCCAGGAGCACGCCCACGGAGTCCAGCGAAGCGTCGAAGCCGTGGCTCAGCGCGGGCAGCTGGTGCGCCAGGCCCATCGCCGCGGCCACGCCCAGGTAGATGCCGACGCCGCCCATGCGAGGGATCGGCGTCACGTGGACGTCGCGGGCGCGCGGGTTGGCGATCGCGCCGATGCGGATCGCGACGCGGCGGACCACGCCGGTGAGCAGATAGGTCACCGCCGTCGCGGTCAACGCGACGAGGAGGTACTCCCGGATGGGGAGAAGTCCTTGCACAGGGGGCATGACCGCGTCACGCCTGCCGGGGGGTCCGAGTCACCGCGTCACGCTACCGCGACCGGATGTGACGCGGTTTGGCGGAGCCTCCCCTGTGGACCGCTCAGGCGAGCGACTCGGCGGGCACGCCCATGACCTCGGCGATCGCCGCGCGCGTGACCGCGCCTTCGCGCAGCACCACCGGATTCTCGCCCGTGAGGTCCACGATCGACGACGCCACGGCCTCGCCGCTCGAACCGCCGTCGAGGTACACCGACACCGAGTCGCCCAGCTGGTCCTGCGCCTCGGCCGCGGTGGACGCGGGCGGGCGGCCGGAGACGTTGGCGCTCGACACGGCCATCGGGCCGACGTCGCGCAGCAGCTCCAGCGCCACCGGGTGCAGCGGCATCCGCAGCATCACGGTGCCGCGCGACTGCCCGAGGTCCCACTGCAGGCTCGGCGCGTGCGGGAGCACGATCGACAGGTCGCCCGGCCAGAACGCCTCCACGAGCGCCCGCGCCTGCGGCGGCAGGCCGAGCACAAGACCGTCCACTGTGGACCACGAACCGACGAGCACGCCCACGGGCATGTCCGGGCCGCGGTTCTTCGCGCGCAGCAACGCCTGCACGGCGCCCGCGTCGAAGGCGTCGGCACCGATGCCGTAGACGGTGTCGGTCGGCAGGACCACCAACCGGCTCGACCTCACCGCTGACGCCGCGGCGGCCAGCCCTTCGGCCCGGGACTCGCGCTTGCTGCAGTCGTACACCGCACTCATGCCGCGAAGCCTAGCCCTCGTCCCCGGCACCTGAATGCGGTGGTCAGGTGCCGGGGACGCCGGGTCAGAACCCGATGGCCGTGCAGGTGGTGGTGCTCGTCTTCGCCGGATCGCTCACCGACGTGGCGGTGAGCTTGACCCGCGCCGTGTACGGCGCGCCCGGTGTCCGTTTCGCGTAGGCGGCGATCTGGGCGGTCTGCCCGAACTTCGCCGTCGCCAGCTCGTTGGGCAGCCGGACCTCCCAGCCCTTCGCGTCGGTGCTCGCGCTCAGCCGGTAGGTGTCGCTGTCGTACGGCGCCTTCGCCCCGCGCGCGGAACCGGTGTTGAGCAGCCGGAAGTCGCACGTGGCGAGCCCGCCCTTGGTGAACGCGGGCAACGCCGGCCACAGGTGCGCACCGCGCGCCTGCGGTCCCGCACCGTCGAGCGAGGCGACGGTGACCGTGTACGACAAGACACCGCCGCGGTCACGCGCGAGGTCGGTGACCAGGAAGTGCAGCCGGTTGGCCTCGTCGGTGTACTCGTACGCGCCCGAGGAGCCCGTGCCGGCCTTGAACGCCGCGTCGTTGAGCTGCCGGTAGTCGCCGACGGTGATCTTCACCGGCGTGCCGTCCGGCTTCACGTAGTCGGTGAGGCCGATGTCCTGCGGGTTCGCGTCGACGATCCACTCGAACGGCGCCGCGTCCTTGTTCTTGGTCTTGGCCAGCAGCACGCCGGAGTCGGGCGCGAAGGAGTCCGAACCCATCCGGTCGACGACCTCGAGTGTGTAGTTGTCGTAACCGCCGCCGTCGCACAGCGGGTCGGTGTTGCGATCGCACTTCGGGGACTTGTCGCCGCCCGGCAGCGCGATGTTCAGCCCCGTGTACGCGCCCGGTTCCGGCGCCGCCTCCCGCGCGGTGATCCGCGCCGTCACGGGACCGGTTTTCGCGAGCTGGTCGCGGTCGAGCTGCAGCACGTCGGCGGGGTCGACGATGCCGAGCTTGAGCTTGTTGCGCAGCATGTGGTGCGCGCCCATCGAGCCGCCCTCGGTGGCCGGGATCTGCCAGCGCGTGTGCGGGCCGCCGGGACCGTTGAAGCTGCCGCGCGAAAGCATCTCCCACGGGCCGGTGTACGCGCGCTGCGGCGGGACGCCGAACGGGTTGTTGTAGTTGTCGCCGATGCCCAGGATGTGGCTGAACTCGTGGGCGTAGGTGCCCTGGCCGGACGATTCGGCCTGCGTCGAGGAGCCGTTCTGCGCGTTGGGCCAGATGCTCGACGCCGACGCCCACGACGTCCACGGGACGTAGCGGGTGTCGGCCCAGTTGGGCAGGTTCTCGTCGCCGGGCGGGCCGAACTCGTCCGGCACGGCGTCCTGGCTGCCGAACTTCATCTCGCCGAACTCCTGCCACGTCGAGCTCTCGTCCTGGCCCGCGGAGAGGAAGAAGACGAAGTCGAACTGGTCGGCCAGTGCGCCGACGTCGGCCTTCCACGCGGCGCGCGCGTCGGTGCGCAGGTCGCGGTCGCACGTCGAGCCCTGTGGGCACGCGTTGTCCTGGAACTCCATGCCGTACTCGAAGGACTTGCCCGGCATGCGGTAGGGCCCGAACGCGGTGAGGTCCACGCCGAAGCGGCCGCCGGAGTCCTCCATCCAGTACTCGTTGATGGTGTGGCCGTGGTTGAGGGTTTCCGGCTTGTTGAGGAAGTCCTGGTAGTACTGCGCCACGTTCTCGCGCGCGAGATTGCTGGCCGACGGACCGGGGTTGCCGAAGACGGTCGAGTGCGGCGCCTTCGTGACCACGAAGTCCTCGTCCGGGTAGTCCGCGAGCACCACGGCGCCCTTGAACGTGCGCTCGGTGGGCTTGAGCGACGGGTCGGCCCAGTTCGTGCCGGGGACCTTGCGGTAGTCGTTCCACGTCATGGCCGCTTGGTCGGCCCAGTGCGCGGAGTCCAGCGGCGCGGGCCAGCCGCGGGTGAACGTGTCGGCGTTCGCCGTGCCGGCGGTCAGCCCGGGCAGCAAGGCGACGGCCGCGACGACCGCGGCCACCTTCGAGACACGCCTTGTCGTGCGCCGGACAGGGATCCAGGAGGGTCTCATCCACACTCCCCTTCACGATCGGGCCGCCCCGGGGCGGGCGAGCCCGAAGATCGACGGTATTCAGTCGACCGCGGATCGTTAGGGTTGCGAACGAAATCCGCCCCATTGCCTCACGACGAAAGTCGGACAGAGGTGGCGTACCGGCCGAACCTGTCGTTCGAACGGCAGACGGGACGAGCCGGGCGCGGGTTCGAGATGGCCGCTCCAGCTCGGTTCAGCCGGCGGTGCTTGGGCTCTCCACCGCGTCGACCCGGCGGCGGAGCAGGCAGAACTCGTTGCCCTCCGGATCGGCCAGCACGTGCCAGGACTCCTCGCCGGTCTGCCCGACGTCGGCCGGGCGCGCGCCCGCGGCGAGGAGGCGCTCGAGCTCGGCGTCCTGGTCGCGGTCGGTCGGGTTGACGTCGAGGTGCAGCGGCAGTTTGCCGCGCTTGGGCTCATCGCTGCGGCTGAGCACGAGGGTCGGCAGCGGCCCGCCGAAGCCGCCGGACGGGCCGATCTCCAGGTCGTCGCCCTCCCAGCCGAGCTCGACGTAGCCGAGGACCTCGCACCAGAAGTCCCCCAGACGCTGGGGGTCGGCGCAGTCGATGACGAGTTCGGTGATCCGGCAGGCCATGGTCCGAGACTAGGCGAGCGGTCCAGCCGTTTCAGCCCAGCCGGCGAGCCGTCACGTACCGGGCCCGGCCCGTGAAGTCGGGGTGGTCCTCGACCGCGGTGAGCACGCGGCGCGCCCGCACGAGCGCCGGCACGGCCGACCCGTGGGTGTCGTCGTGCTCGATCGCCAGGCCACCGCCGGGACGCAGCAGACGGGCACCCGCCGCGATGGCGTGGCGGATCACCGCCAGGCCGCTCTCCTCGGCGAACACCGCGCGCGCCGGGTCGTGCTCGGCGACCTCCGGGGGCACGGGCGTGCCTTCAGGGACGTACGGCGGGTTGCAGAGCACCAGGTCGACGAGGCCGTCGAGCTCGGCGAACATCGTCGGGTCGGCGATGTCGCCCGAGTAGAGGCGAACGGGGGTGTCGCCGGCGTCGGAGTGCACGTCGGCGTTGTGCCGGGCCCACGCGAGCGCCTGGGGGTCGACGTCCACGGCGTACACGACGGCGTCCGGCCGCTCGTGCGCCAGCGCCAGGGCCAGCGCGGCGGACCCCGTGCACAGGTCGACGACCACGGGGAACTCGCGTCCGTGGAGGAACTTCAGGCCCCAGTCCAGCAGCAGCTCGGTCTCCGGGCGCGGCACGAACACGCCGGGGCCCACGTTCACCGTGATGTTGCCCAGCGCGGCCCACCCGGTGAGGTACTGCAGCGGGATCCGCTTCGCGCGCTGCGCCACGAGCTGCCCGATCGCCTCGATCACGGGTGGATCGACCAGCGGCACCATCGGCAGCCGCCCGCGATCGACCCCGAGCACGTGCGCGGCGATCAGGTCCGCGTCCGTCCGCGGCGACTCCACGCCCGCCTCGGTGAGGATGCGGGTGGCCTCCATGATGGCCAGGCGCAGCGGCTGCCGATTCACAAGTTTTCCCTCACGTCGAAAATCCTCCGCCCAGCGTATCGACCTCCGGCGCGCTTCCGGAGCCGCCTGGCCGCAGGCGGGCCCGGATGCGGGCCCGAAGAAGCACCGTGAGCGTGATCTCTTAAGATCCTGAGGTCCTCCGGGCCGCGGATCAGCGCGTTCGCCCGATCCATTGAGTCAAACGGGAGTCCCGTCATGATTGGCGTGTCTTCGGAGCCCTCGAGCGACAGACGCCGGATCGCGTTCGTCTTCCCCATCTTCAACGAGGAAGGCAACATCGACCTGCTCCACCGGACCGTGGACGAGGTCACCAGGCCGCTGGCCGACCGGTACGAACTCAGCTTCCTCTACGTCGACGACGGCAGCCGCGACAGCTCGCTCGTGCTGCTCACCGAGCTGTCCCGGCGCGACGAGCGGGTGACCGTGATCGAGCTCGCGCGCAACTTCGGCCACCAGATGGCCGTGACCGCGGGCCTCGACCTGGTCGACGCCGACGCGACGATCATCATGGACAGCGACCTGCAGGACCCGCCGCGCGTCGCGCTCGAGCTGATCGAGCGGTGGGAAGAGGGCTACGACGTCGTTTACGCGCAGCGCCGCTCGCGGCAGGACAGCGCGTTCAAGAGGTTCACCGCCGGTGCCTTCTACTGGTTCCTGCGCAAGATGGCGGCCGTCGACATCCCCAAGAACACCGGCGATTTCCGGCTGATCGACCGCAAGGTCGTGGACGAGCTGCGCAAGTACCGCGAGCGCGACCGCTTCCTGCGCGGCCTGGTCTCCTACATCGGGTTCCGCCAGACCGCGGTGCTGTTCGACCGCGACAAGCGCCACGCGGGCGTCACCGGCTACCCGCTGCGCAAGATGCTGCGCTTCGCCGCCGACGGCATCCTCGGCTTCTCCGTCACGCCGCTGCGCATGATCAGCCGACTCGGCTACCTGATCTCCGCGCTCAGCTTCGTCGGCGTGCTCTACGTGATCGGCGTGAAGCTGTTCGCGCCGGCGACCGCGGTGCCCGGCTGGGCGTTCATCACGATCGCGATGTTCTTCCTCGGCGGCATCCAGATCATCATGCTCGGCGTGCTCGGCAGCTACATCGGCCGCACGTACTCGCAGGTGCAGAACCGGCCGCTGTACGGCGTCGCCTCGGTGCGGACGGGTCTCGCCTCCGACGCTCGTGTCACCTCGAACCCGACCGGGCGCGCTCTGGACCCCATGGACACCATGGACACAGTCGACACCGTCGATGCGGTCCAGGCGGAGAGCAGGGCCTGATGAAGCTCCTGACCCCGCAGCAGATCCGCTTCGGTGTGGTCGGCGTCGCCAACACGCTCGTCGACGCGGTGGGCTTCGCGCTGCTGTACTCCAGCGTCGGGCTGCCGCTGTTCGTCGCGAACCTGTGCTCGACGACCGCCGGCATGCTGCTGAGCTTCGTGCTCAACCGCAACTTCACCTTCCGCGCCAAGGACGGCGACGTCCGCAAGCAGGTGCTGCTGTTCTTCGCCATCACCGCGTTCGGGCTGTGGGTGGTGCAGGCGGCGGTGATCTTCGCGGTCGGGTCGCTGCTGCCCCACGTCACGGTGCTCGTGCCGAAGTTCGCCGGCATCGCCGTGGGTCTGGTGTGGAACTACGTGCTCTACCAAAAGGTCGTCTTCCGGCAGCGGACCCCGGCCCCGGTTGCCGCCACCGAACAGCCGGGAGGCACGGTATGACCGCCACGGTGTCCGCCGAGGAGCTCACCTCCGAGGACGAACCGAAGCAGCCCGTCGCGGTTTCGCGCGTGCCGCGCTGGCTCACGGGCGACTTCGCCCGCGTGCTGGCCGTGGTGCTCGCGTGGAACGTCGTGCTGATCGCGGTGGCGTGGCTGTTCGGCCCGTCGTCCCCGGTGAGCGAGGGCGTGCCGAAGACGGGCATCGGCTCGACCTGGAGCCTGCTCGCGCACACCTACCGCTGGGACGCCGGCAACTACGGCGACATCGCGCAGCACGCCTACACCAGCAGCTACGTGCCTCTGCGCGCGTTCTACCCGGTGTTCCCGATCTGCGTGTGGCTCGTGCAGACGATCAGCTTCAACCTGATCGGGATCCTCGTCGCGGGCTTCCTGGTGAACGTGGTCGCGACGTGGCTCGCCACCACGGCGCTGCTCAAGATCGCCCGCTTCTACTTCACCGGCGCCCGCGCCCAGTGGCTCGTGGTCGCCGCGTTCCTCACCGCGCCCACGGCGTTCTTCCTGCACTCGTTCTACAGCGAAGCGGTCTTCTGCGCGCTGGGCTTCTGGGCCTACCTGTTCGCGCTGCGGCGCCAGTGGCTGTGGATGGGCCTGTGCCTGATCCCGCTCACGGCCTCGCGGATCACCGCGGCGGTGTTCGTGGGCCTGTGCTTCCTGGAGTTCTGGCGCTCGAAGGACTGGAAGGTGCGCGGCCTGCTGAACTGGCGGCTGCTGTGGTTCCCCGCCGCGTTCCTCGGCCTCGGCGCGCACATGCTGTACATGAAGATCCAGACCGGCAGCGCCATGGCGAGCTTCAACGCGCTCAAAGGCGTGGCGACCTGGTCGTACCACAAGTTCAACCCGAACATCTTCGCCACCGGCTGGACCGAGGCGAAGCTGACGGCCCACGCGCTGCTCGGCGACATCCCGATGGACGGGTGGACGCTGATGAGCCACGTGCTGCCCACCATCGGGCTGGTGCTGCTGCTCGTGTCCTCTGTGTACATCTTCGTCGCCCTGCGCGCCAAGGGAATCCCGCTCGCGCTGTTCGGCATCGCGTCGATCGTGATGCTGACGATCAACAACAACGTGGTGTCGGTGCACCGCTACCTGTTGCCGTGCCTGGTGATGTACGTGGCGCTGGTGCTGTTCGCCGAGCGCAGGCCGAAGCTGCGCGGCGTGGTCTACGGCGTGCTGTACGCGAACACGACGATCGGCGCGCTGATCTTCCTGCGCTTCGTGTCGGGGTACTGGGCGGGCTGAGCACGACGGGCGCCCCGGCACCGGCCTGGTGGCGGTGACCGGGTTGCCCGCACACACTGCGGCCCGGCACCCCCCTGCCTACACTCGGCCGGGTGCGAACCAAAGACCTCCGCTTCGGTCTCGCCATCTTCGGCGCTTCCCTCGCCCTGCTCCTGGTCCGCTTCCTCGTCCCCAGACCCATCGGCATGGCCGACAACGGCGACGGCTGGCGGCTGCTGTGCAAGCTCGGCGGCAAGCAGCTCGACCGCCCGTCGGAGGGCTTCGTCCGCTTCAGCTACGGCACCGGGGTCCCCTGCACGAGCGACTACGTCTCGAGCCAGAACTGGCTCGACTGGCTGGCGAGCAAAGCCGGCCACTTCTTCGGCTCGAACGCCATTCTGAACCTGCTCGTCCTCGGCGTCGGCACCTGCGTGCTCGTCGCGGTCGCCATCACCGCCGCCGTGGCCGGGCTCGACCTGAAGCACCGCGGCCAGGTCATCGCGGCGGTCCTGCTGCTGCTCGTCACGGGCGACTCCGCGTTCTTCGGCTACTTCGCCTCCACGCTCAGCGAGGGCGCGGCCTTCCTCGGCATGCTGCTGATCTGCGGCGGCCTCCTGCTGATGCACCGCGACCGCGGCCGGTGCTACGCCGGCGCCGTCATCACCGTCCTCGGCGGACTGATCGGTATCAACGCGAAATCGCAGACCCTGTTGTTCATCCCCCTTTTCGTGCTTGCCGTGCTGCTGGTGAAACCCAACGGCGTGCACGGCAAGGCCCGCTGGCCGCTGCTGCTCGCGGTGCTCGCGCTCGTGGGCGGCGGGACGCTCGCGGTCCAGTCGCAAGGCGACCCGGCCAACGCGGAGTACCGCGAGGCCAACGTGTACAACGCGATCTTCGACTCCATTGTGGACGGCAAGCACGACACGAACGCCGACCTGGCCGCACTCGGGCTTCCACAATCGTTCGCGAAGTACGTCGGCACCGGCTGGTGGACTCCGGGCACGGCCAAGACCGACCCGCTCTACCCGCGGTACCGCGACAAGATCAGCCGCCGCAACGTGGTGGGGTACTACTCGACGCACCCCGAACGCGTCGCGCAGATCCTGCAGCAGGGCGGCGTGAACACGCTCACCGCACGGCCGGACAACCTCGGCAGCTTCGGTGAACTCTCGGGGCAGGCGTGGCTGTCGAAGGAGTACCGCGTGCCGGTGTTCTCGGGACTCGCCGCGCTGGCCGCGCCCGCGGGGCTGTTCGTGCTGGTTCCCCTGTGGCTGCTGATGATCTGGGCCGCCGTGCGCGCGTTCCGGCGGGGGCGGCGCGAGTACGGCCTCGTGGTGCTGATGCTGACGTTCTTCGCCGTCGGGCAGCTCGGGCTGTCCGCGCTGGGCGAAGGCGTGGAAGGCGTGAAGCACCAGCTGCTCACGCTGTTCCCGACCGTGCTGGCGCTCGCGTTCGCGATCCTCAGCCTGCTGCCGCGCGCCGAAGAGGCGCCGAAGCCGCAGGGGGAACACGAGGATGACGAGACGCTGACCGAGGAGATCGCGGCCGTCGTCTGAGGCAGCGGGGCAGGCCCAGCCGGAAAGACTCAGCCGTAGAAACCCAGCCGAACAGGCTCAGCCGGACTGCGCGGCCAGCCGCTCTTCGCGGTCGGCCGTCGCCAGGGCGTCGAGGACGCCGTCGAGGTCGCCGTCGAGGACCTGGTCGAGGTTGTAGGCCTTGTAGTTCACCCGGTGGTCCGAGATGCGGTTCTCCGGGAAGTTGTACGTGCGCACGCGCTCGGAGCGGTCGACGGTGCGGACCTGCGAACGGCGGGCGTCCGAGGCCTTCGCGGCGGCCTCTTCCTCGGCGACGGCCTGCAGGCGGGCCTGCAGCACCTGCAGCGCGCGGGCGCGGTTCTGGATCTGGGACTTCTCGTTCTGGCACGAGACGACGATGCCGGTCGGCAGGTGCGTGATGCGCACGGCCGAGTCGGTGGTGTTCACGCTCTGGCCGCCAGGGCCGGACGAGCGGAAGACGTCGATCCGCAGGTCGTTCGGGTCGATCTCGACCTCGACCTCTTCGGGCTCGGGGTAGATCAGCACACCGGCGGCAGACGTGTGGATACGGCCCTGCGACTCGGTCGCCGGCACGCGCTGCACGCGGTGCACGCCGCCCTCGAACTTCAGGCGCGACCAGACGCCGTTGACGTCGGCGGTCTTGCTCTTGATCGACAGCGTGACGTCCTTGAAGCCGCCGAGGTCGGACTCGGTCGAGTCGAGGACCTCGGCCTTCCAGCCGTGGCGCTCGGCGTAGCGCAGGTACATGCGCAGCAGGTCGCCCGCGAACAGGGCGGACTCCTCGCCGCCTTCGCCGGACTTGACCTCCATGACCACGTCGGAACCGTCGTACGGGTCGCGCGGCAGCAGCAGTTCCGTGAGGCGGGACTCGAGGTCGGGGATCTTCGCGGCCAGCTCGGCGGCCTCTTCCGCGAACGTCGAGTCCTCGGCCGCCAGCTCTTTGGCCGCGGAGAGGTCGTCGCGCGTCTGGTCAAGCTCACGCACGGCGCGCACGACGGGGCTCAGCTCCGCGTAGCGGCGGCCCAGCTTGCGAGCCTTGGCCTGGTCGGCGTGCACGGCCGGGTCCGCCAGCTGCTCTTCCAGCTGGGCATGCTCGGTGAGCAGCCCCTTGAGCGAAGTCGAATCCACTTCCGTGCCTTCTTCCGGGCCTAGTACCACCAACGACAGAATTTCACCGACAGACAGCAAACGGCGCCCACTCGCACGTGCGAGTGGGCGCCGTGGGCGAAGCTACTTGGCGTCGTTCTTCTGCCGCTTGCCGTAGCGCTTCTCGAAGCGCGCAACCCGGCCACCGGTGTCCATGATCTTCTGCTTGCCGGTGTAGAACGGGTGACAGTTCGAGCAGATCTCGACGTGGATCGCGCCCGAGTCCTTGGTGCTGCGGGTGGTGAAGCTGTTCCCGCAGTTACAGGTGACCTGAGTCGTCACGTACTCAGGGTGAATGCCGCTCTTCATGGTGTCCTCTCTTGTTGGCCCCGGGTCCCCAGGATCGGGGTGAACCGGTGCCGGACTTCAGCGGGTCATTGTGCCAGACGGGCTGACGGTGAGTTCAACCAACCCTCCTGGCCTGGTATTCCTCGCACCAGGAGCCGTCAGCCCCAGACGCCGTGAAGGGCACCGTGGGGGAATCGGATTCCCTCACGGTGCCCTTCACGGACGGTGAAACGGTGGAGCTCAGTCCTCGTCGTTCGCGCCGAGGGCCGTCTTCGAGACCTGCATGAGGAACTCGATGTTGGTCTTCGTCTTGCGCAGGCGCGAGATCAGCAGGTCGATGGCCTGCTGCGAGTCCAGCGCATGGAGCACGCGGTGCAGCTTGTGCGTGACGGCGAGCTCGTCCGGCGAGAGCAGCAGCTCTTCCTTGCGGGTGCCGGACGGGTTGACGTCGACCGCCGGGAACACGCGGCGCTCGGAGATCTTGCGGTCGAGCTTGAGCTCGGCGTTGCCGGTGCCCTTGAACTCTTCGAAGATCACCGTGTCCATCGTGGAGCCCGTCTCCACCATCGCCGTGGCGAAGATGGTGAGCGAGCCGCCGTTCTCGATGTTGCGCGCGGCACCCAGGAAACGCTTCGGCGGGTACAGCGCCGTCGAGTCGACACCACCGGACAGGATCCGGCCCGACGCGGGCGCGGCCAGGTTGTAGGCGCGGCCGAGGCGGGTGATCGAGTCGAGCAGCACCACCACGTCGTGGCCCATCTCGACCAGGCGCTTGGCGCGCTCGATCGAGAGCTCCGCGACCGAGGTGTGGTCGGCCGGCGGGCGGTCGAAGGTCGAGGCGATGACCTCGCCCTTCACGGACCGCTGCATGTCCGTGACCTCTTCCGGCCGCTCGTCGACCAGCACGACCATGAGGTGGCACTCAGGGTTGTTCGTGGTGATCGCGTTGGCGATGTCCTGCATGATCGTGGTCTTACCGGCCTTCGGCGGCGACACGATCAGGGCGCGCTGCCCCTTGCCGACCGGCATGATCAGGTCGATCACGCGGGTGGTGAGCTTGTGCGACTCGGTCTCGAGGCGCAGGCGCTCGTTGGGGTAGAGCGGGGTCAGCTTGGTGAAGTCAGGGCGGCGCTTGGCCTCGTCCGGCTCCAGGCCGTTGATCGAGTCGACGCGCACCAGCGGGTTGAACTTCTGCCGCTGCTGCTCGCCGTCACGCGGCTGGCGGACGACACCGGTGATGGCGTCACCGCGGCGCAGGCCGTACTTGCGGACCAGCGAGAGCGACACGTACACGTCGTTCGGCCCGGCGAGGTAGCCGGACGTGCGCACGAACGCGTAGTTGTCGAGCACGTCCAGGATGCCGGCGACCGGCAGCAGGACGTCGTCCTCGCGGATCTCGGTGTCCGGCGAACCGCCTTCGACGCGACCGCCCCCGCTGCCCCGGCGACGGCGGTCGCGGAAGCGACGGCCGCGACGGCCGCCCTCTTCGTCGTCCTCCGGGCCCTGCGAACGGTTGTCCTGCTGGCCGCGGTTGCCGCTGTCCTGCTGGTTGTTGCGCTGGCGGTTGTCGCGGCTGTCCCGGTTGTCCGAGCCGCCGCGGTTGTTGTCGCGGCCGCCCTGACGCTCGGCGCGGTCACCACGGTCGGCGCGGTCACCACGGTCGCCACGCTGCTCACGGTCGCCACGCTGGCCACCGTCACGCTGCTGGCCACCGTCACGCGGCTCACGCTGCTCGCGCGGCTCACGCTGCTCGCGCTGGCCGTCGGGCGCGCCCGCGGCACGGTTCGAGCCACGGCGACGACGGCTGCGGCCGCCTTCCTCCTGCTGCCCGTCGGAGTTCTGCTGGCCGCCGTCGCGGTCCTGGCGCTCCTGCTGCGCGGGCTTCTCTGCCGGCGCCTCGGCTGCCGGAGCCGAACCGTTGGTCTCGGCCTTGGGAGCCGGCGACGCCTCGGCGCTCGGGGTCTCCTCGCGCTTCTTCTCGGCCCGGGCCGGCTCTTCGGTCTTCGCGGCCTTCGAGGCCTTGGGAGCCGGAGTGTCGCCGACGCCGTCGAGCGGGAGAGTCTCCGCCGTGGCGGTGCGCTTCTTGGTCTTGCCCTGCCGCTCGCGGATCGCGGCGATCAGGTCACCCTTGCGCATCCCCGTGGTCTCGCCCACACCCAGTTCGCCCGCCAGCTGGCGGAGCTCGGCGATGACCATCCCCGACAGGCCCCCGGTGCGGCGCTTCGGAGCGGCCGCGGCCCCATTCGTCTCAGCGGCCGCGGCGGGGGTCTCCACGTCGCCGCTCAACAGATCGGTGTTGCTCACACATGTCCTTCCTGACCGATCCACGCCTCCAGGTGGATCAGCGGACTGCCGCCGATCGCGTCTGATCGCGAAACGGCATTTGCTTCCGATGCGGGCGAGTCGCGCCTAGCCGTGCGGAACACAGCGAGAGCGTCGCCAGCACAGGGATGTTTGCCTCCCCCAAACGGAGGAAACGGAATTCGGCACCGCCGAAACCGGAAACCCGCCTGCGTCCCTCCGCGTCCCGCTTGCCAGGCGGCGCAGAGCTGGCGGATCGACGAAGGATGCGGACCGGAGGCTCGCGAGGAGCGAACAGGACCGGCATCGGGTGCGGAAACGCACGGTGATCGAACGCCCCCGAGGGTAGACCGCCCTGTGGGCGGGTGCAACAACCACCCCCCCGCGTGGCGCACGTTCCGCCCGCCACGAGACCGGGGCTTTACTGAGCCGCAACCTGAACACCCGTCAGGTCCACGCCCAGCTCGGCGACGTCGAACCCTTCAACGTCGCATTCCGGCGGCAATATTCCCGTCGTGGTGAGGGCGAACACAGTGGGACCGGCGCCGGAGATCGTCGCCGCCACGCCGTGAGCACGGAGTGTGCGTACCAATTCGGAGCTCGCGGGGTACGCGCTGGCCCGGTACTCCTGGTGCAGCCGGTCTTCCGTGGCCGCCAGCAGCAGCTCGGGTCTGGTCGTCATGGCGAGCACGGAAAGCGCTGTGCGGCCCGCGCTGTGCGCCGCGTCGGCGTGCGGAACGTGCTGCGGCAGCAGGCCGCGCGTGGCGTCCGTGGACGACTTCAGCGCCGGGATCGCCACCACAGGACGGATCTTGGTGCTGGGCTCCACGCGTTCGGCGTGGAAGCGCCCGTTTTCGCACCACGCCACCACGAGCCCGCCGAGCAGGCTGGCCGCCGCGTTGTCCGCGTGGCCCTCGAACTCGGCCGCGAGCTGCAAAGCCTCGTCGTCGAGCGCGACGCCCGCCAGCGCGTAACCCAGCGCCACGCCGGACACCACGGCAGCGGCCGAGGATCCGAGTCCGCGTGCGTGCGGGATCTTGTTGAAGCAGCGCAGGTGCAGGCCCGGCGGGCGCACGTCGAAGTGCGCGCACGCGCGGCGGATCGCCCGCACAACGAGGTGCGTCTCGTCGGTGGGGACGTCGGCGACCCCGCCGGCGCCGGCGTCGACCACCTCGATCTTGAGGCCGTCTTCGATCACCTGCAGCTCGACGACATCGCGGCACGCCAGGGCCAGGCCCAGCGCGTCGAACCCCGGGCCGAGGTTGGCCGTCGAGCCCGGCACCACGGCCCGGAACGACGCACCCGCCGACCGGCCCGAGGAGCTCGTCACCGCAGGTCCAGGGCCGCTGCGACCGCCGTGGGATCGACGGCGAGGGGCTCGACCTCGACGTTGCCCTCGAGCGCGGTCGCGGGGTCCTTGAGGCCGTGGCCGGTGACCGTGCACACGACCGTGCTGCCCTTCGGCAGCCGGCCGTCCGCGGCGGTGGCGAGCAGGCCGGCGACGCTGGTGGCCGACGCGGGCTCCACGAACACGCCCTCGCGTCCGGCCAGCAGGCGGTAGGCCTCGAGGATCTTCGCGTCGGTGATCGCCTCGAACAAGCCGTCGGACTCTTGCTTCGCCTTCACCGCGCTCGTCCACGAAGCGGGGCTGCCGATGCGGATCGCCGTCGCGATGGTGTCGGGGTCCGAGACCGGTTCACCCAGCACGAGCGGCGCGGCGCCGGCCGCCTGGAAGCCGAACATCCGCGGGGTGTTCTTCACCACACCGTCTTCGGCGTACTCCGAATACCCGGCCCAGTAGGCGGTGATGTTGCCCGCGTTGCCCACCGGCAGGCAGTGGATGTCGGGCGCCTGGCCGAGCACGTCGCAGACCTCGAACGCCGCGGTCTTCTGGCCCGCGATGCGCACCGGGTTCACGGAGTTCACCAGCGTCACGGGGTAGTCGGCCGAGGTTTTGCGCGCGAGCTCGAGGCAGTCGTCGAAGTTGCCGTCGACCTGCAGGATGCGCGCGCCGTGCACCACGGCCTGGGCGAGCTTGCCCATCGCGATCTTGCCCTGCGGCACGAGCACCGCGCAGGTGAGCCCGGCGCGCGCCGCGTAGGCGGCCGCCGAGGCCGACGTGTTGCCCGTCGACGCGCAGATCACGGCCTTGAGCCCGCTCGCCAGCGCGTGGGTGATGGCCACGGTCATGCCGCGGTCCTTGAACGAGCCGGTGGGGTTCGCGCCCTCCACCTTGAGGTACACCGTGCAGCCCGTGAGCTCCGACAGGTGCGCGGCGGGCAGCAGCGGGGTGTTGCCCTCGCCGAGCGTCACCACCTGCGCGCCGTCCGGCACGGGGACGCGATCGCGGTACGCCTCGATGATTCCGGGCCACGCACTCATTGGTCTTCGCCTTCCACCCGCATCACGCTGACGACTTGGTGCACCACATCGAGTTTCGCAATCTCGTCCACAGTGGACTGCAGCGCCGCGTCGGGCGCCAGGTGGGTGACCACCACGAGGCTCGCCGTGTCGTTGGCGTCGCGCTGGCGCACGGCCGCGATGCTCACGCCGTGGCCCGCGAACGCCTGCGCCACCTGGGCGAGCACGCCCGCGCGGTCGGCGACGTCGAGGCTCACGTGGTAGCGCGTGGGCGTCTGGCCCATCGGCCGCATGGGCAGCGCGGCGTGCGCCGACTCGCGCGGGCCGCGGCCGCCGATCACGCGGTTGCGGGCCACGGCGACGAGGTCGCCCAGCACCGCGCTCGCCGTGGGGGCCCCGCCGGCGCCCTGGCCGTAGAACATCAGCTCGCCCGCCGCGTCGGCTTCCACGTAGACGGCGTTGAACGCGCCGCTGACCCCCGCGAGCTGGTGGCTGCGCGGGATCATCACCGGGTGCACGCGCGCCGACACGGACTCGGCGCCGTCGTCGGCCGTCACGCGCTCGCAGATCGCCAGCAGCTTCACCGTGCGGCCCAGCACGCGCGCGGCGACCAGGTCGGCCGCGGTGACGTCGGCGATGCCCTCGCGGTGCACGTCCTTCGCCGTCACGCGCGTGTGGAACGCGAGCGAGGCGAGGATCGCGGCCTTGGACGCGGCGTCGTAACCGTCGACGTCGGCCGTCGGGTCGGCCTCGGCGTACCCGAGGCGGCCCGCCTCGTCGAGCGTCTCGGCGTAGCCCGCGCCCGTGGTGTCCATGGCGGAGAGGATGTAGTTGGTGGTGCCGTTGACGATGCCCATCACGCGCGTGATGCGGTCGCCGGCCAGCGATTCGCGCAGCGGGCGCAGCAGCGGGATGGCGCCGGCCACGGCGGCCTCGAAGTACAGGTCGACACCCGCGGCGTCGGAGGCCTCGAACAGGTCCGCCGAGTGCTCGGCGAGCAGCGCCTTGTTGGCCGTGACCACGGCCTTGCCGGCGCCCAGCGCCGCGAGCAGCCAGCCGCGCACCGGCTCGATGCCGCCGACCAGCTCCACGACCACGTCGACGTCTTCGCGGACGACGAGCGCGGCCGCGTCGTCGGTCACCAGCTCCTGCGGCAGCTCGGGGTGCTTGTCGGGGCGGCGCACGGCGATACCCGCCAGCTCCACCGCGGCCCCGGCGCGCGCCGCCAGTTCGTCCGCCTGCTCGGTGAGCAGCCGGACGACCTCGCTGCCGACGGTGCCGCAGCCGAGGAGGGCGACCCTGATCGCTCGTCCGTCCGATGGAGACACTGTGGACACTTCTCAAACCTCCAGGCGCAGCATGTCGTCCGTCGTCTCCCGCCGCAGCAGCACGCGGGCGCTGCCGTTGCGCACGGCCACCACCGCCGGGCGCGGCTGCCGGTTGTACCCACTCGCCATCGAGTAGCAGTAGGCACCGGTCGCCGCGACGGCCAGCAGGTCGCCGGGAGCAAGAGTGTCGGGTAGCCAGCAGTCTCGGACGACGATGTCGCCGGATTCACAGTGTTTTCCCACGACTCGGGACAGAGTGGCGAGAACAGGCTCGTCACCTTCGCTCGCGGAGCGGGAAACCACCCGGCAGTCGTACACAGCATCGTAGAGCGCCGTGCGGATGTTGTCGCTCATGCCGCCGTCGACGCTCACGTAGCGGCGGGTGCTGTTGTCACCCAGTGCGACGTCCTTGATGGTGCCGACCTCGTACAGCGTGATGGTGCCCGGGCCGGCGATCGCGCGGCCCGGCTCCCCCGCGATGCGCGGCACGGGTAGGTCGGCGTACGCGCACTCCTTGCGCACGATCTCGCGGATCTGTGTGATCATCTGCGCGGGCGGCGGCGGGTTGTCCTTCTCGGTGTAGGCGATGCCGAAGCCACCGCCGAGGTCCACGAGGTCGAGCTGGTCGAGCAGCTCACGGCCGTGCTCCTTGGCCAGGTCGCCCAGCAGCCCGACCACGCGGCGCGCGGCGACCTCGAAGCCGTCGGCGTCGAAGATCTGCGAGCCGATGTGGCTGTGCAGGCCCACGAGCTTGAGCGACGGCGCGTTGAGCACCCGGCGCACGGCCTCGGCCGCGTCGCCGGAAGCCAGCGAGAAGCCGAACTTCTGGTCCTCGTGGGCGGTGGCGATGAACTCGTGCGTATGGGCCTCGACGCCGACCGTCACGCGCACGAGCACCGCCTGCACGACCTCGCGGCGCGCGGCGATCTCGGCGAGGCGGGCGATCTCGTAGTACGAGTCGACCACCACGGTGCCGACGCCGGCCTCGACCGCCGCGTCGAGCTCCGTGATCGACTTGTTGTTGCCGTGGAAGGTGATCCGCTCTGCCGGGAAGTTCGCGCGCTGCGCCACGGCGAGCTCTCCGCCGCTGCACACGTCGAGGCTCAGGCCCTGCTCGGCCACCCAGCGGGCGATCTCGATGGACAGGAACGCCTTCGACGCGTAATGCACCAGCGCCGGGTCGTCGAACGCCTCGGCGTAGTCGGCGCATCGGGACTTGAAGTCGGCTTCGTCGACCACGAACAGCGGCGTGCCGTAGGTCTCGGCGAGGTCGCGCACGTCCATGCCGGCGATGCGCACGATGCCGTCGCCGGCGCGATAAGTGTTGCGCGGCCACACTTTCGCGGGCAGCTTGTCGAGTTCCTCGGCGCTCGCGGGCGGGAACCCGGAGGCGTCGGCATGGGGGTAGACGTCGGCGTGGCGGGGGCCCGCGGGGTGCGCCATTTCTTACATCCGTTCCGGAGCTGAGACACCGAGCAAAAACAGGCCGTTCGCCAGCACCTGGCGGGCGGCCTCGCACAGGGCGAGCCGGGCGAACGTCAGAGGGGTGGCCTCTTCGTCGCCCTGCGGCAGCACCCGACCCACCGTGTAGAACTTGTGGTAGGCGCCGGCCAGCTCCTCGAGGTAGCGGGCGATGCGGTGCGGTTCCCGCATCTCGGCGGCGCGGCGGACGGTGGCGGGGAACTCGCCGATGGTGCGGATCAGGTCACCCTCGGCGGGCAGGGTCAGAAGTCCGAAATCGACGTCCGCCGCGTCCTTTTCGGACCGCAGGCCGAGATCGGCGGCGTTGCGCTGCAAGGAAGACAGCCGGGCGTGCGCGTATTGCACGTAGTAGACCGGGTTGTCGTTGCTGTGCTTGCGCAGCAGGTCGAGGTCGACGTCCAAAGTGGAGTCGACGGAGTAGCGGATGAGCTCGTAGCGCGCCGGGTCGACGCCCACGGCCTCCACGAGGTCCTCCATCGTGATCACGGTGCCCGCGCGCTTGGACATGCGCACCGGCTTGCCGTCGCTCACGAGGTTCACCATCTGGCCGATGAGGACCTCGACGGTGTCCGGGTCGTCGCCGAACGCGGCCGCGGCGGCCTTCAGGCGCGCGATGTAGCCGTGGTGGTCGGCGCCGAGCATGTAGATGCACAGGTCGAAGCCGCGGTTGCGCTTGTCCTTGAAGTAGGCGAGGTCGCCGGCGATGTAGGCCGGGTTGCCGTCCTTCTTGATGACGACGCGGTCCTTGTCGTCGCCGTACTCGCTGGACTTGAGCCACCAGGCGCCGTCGGCGAGGTAGAGGTTGCCGGAGTCCTTGAGCTGCTGCACGGCGGCGTCGACGGCGCCGGACTCGTGCAGCGAGTTCTCGTGGAAATAGACGTCGAAGTCGGTGCCGAAGTCATGCAGGCTCTGGCGGATCTCGGTGAACATGAGCTCGATGCCGACGCGGCGGAACGTCTCGTGCCGCTCGGCCTCGGGCAGCGACAGCGCGCTCGGCTCCTGCTTGAGAACCTCGGCGGCGATGTCGTTGATGTAACCGCCCGCGTAGCCGTCTTCCGGAGCGGGCTCGCCCTTGGCGGCGGCGATCAGGGAACGCACGAACCGGTCGATCTGGGCGCCGGCGTCGTTGAAGTAGTACTCGCGCGTGACGTCGCCGCCCTGCGCGGCCAGGACGCGACCCAGCGCGTCGCCGACCGCAGCCCAGCGCGTGCCGCCGAGGTGGATCGGGCCGGTCGGGTTGGCGGAGACGAACTCGAGGTTGATCTTGCGGCCGGTGAGCGTGTCACCACGGCCGTAGGCCGCCCCCGCGGCGAGCACCTGGCGCACGACCTCGCCCTGCGCGTCGGCGGCGAGGCGGAAGTTGAGGAACCCCGGGCCGGCGACCTCGGCCGCGTCCACGCCGTCGGCGGCCGCCACGACCTCGGCCAGCGCCTCGGCGAACTCGCGCGGCTGCAGCCCGGCCTTCTTGGCCACCTGGAGCGCGAGGTTCGTCGCGTAGTCGCCGTGGTCGGGGTTGCGCGGGCGTTCGATGGTCACCTGCTCCGGCAGCACAGCGGCGTCGACGCCTCGGGCGTCGAGCACCTGCACGGCGGAGGCGCGGACCAGGTCGGCGAGAGCGGCGGGAGTCACTCGCCGAATTCTAGGTGTGCCCAGGTCGGACGCTTACGCCGGTCCGACCTGCGGTTGTCGCACATCACCCTGAAGTGATCGTGAGAGGCGTTCACGGTGATCAGACGTCCGGTCTCTACACTGGCCGACGGGCAGGGTCCGTCCGGATCCCTCCATCATCTCACGAGGAGATCGCGGCAAACCATGGCGAAAGGGACAACCAGTAAGAAGGGGACGTCCGCCGGCGGAGCCCGCGGCAAGTCCGCGAACGCGGTGAAGGCCGCGCGTGGCAAGTCCGTCGTGGGGAAGAAGGGCACTCCGTGGGGCACCATCGTCGGTGTCGTCGTGGTGGTGGCCCTCCTGGCCAGCGTCGTCACCTACTACATGGTGAAATCCGCTCCGCAGCGCGACCAGAAGTCCCGCGAGGAGGCGGCCTCGTCGTTCGCGCCGACGGCCAGTGACCCCGACCCGTCCAAGAAGATCCCGGGCGTCATCACCGCGACCTACACCGGTTCGGTGCACGTGCTGCCCACCGAGCGCGTGGCGTACGACCACAGCCCGCCCTTCGGCGGCCCGCACGACGGCAACTGGGCGGCCTGCAACGGCGTCGTCTACCCGACCGCGGTGCGCACCGAGAACATGGTCCACACGCTCGAGCACGGCGCCGTCTGGATCGCCTACAACCCGGACCTCGTCAAGGGTGACCAGGTGGACCTGCTGGCCGCTCGCGTCAAGGGCAAGACCTACATCTCGATGTCGCCCTACCCCGGCCTGGACAAGCCGATCTCGCTGCAGTCGTGGGGCCACCAGCTCAAGCTGGACAAGGCCGACGACCCGCGCATCGACGAGTTCATCGCCGCACTGCGGACGAACCCCAACGGCGTGTACCCCGAGATCGGCGCCTCGTGCGACGCACTCGGCCCGGGCCAGTTCGACCCGAGCAACCCGCCGCCGTTCGACCCGAGCAAGCCCGGCCCCGACGCGAAGCCGATGAACTACGGCGGCAGCTCCGGTGCCGTGCCGGAGGGCGGCATGCCGGGCACTCCCGGCCAGCCCAGCGCTCCGGTGACGGCGCCGTCGGCTCCGGCAGGACAGTGATCTCGCGGTGAGCACCGAAGCCGACTTCGAACCGGACGTCGACGAGCCCGGCGAGCGCCCCACGTGGTCCCGCTGGGTCGTCATCGGCGGGTCGATGCTCGCCGTGCTGCTCATCGGCGTGGCGATCGGCGTGTTCGCCGCGCGGCTCACCGACGGCAGCGACGCCGCGCCGGCGACCCCCGGCGCGGGTTCGGTCGAGGTCGGCTTCGCGCAGGACATGTCGACGCACCACCTGCAGGCCGTGACCATGGCCAACTGGGCCCGCGACCACAGCACGGACCCCGAGGTGCGGCAGCTCGCGTTCGACATCGAGTCGTCGCAGACCGAGCAGGTCGGGCGCATGAAGGGCTGGCTCATGCTGTGGGACCAGCCCGAGCAGGCGCCCGGCGCGTACATGACGTGGATGACCGAGCCGATGGGCCACGCGGGCATGCAGATGCCCACCAGCTCGCCGGCCAATGGCGCCCCGATGCCGGGCATGGCCACCGACGCGGAGATCGCCAAGCTGCGTTCGCTGACCGGCCGCGCGATGGACGTCGACTTCCTTCAGCTCATGCTGCGCCACCACCAGGGCGGCACGGCGATGGCGGAGTACGCGCAGGACCACTCGAACCTGCCGGCGCTGAAGGCGTTGTGCCGCAGCATCCTCGTGTCGCAGGGCGCGGAGATCAACCAGATGAAGCTGATGTTGCAGGCGCGCGGGGCGGCTCCGCTTCCGGCGTCCTGAGGTATTTCTTGCCGGGGGCCGCTCCTTCTGGGGGCGGCCCCTTTTTTCAGCGCTTGTCCCAGTCGGCGAACCGGACGCGCGGGATCTCCTTGACGTCGCCGAGGGTGCCCCACTCGTCGCCGCCGAGGCGCGCCAGCGGCCGCAGCCGCCCGATCACGGGGTGATCGCCGTCGAGCACGTCCTCGGCCACCGCGACGTGCACGACCCGGCCGAACACCACCGTCGACGTGCCGAACCCGACCGTGCTGTGCAGCTCGCACTCGAACGCCACCGGCGACTGCGCCACCCGCGGCGGCTTGACCTTCGTGCTGGGCTCGCGCGTGAGACCCGCGGCGTCGAACTCGCTGTGGTCGGGCGGGAAGTCGGTGCCCGTGTCGTTGATCTTCTCGAAGAGATGCTCCGGCGCGAGGTTCACCACGAACTGCCCGGTGGCCTCGACGTTGCGCAACGTGTCCTTCCGCCCCACCGACGTGAACTGCAGCACCGGCGGCGCGGCCGAGGCCACCGTGAAGAACGAGTGCGGCGCCAGGTTGTCCACGCCGCTCGCCGAGGTGCTCGACACCCACGCGATCGGCCGCGGCACCACGGTGGCGGTCAGCAGGCGGTAGAAGGCGAACGGGGCGACGTCGGCGGGATCGAAGTCCTTGCGCATGCCCTTTGGTCTACCAGGTGGCCGCGGGGGGGGGGGGGGGGGGCCCCCCGCCCCCCCCCCCCCCCCCCCCCGCCCACACC
>NZ_JBEXHL010000047.1:0-58198 GCF_040607795.1 Amycolatopsis sp. NPDC005232 | reverse complement strand
CCCGCGCGCGACAAGTACCTCGACACGTGGAAGGCACTGGAGAAGCTCTACGCCGACGGCCGCGTGCGCGCCATCGGCGTGTCCAACTTCCAGCCTTCGCACCTGCGCCGCGTGCTCGACGAGGGCAGCGTGGTGCCGGCGGTGAACCAGATCGAGCTGTCGCCGTACCTCGTCCAGCAGGAACTGCGCGCCTTCCACGCCGACCACAGCATCGCCACGGAGGCCTGGAGCCCCCTGGCCAAGGGCGGCGACCTCCTGGGCGAGCAGGCCGTCGTCGAGGTGGCCACCGCGCACGGCCGCACGCCCGCCCAGGTCGTCCTGCGCTGGCACCTGCAGCTGGGCAACGTGGTCATCCCGAAGTCCGTCACACCCTCGCGCGTGGCCGAGAACTTCGACGTCTTCGGCTTCACCCTCACCGACGCCGAGGTGGCCGCCCTCTCGGCCCTCGACCGCGGCCTGCGCACCGGCCCGGACCCGGATACGTTCGACGTGGCGTGAGGTCTCGGCTGATGTGAAACGGGCGGCTTCCCTTGGTGGGAGGCCGCCCGTTTTTCGTTCTACGGTTCGGTATGGAGATCGAGCTTCGGGACTGGCTGCCCGACGACGCGGCGTGGTACGTCGCGCAGGTGCAGGATCCGGACACCCTGCGCTTCACCACGGAACGGGCGACAGTGACGGTCGCTGAGTTCCGGCGCGCACTGGAAGCGTTGCGCCGCAACGAAAACGCCCTCGGCTTCGTCGCCATCGCCGCCGGGTCCGGCGAGCGGCTGGCCAACCTCGCGGCGGAGCGCAAAGGTGCCGTCGCCGAGGTCAGCTACTGGGTGGCAGCCTCCGCACGAGGCCGCGGCGTCGCAAGCCGCGCGCTTGCCGAGCTGTGCCGGCGGGTGAGCGCGGCGTGGCCCGACATCGAGATCCGCCTCTGGACGCACACGGACAACGTCGCTTCGCAGCGGGCGGCCGAGCACGCCGGGTTCGGCCGAGTCGAAGGCCCGCCCACGAAGGAGATCAGTGGCCAGGCCTGGCCGGTGGTCCACTACCGCCGGCTCACGGCTTCCGGGCCACTCCACCCAACGTCAGATAGTTCAAATCCCCCACCGGAGTCATCCGCGGGCCGTCGGGCCACCATTCGTGCAGCATGCCCAGGCCCGGATCCAGCAGCTCCAACCCGGTGAAGAACGACTCGATCTCCTCCCGTGACCGGTGCACCGTGCCCAGCCCGGTGCCCTGGAAGGTCGAGTCGATGAGGTGCGCCAAGGCCTGCCGGGGTGGGTCGGCCGGGGGTTGGTGGTGGTGGGTGAGCAGGAGATACGAGCCGGGGGCCAACTGGTCGACGTAGCTGCGCACGATGAACTGCGCGCGGTCGAGGCTGTCGATGTGGTGGACGATCGAGCAGAGCAGCAGGGCCATCGGGCGGTCGAAGTCGAGGTGGCGGTAGACGATGGGGTCGCCCAGGGTGGCGCCCGGGTCGGTGAGGTCGGCGCCGGAGACGTGGGTGCGGTCGTTGGTCTCCAGGACGGCGCGGCCGTGGACCTGGACGACCGGGTCGTTGTCGACGTACACGACTCGCGCGTCGGGGTTGTGGCGTTGGGCGACCTCGTGGGTGTTCTCCGCGGTGGGCATGCCGGAGCCGAGGTCGAGGAACTGGTCGATGCCGCGGTCGGCGGCGAGGTGGCGGACCACGCGCATGAGCCACGCGCGGTGCTCGCGCGCCATGTCCTGGGCGCCGGGAGCGATGGTGAGCAGGCGCTGGAGCATCACTCGGTCGGCTTCGTAGTGGTCGCAGCCGCCGAGGAGGGCGTCGGACAGGCGGGCCAGGCTGGGGCGGTCGGGGTCGAAGCGCGTCGAGGTCCCCGAAACCACCATTGCCCCCTTCGCGCCACGGACAGTGCACAGACTACGACACCGCGTCCACCAAGTGAACCCACTCCCCACAGCCTGCTCCACCTGCAGTAATCCTCAGGAGAACGAGAGTTCTACCCACGTCCTCCCGGCGTCCGTCGTCCGATACACAGCGGAGCCGCTTTCGGCGTCCGGCAGGCCGTCGACGACCACTCCGACGCCGTCAGCAGCGTCGCCGATGAAGGCCAGATCCGAGAGTCCGACGCCACGATCGGACAGCACGGTGGTGGTCCACGTGCGGCCGCCGTCGGTGGTGTGGTGGAGGAAGCCGTCGCCGCCGCCCTCGGCCGCGACGGTCGCCGTGTCGGCGGTCGCGGCGCTGAAGCCCTGTGTGATGCCGACGGCCGGTGCATCGGCCGTGCCGCTGAACGTGCCGCCCAGCTTCGGCGCGCGCCACATCCGCCGCTCCGACGAACCGGGCTGCGGCGAACCCGGGCTGCTGCTGCACAACGCGATCACCTGCCCGGCCCGCACCCCGCTCAGCGACGCCGTGGTCCCGGACGGGCACGGCGGCGAAGCGGGCGTGAACACCACTCCGTCGCGCGAAGTCCAATACTCCTCGGTGCGGTAGTCGGCGCCCAGCGCAATCTGCAGCCCTCCCCCGGTGGCCAGATCGCCGTAGGTGATGCCGCCCGTGACCTCGAACCCTGGCAGCGGCGCCAGCACGGGCGCGCCCGCCAGGCCGGAGTACACGGACGTGGTGTTGCCGTAGGAGTTGCTCGTGACCACGGCGAAAATCCGGCCGCCCGCCTCGGCCAGCGCGGACACGTAACGCTGCCCGCCGCCGGCCACGAGCACCGTGAACCAGTGCCGGCCGCCGTCGCGCGTGGCGAGAATACGGGAGCCGTCGGTGACGTAGAGGTGCTGAGCGCTGGCGGCGACCAGCCGGACGTGATTGTGGTTGTCCGGCAACGACATCGGCGGCGCGCTCAGCCTTCGCCAGTGCGCGCCGCCGTCGGTCGTCTCGAGCAGAACCGGGCACCAGCCCGGTTCGCCGCAGTCGGTGTAGCCGAGCACGAAGCCGTGCTCCGGCCCGGTCCAGCTCGTCGACGCGGGCGCGAAGCCGGTGGGAACAGCAGAAACATCTGGAGCGGCAGTGGCGGAGGCGGGGACGAGGGCCAGCACGGCGAGTGCGGCCGCGACGACGGCGGCGCACCGGGTGGGTTTCATGATCGGCAGGACGTGCGGCCCTCACCGAGGTTGCCCGTCTTCGCCCGGACGGCCCGGAATTCAGCCCTTCGGCTTCCGCGGCGACGGAGGCGCGGGCGGCCCCGTCGGTTCCGCCGGCCCCGGCGGGGGAACCTGAGCCTCCTTCACGGCCTTGTCCCCGGCGGGGGCGGGCGTGTCGAAGTGCTCCCGGCACCACCGGCCGTATCGCCTCGAATGCACTGTCATCGCGTCACCTCCTCCCGGATCGCACAGCTCGGACCCCACAAGGGTCCCGCGTGGACCGGAAGAGCGCCACTTTTTTGGATACACAGTGGCTACACAACGGTTGCACAGTGCCCAGCTCGGCGCCAGCGTCAGCCGACCGGGTGGCGCCGCTGCGCGAACTCGTCGATCACCTTCGCGCAGAACGCCGGCAGGTCGTCGGGGTTCCGGCTGGAGACAAGACCGTTGTCCACCACGACTTCTTCGTCGACCACGGTGCCGCCCGTGTTGCGGATGTCCGTGCGCACGCTGGGAAACGAGGTCAGCGTGCGCCCTCGAACCACGTCGGCCTCCACGAGCGTCCACGGCCCGTGGCAGATCACGCCGACGGGTTTGCCCGCGCGCACGAAGTCGCCCGCGAACCGCACGGCCGCCGGGTCGCGGCGCAGGTTGTCGGGGTTCATCGTGCCGCCGGGCAGCAGCAGGGCGTCGTAGTCGTCGGCGGAGACGTCGGCGACGAGCCGGTCGACCGGGAATGTGGCGCCCTTGTCGATGTCGCCGTTCATGGCCTGGATCTCGCCGTCGGCGAGCGAGACCAGATCCACCGTCGCGCCTTCGGCGGTGACCGCCTTGCGCGGCTGCTCCAGCTCCACCTGCTCGACGCCGTCGGCCGCCAGGATGGCCACCTTGCGGCCCTGAAGTACTTTCGCCATCGGGTTTCCTTCGTCCGGGGTCCAAGTGACTGACCCCCGGCTACCCGCGTGGCGGACCGCTCAATCCGCGCGCGCCACGGCTTCGATCGCGAGCACGGCGATGTCGTCGTGGCCGGAGTTGCCCAGCCACGCGCGCACGGCCTCGCGCAGCCTCGCCACGACCTGGTGCGCCGGCAGCCCGACGCAGTCGGCGAGCACGGAGTGGAACCGCTCGTCGCCGAACAGCTCGGCCGATTCCGTGCGGTTGCGGGCTTCCGTGACGCCGTCGGTGTAGAGCAGGCAGACGTCGCCCTCGTCGAGGTGCACCGTCGCCTCGGCGAAGCGGGCCTGCGGCGAGATCCCGACGAGCGTGCCCGGCACGCTCACCTCCTCGACCCCGCCGTCGCGGCGCAGCACGAGCGGCGCCGGATGCCCGCCCGAGGCGAGCGTGACGTCGAGACCCGAGTCCGTCGGCGCCACCGAGCCGAGCACGAGCGTCGCGAAGCGATTGGAGCCGCCGGCGATGAGCAGTTCGTTGAGCAGGCGCAGCATCGTGCGCCCGTCGCGTTCCACGAGCTGCAGCGCGGCCAGCGAATGCCGCACGCGGCCCGTGAGCGCGGCTGCCTCGGCACCCTTGCCGCAGATGTCGCCGACGACCACGAACGCGCTGCCGTCTTCCCGCGCGGTCACGTCGTAGAAGTCGCCGCCCACGCCGAGAACGCCACCGGCCGGCTCGTACCAGAGCGCGAAGTTGGCGCCGTCGACCTCCGCCGGCGGCGTCGGCTTCAGCGTGGTCTCCAGGCCGCGCGTCGCTTCTTCCTGACGCGCGTAGCGCTGCGCGTTGGCCAACGCCGTGCCCGCGGCCGTGGCGAACGCCTCGATCGCGCGCGGCTGCCCGGCGCCGAACGCCGGCTCCGTGCGCCGCCCGATCAGCACCGCGCCGGTGACGCCGCCCTCGTCGACGCCCAGCGACACCGCCGAAACCTCGGCGTGGCCGGAGAACCGCTCGGCCACCGCCGACGGCATCGTGGCCACCTCCGCGGCGGGCACCACGCGCACCTCGGGCGGCCCGATGGCCGCGAACGTCTCGGCCACCGCCGGCGCGTGCTGAGCCGGCACCCGCCGGATGCGGCCGTGGCCGGGCGCGCCGTGGTCCTCGCAGCTCCACCACTCCCAGCGGCCGCGGGTGGTGGGCAGCAGCACGAACACGCAGTCGCCCAGCGCGGAGGCGGCCAGCTCGGCGATCACGCGCGCCGTGCCGTGGCGGCCGCGGGCCGCGGCGAGTTTCGGACCGGCTTCCGCGAGGAACTCCTCAGGACGACGCGGGCTGTCGTCGACCACGGTCCACACGCGCCAGCCCTCGGGCAGCGGGCGCAGGTGCGCGGCGCGGCGGACGTCGCCGAGGTCGATGCGGCCGGTGCTCTCCGTCACGGTGACGAGCACGGGCGGACCTTCCACGGCGAGCGTGCGCGCGGCCGCGTTAGCCCAGCGCACGGCTCCGGCCGGGTCCTGGACGAACACCGGATCCCGCACGTCTTCGAGCACCGAACGCCAGAAACCCCCGTGCTCGGGCAGCTCGGCGCCGGGTGGCAGGGCCGACGCCGGAGCGGGCCGTGACACCATGCACGAACCTCCTGCCTCCGGGTCGACCGACTTGTCGTCAGTACAAGGTTGGCACAGCGTGAGCGGGCGGACTGGCTCGAAGTGTAGGGCGAACCATGGCACGCTGGGTCGACGACCATGGCTGGCACACGCGTGGTGGAGAGGGTCGGCAGACATGACAACCGGTTCCGAGCGGGACGAGATCACCGGGGGAAACGGCATTGCCGCCGGTGAGGCGGCCGCGCTGGAGCGCCTCCTGGCCGCCGTCCGTGACCTCGGCGAAGGCAACTTCCGCCGTCGGCTCGTGGCGAGCGGCGACGGGATCGCCGCTCAACTCGCGGGCGCGTTCAACGACATCGCCGAGCGCAACCAGCGGCTCGTGACCGAACTCATGCGCGTGCGCGGCGCCGTCGGGCAGGAGGGCCGGCTCACCGAGCGCGTGCGCGCCGAGATCGGCCCCGGTGGTTGGACCACCGCCGTCGAGACGATCAACGGGCTGATCGAGGACGTCAGCAAGCCCGTGGTGGAGCTCGATCGGGTGCTGGGCGCGGTGGCCGAGGGCGACCTCTCGCAGCCGATGGCGTTGCAGCTGGACGGCAAGCCGCTGCAGGGCCAATACGCCGACCTCGCGAAGACCGTGAACGGCCTGCTCGCGCAGCTTTCGCGCTTCGCCGCCGAAGTGATCCGCCTGTCGCGCGAGATCGCCGGCGAGGGCCGTCTCGGCGGCCAGGCCGAGGTCCCCGGCGTCGCGGGCACCTGGCGCGACCTGACCGACTCCGTGAACTTCCTCGCCGACAACCTCACCGAGCAGGTCCGCAACATCGCCCAGGTCACCACGGCCGTCGCGCGCGGCGACCTGACCAAGAAGATCGACGTGGACGCCCGCGGCGAGATCCTCGAGCTCAAGACCACCATCAACACCATGGTCGACCAGCTCTCGGCCTTCGCCGACGAGGTCACGCGCGTCTCGCGCGAGGTCGGCAGCGAGGGCCGCCTCGGCGGTCAGGCCCGCGTGCCCGGCGTGGCCGGCACCTGGCGCGACCTCACCGACTCGGTGAACCTGATGGCCGACAACCTCACCGACCAGGTCCGCAACATCTCCCAGGTCGCCACGGCGGTGGCGGCGGGCGACCTGACGAAGAAGATCGACGTCGACGCCCGCGGCGAGATCCTGCAGCTCAAGACCACGCTGAACACCATGGTCGACCAGCTCTCCGCCTTCGCCGACGAAGTCACCCGCGTCGCCCGAGAGGTCGGCAGCGACGGCCGGCTCGGCGGCCAGGCCGAGGTCCCCGGCGCGGCCGGCACGTGGCGCGGGCTCACCGACTCGGTGAACCAGATGGCCGACAACCTCACCGACCAGGTCCGCAACATCTCCCACGTGACCACCGCCGTGGCGAAGGGCGACCTGACGCAGAAGATCACCGTCGACGCGCGCGGCGAGATCCTCGAGCTCAAGACGACGATGAACACGATGGTCGACCAGCTCTCGGCCTTCGCGGACGAGGTCACCCGTGTCGCCCGCGAAGTCGGCACGGAGGGCATGCTGGGCGGCCAGGCGCAGGTGCCCGGTGTCGCCGGCATCTGGCGCGACCTCACCGGGTCCGTGAACTTCATGGCCAACAACCTCACCGCGCAGGTCCGCAACATCGCCCAGGTCGCCACGGCCGTCGCGCGTGGCGACCTGACCAAGAAGATCGCGGTGGACGCCCGGGGCGAGATCCTCGAGCTCAAGACCACGCTGAACACGATGGTCGACCAGCTCTCCGCCTTCGCCGACGAGGTCACCCGTGTCGCCCGCGAAGTCGGCACCGAGGGGAAGCTGGGTGGTCAGGCTGCCGTGCCGGGCGTGGCCGGCACGTGGAAGGACCTGACGGACAACGTCAACTTCATGGCCAACAACCTCACCGACCAGGTGCGGAACATCTCGCAGGTCACCTCGGCGGTGGCGAAGGGCGACCTGACGCAGAAGATCAGCGTCGACGCCCGCGGTGAGATCCTGGAGCTCAAGAACACGCTGAACACGATGGTCGACCAGCTTTCGGCGTTCGCCGACGAGGTCACGCGTGTGTCCCGCGAGGTCGGCACCGAGGGCAAGCTCGGCGGCCAGGCCCGCGTGCCCGGCGTCGCCGGCACGTGGAAGGACCTCACCGACAACGTCAACGGCATGGCCGACAACCTCACCGAGCAGGTCCGCAGCATCGCCACCATGGCGAGCGCGGTGGCCAACGGGGACCTGTCGAAGAAGATCTCCATCGACGCCGCCGGCGAGGTCGCGGCGCTCGCGGCCACGCTGAACAGCATGGTCGAGACGCTGCGCGCGTTCGCCGACGAGGTCACGCGCGTGGCGCGCGAGGTCGGCACGGAAGGCATCCTCGGCGGTCAGGCGCGCGTGCCGGGCGTGGCCGGCACGTGGAAGGACCTGACCGAGAACGTCAACTTCATGGCGCACAACCTGACCAGCCAGGTGCGCAACATCTCGCAGGTGACCACGGCGGTCGCGCGAGGGGACCTCTCGCGCAAGATCGACGTCGACGCGCGGGGCGAGATCCTGGAGCTCAAGACCACGATGAACACGATGGTCGACCAGCTCTCCGCGTTCGCCTCGGAGGTCACGCGTGTGGCGCGCGAGGTGGGCACCGAGGGCAAGCTCGGCGGCCAGGCCGAGGTCGAGGGCGTGTCCGGCACGTGGAAGCGGCTCACGGAGAGCGTGAACCAGCTGGCCGGCAACCTCACCACCCAGGTGCGCGCCATCGGCCAGGTCGCCACGGCCGTGACCGCGGGCGACCTGACCCGCCACATCACCGTGGACGCGTCCGGTGAGCTGGCGGACCTCAAGGACAACATCAACCAGATGATCGCGAACCTGAAGTCGACGACGTCGGCGAACCGCGAGCAGGACTGGCTGAAGACCAACCTCGCGCGCCTCGGCGGGCGGATGCAGGGCCACCGCGACCTCGCGTCCGTGGCCACCCTGATCCTGTCCGAGCTGGCGCCGCTGGTGAGCGCGCAGCAGGGCGCGTTCTTCCTGGCCCACGACGACGGCAGCGACCCGGGCCGCAAGGTGCTCGACTGCATCGCCGCGTACGGGCTCGCGCAGTCGCGCGCCGGCCTTCGGTTCACGCTCGGCGAATCGCTGATCGGACAGGCCGCCGTCGACCGGCAGACGATCCTCGTGCGCGAGGCGCCGCCGGAATATGCGCTGGTGTCCTCGGGCCTCGGCTCGGCGCCGCCGGTGAACGTGATCGTGCTGCCCGTGCTGTTCCAGGGCGAGGTGCTCGGCGTCCTGGAACTGGCGTCGGTCAACGAGTTCTCCGCCGTGCACCTGGATCTGCTGGAGCAGCTGCGCCACACCATCGGCGTCAACGTGAACACGATCCTGTCGAACTCGCGCACCGAAGCGCTGCTCACGGAATCGCAGCGGCTGGCGCAGGAACTGCGGGCGCGCTCGGAGCAGCTGCAGGCGCAGCAGGGCGAGCTGCGGCGCTCCAACACGGAGCTGGCCGAGAAGGCGGCGCTGCTGGCCCAGCAGAACCGCGACATCGAGGTCAAGAACATCGAGATCGAGCAGGCGCGCCAGGAGCTGGAGGAGCGCGCCGGGCAGCTCACCGTGGCGTCGCAGTACAAGACCGAGTTCATGGCGAACATGTCGCACGAGCTGCGGACCCCGCTCAACAGCGCGCTGATCCTCGCGAAGCTGCTGTCGGAGAACCCCGAGGGCAACCTCACGGAGAAGCAGATCCAGTTCGCCAGGACCATCTGGGCGGCGGGCAGCGACCTGCAGCAGCTGATCAACGACATCCTCGACCTCGCGAAGGTCGAGGCCGGGCGCATGGACCTGCAGATGTCCGACGTGACGCTGCCGGAGCTCGTGAACTACGTCGAATCCCTGTGCCGTCCGCTCACGTCGGACAAGGGCCTGGAGTTCGCCGTGCTCATCGACCCACCCGTGCCCGGCAGCGTGCACACCGACGAACACCGGTTGCAGCAAGTGCTGCGCAACTTGCTGTCCAACGCCGCCAAGTTCACCGACGAGGGCGGCGTGCGGCTGCACATCCGCATGGCGTCGGCCGAAGAGGTGGAGCAGGAGGCGCTGCAGTCGGCGCCGGGGATCATCGCGTTCGGCGTGGAGGACACCGGCATCGGGATCCCCGAGGAGAAGCTGGCGATCATCTTCGACGCGTTCCGCCAGGCCGACGGCACCACGAGCCGCAAGTACGGCGGCACCGGCCTCGGGCTCTCGATCAGCCAGCAGCTCACGGAACTCATCGGCGGCGAGCTGCGCGTGCGCAGCGAACCGGGCCAGGGCAGCACGTTCACGCTGTACCTGCCCGTGGGCGCGGCGAACCTCATCGCGCCCGCCGTCCCGGTGCGCCGCGCGCCGAAGCTGCCGGTCCTGCCGAGCACCATCACCGTGACCGAGCCGGACAGCGCCCCGAAGCGCTTCAACGGCGAGAAGGTCCTGATCGTCGACGACGACCTGCGCAACGTCTTCGCCCTCGCCGCCGTGCTCGAACAGGCCGGCCTGGAGGTGATCTACGCCGACACCGGCGTCTCGGGCATCCGCGCCCTTGAGCGCCACGAGGACACCGCACTGGTCCTGATGGACGTCATGATGCCCGAGCTCGACGGCAACGCCACCATCGCGGCCATCCGCGCCGAGGCGGCCCACGAAGACCTGCCCGTGATTGCCGTCACAGCCAAAGCCACCGCCGAGGACCGCGAACGCACCCTCGCCTCGGGCGCCGACGACTACATCACCAAGCCGGTGGACACCGACCTGCTCCTGGACGTGATCGCCACCCGCCTCGAGGCCGACGCGGCCTCGTCCTCGCAGGTGAACGGATATGGAGCGGGTGACGGGAATCGAACCCGCGTAGCTAGTTTGGAAGACTAGGGCTCTACCATTGAGCTACACCCGCAGTGCCCCGTGGGTCCCAGTGGACCCGGAGGCTGGACCAGCTTAGCGTGAGGGCTAGGCTGGTGCCGCACACCCCCTCCGGACCCCGGGTCGCCCCGGGTTTCGCGGGTGGTGGGTATCGGGATGTGGCGCAGCTTGGTAGCGCATTCGCTTTGGGAGCGAAGGGTCGCAGGTTCAAATCCTGTCATCCCGACCGAGAGGGCTGGACCTGTGGGTTCAGCCCTCTTTCGTGTCGGCTGCGGCTCGGGAGCCGGCACAGCGCTTGGTGACACTCCTGGTTGAGAGTTTCAGAGTGCCCAGCAAGCCGCTGATCCCCGCGCCGCCGCTCTGGCCGGCCGACCCGATCGCGCCCCCTGAGGCGGCCGACCTCGAGGCGTGGATCGCCTCGCTGCCGGACGCACCTGCCGACTACCTCCCGAATGAAGCCATCCTTCGTTCCAGAGCAAGAATTCCCCATCACGCCGATCGAAGTGATGAAAGATGTTCTGAATACGCGCGAAGGAAAAGACCACTGCATTCGATGGCCGATCTGACCGAGCACCGCGTCGACGACCGGACCTCGCGCTCGCCACCGCTCGGGCAATACCGCTCGGAAAATAGGGTCAGCCCTTGCGCAGATCGGGCGCGGGGGCGCCCAGCACCGTCAGGCGAACCCGCTCCCACACGTTGTGCACCGCTGCCTGCACGGACGCCGAGGCATGGCCCAGGATTCGCACCGACGCACCCCGGCCCCGGGGAAGCTCACTGACCCCCCAGAGAACCTCCGGTGCCTCGGCCAAAGCGGACCGCAGCAGGTCGACGAGGTCGGATGACCGGGGACGGGCACACACCACGTAAAACGAGGCCAGCACATCGAATCCGCCCAACACGCCAGGTGACCGCGGGTCAAGCGTGTCCGGTCGCAAACGCAGAGTGTCGGCTGTCAGCGGGGTTCCCGCCGAGTCTCGGATTTCCATTTCCGACCAGAACAGGTCATACACGTGGGCTTCGCCGCGGGCCACTCGCCCCGGAAGCAGCACCTCGCCGAGAATCACCGTGGCGTCGTCGGCAACGGTCACACACGTGCGTTGGAACAATCGCGAACTGCGAAACGGCACGACCGCGTCGGGCAGGTACTCCAGAACCGCACCGGGGCCCACGCGCAGGTTGACCAGCTGCGTCGCGTAGTTGTCGACTGCGGCGAAGACTTTCGTCGGAGCCTGAGTCGTGAGGTGCACGGCGGACTCGGCCGCGCAGTCCACGTCCACGCGGTACCGATCCCCTTGCACCAGCCCGTCGCCTTGCTGTTGCAAGTACACGAACGCCATGTCCGGCAGGGCCGGGTCGAGGTGGATCGGCCGGTAGATGTGCAGCGGCGCCCGCTGGTACTGCCGCACGACTCTCGTCCGGCCCGCCCGTGGCGCCAGCTCGAGATCGAGCACCCCCAGCTTGCCCGGAGCACCCACCGCGAGACCGCCGCGGACGGGGCTGCCGAACTCGAGCACCTCGGCCGGCAGCCGGGCCGGGGTGCACCACGCCCGGTCGTCGCGTGGTGTCACCTCGTGCCGACGATGGGGGCGAACACGTCGATGACCTCCTCGATCCGGTGCGTGACCTCGGCCAGCCCTTCGCCGGTGAAACAGTTGGAGAACAGGAACGGCCGGCCTTCGCGTACGGCGCTCGCGTCCCGGTCCATCACCGACAGGTCCGAGCGCACCTGAGCGGCCAAGTCGATCTTGTTGATCACCAGCAGGTCCGAGTGCGTCACGCCGGGGCCGCGCTTACGCGGAATCTTGTCGCCCTGCGCGACGTCGATCACGAAGACGAAGTAGTCGGCCAGCGCACGACTGAAAGTCAGCGTCAGGTTGTCGCCGCCCGACTCGACCAGCACGACATCCGCATCCGGGTAACGCCGGGTGAGCTCGTCGACCGCGTCGAGATTCATCGTCGGGTCGTCACGCACGGCGGTGTGCGGGCAGGAACCCGTCTCCACACCCACCACTCGCTCGGGGTCGAGCACGCCTGCGAGCGTTCGGCGCACGTGCTTCGCGTCTTCGCTGGTGAAGATGTCGTTGGTGACGACCAGAGGCGTGTGGCCCGCGTCGATCAGCAAGGGCACCAGAGCCTCTATCAGCGCGGTTTTCCCCGACCCGACAGGCCCACCGATTCCGATCCGGGCGACACCCGGAGCGCGAGCTGCCGTGAACCTCGACCCGAGGCTGTCCGCGTGCGAGTGTGGGTGTGCGTGGTCATCACCGTGCGGTGGCATGATTTTTCCTTCCTCAGCTGGCGAACAGCCGAACTTCGAGTTCCTCGTGCTGCATCCCGAGCACGTCCAGCATCGGCGTGCAGCCGGCGATGTCGGGCACGTCCTTGTCGACGGTGGACTGCGCTGCCTCGGTCACCACCGGATGCGCACCGCGCAAAACCGCCTGCGCGGTGGTGTGGTCCGTCACCGCCAGTCGCACAGCTGCCGCGACCCAGTTCGCGGAGAAGGCGAACAGCTCTCCCGCCACCGCCTCGAGCCTCGGCACGCCCAGACCCGCACTCAGCACTCCCAGCACCACCGCGTGATTTCCCGGCGAGCGTCCGTCCTGGACGTGGCGTGCGAGCCGCGCCACCACCCCGATGCCGAACGCCTGACCGGCGACCCGTAGCAGCGCCCGCCCGGTTCTGGTCGACGTCTCCCGGGCCTCCCGGGGTAGTTTCACCGCGCTCAGCCGTTGGTCGGCTCGGGTGATCGCGTCGAGGTCCAGGGAGTCCTCGGTCGCCACCGCGCGGTGTGCGCAAGCCAGAGCAACGCCGTCCGACGGCGCCACACCGCATCGAACCTGGTCATGCAGCAATGCCGAGAGCAACACCGGATCCCGCACGTCGAACGGAGATCCGAGCTGCGCCGCCGTCTCGAGCCCCGACGACAGCGTGTAGCGACCGCTCGGGAAAGCCGAATCGCTGAGCTGCAGGACGGACAGGAACCCCGTGAGCCACTCCGCACCGGGCGCCGGCGGCGCGTGCCCGACCATCAGACGATGTAGTAAAGCTGCGACATCGACACCTCGTCGACCGCGGGCACCACGGCCGGCTCACCGTCCACAGTGACCTGATACGTCTCCGGGTTCACGACGATCTCGGGCGTCAGATCGTTGCGCACCATGTCCGCCTTGCCGACCGTGCGACACCCACGCACTGCTTCGGTCCAGCGGTCGACGCCGAGGCGCTCCATCACCTTCGCCTCCGCGGCCGCCTGGGACACGAACGTCACCGAGGTGCGTCCCGCGGCCTTGCCGAGCCCGGCGAACATCGGCTGCAGCAGCACCGGTTCCGGCGTCGGGATCGACGCGTTCGCGTCGCCCATCACCGCGTGCGCGACGAAGCCGCCCTTGAGCACGTACTTGGGCTTCACCCCGAACATGTTGGTGGGCCACAGCACGATGTCGGCGAGCTTGCCCGGCTCCAGTGAGCCCACGACGTGATCGATGCCGTGGGTCCGCGCCGGGTTGATCGTGAGCTTCGCCAGGTAGCGCAGGATGCGCTGGTTGTCGTCGCCCGCGGCCTCACCGGGCAGGCCGCCGGTGAGCCTCTTCATCTTGTCCGCGGTGCGCCAGCACGTCGCCACGGTGTCGCCGATGCGCCCCATGGCCTGCGCGTCGGAGGAGTACATGCTCAACGCACCGAGGTCGTGCAGCACGTCCTCGGCCGCCTCGGTTTCGGCGCGGATCCGCGACTGCGCGAACGCGACGTCCTCGGGGTTGTCGGGGTTGAGGTGGTGGGTCACGATCGTCATGTAGAACAGGTTGTCGGTCGTGTCCGTGGTGTACGGCCGCGTCGGGTTGGTCGAGGACGGCAGCACGTTGGGCAGCGACGCGATCGCCATCATGTCCGGCGCGTGGCCGCCGCCCGCGCCTTCGGTGTGGTAGCTGTGGATCGCCCGGCCGTCGATCGCGTCGAGCGTATCCGCGAGGTACCCGCTCTCGTTGAGCGTGTCGGCGTGCAGCGCGACCTGCACGTCGTACTCGTCGGCCACCCGCAATGCACAGTCGAGTGCCGCCGGCGTGGCGCCCCAGTCCTCGTGCACCTTCAGGCCGCACGCGCCGGCCTCGACCTGTTCCCGCAGTGCTTCGGGCCGGCTGCTGTTGCCCTTGCCCATCAGGCCGATGTTCACGGGGAGAGTTGCCGTAGCCTCGAGCATCCGCGCGAGGTGCCACGGCCCGGGAGTGACCGTCGTGCCCTTCGAGCCGTCAGCCGGACCGGTGCCACCGCCCAGCAGCGTGGTGACTCCGCTGGCCAGCGCGTGCGGGATCTGCGCCGGTGTTAGGAAATGCACGTGGGTGTCGATGGTTCCGGCGGTGGCGACCAACCCTTCGCCGGAGATCACCTCCGTGCCCGGTCCGATGACCATTCCGGGGGTCACACCGTCCTGGACGAACGGGTTTCCGGCCTGGCCGATGCCGGCGATCAGCCCGTCCTTGACACCGATGTCCGCCTTGACGATGCCGAGCACGGCGTCCATCACGATCACCGACGTGATCACGAGATCCAGGACGCCGTCGGCGTTGGGTAGTCCCGGCGCTTGCGCCATTCCGTCGCGAATGGACTTGCCACCGCCGTAGATCGCTTCCTCACCCGGCAGGATCAGGGTCTTCTCGACCCGGGCGATGAGCTCGGTGTCGGCGAGCCGGAACCGATCGCCCGCGGTCGGTCCGTAGAGCGCCGCGTACTGGGCGCGCGGGATCGTGGTCAAGACTGTTCACCCGCCCCGGAAAAGCCGGCCTCGGCGGCCCGTGCCAGCGCACGGGCCGCCGTCCACTTCGCAGAGAAGCTCCCGTCGAGCAGCCCGTTGAACCCGATCACGCGCCCGGCGCCACCGAACGCCACCAGCTCCACCTCCCGCTCGTCCCCCGCCTCGAACCGGATCGACTGACCCGACGGGACGTTCAGGCGCATGCCCAAGGTCGCCGGCCGGTCGAAGTCGAGCACTCGGTTGACTTCGAAGAAGTGGAAGTGCGAGCCGATCTGGATCGGCCGGTCGCCGGTGTTGCGCACGTGCAAGCGCGCTGTGCGCCGACCCGCGTTGATCTCGACGGGTTCTTCGGAGAGCAGCCACTCACCGGGAATCATGTTTCTTCCTCTACGGAATCGGGTTGGCAACGGCGATGAGCTGAGTGCCGGTCCGGAACGTCGCCTCGACTTGGACCATGTTGACCATCTCGGGCACTCCGGGGAGCACGTCGTCGCGGGTGAGCACCTGCTTGCCGAGCTCGGTCACCTCGGCGACCGACCGGCCGTCCCGCGCGGCTTCCAGCAAGGCCTCGGTGATCAGCGCGATCGACTCCGGGAAGTTCAGCTTCAGACCGCGGTCCTTGCGCCGCCGAGCCAGCTCGGCGACCTGGTAGATCACCAGCTTCTCGATTTCCCGGGGGCTCAGCATCAACGACGAGATCCAGGTCTCGATGCGGGGTCCCCCGGGATCGGTCTCCGCCGTCATCTCAGAACCCGGTGAGGCCCTGCGGGCTGTTGTACGGAATCTCCGCAGAAGTCACCTCGGACAGGGAACCGTCGGGCTGCACCGCGTACCCGATCAGCTTCGACGCGTTCGCGTAGATCTGGTACAGGTGCGCACCGTCCGGGCTGAGCCAGTTGTCGCTCGGGCCGCTGCTGACGGTGCCGTTGAGCGCGCGGAACGTGCCGTCGCCGGGGACCTTCGGGCACGCGTTGTCGTGCACCAGCGAGACGACGTCGCCGTCGATGCGGAAGCTGGAGATGTTGCTGTAGCCGAAGTTCGTGGCGAAGATCCACTTGTCGTCGGGCGAGACCGCGAGCCAGCACAGCTCCGAGGGGAGGCCGGCACTGGTGTCGATCTTCACCACCGGACCGGTGCCGATCTGGCCGCGGTCGTCGAGCTTGGCCAGCGCGACCCCGTCGGCCACGGCGTAGCCGATCACGAAGTGGTCGGGACGGTGGTGCAGGAACGCGGGGTAGAACGGCGAACCGCCACCACCGTCCTGGAACATCCCATCGCCCAGCGAACCGTCGTGCTGCAGCGCGAACACGATGATGCCGTCGGGGTCGGGCGCGTTGGACGCCACGGACTTCTTCGAGCCGTCGGGCTGGTCGGCCCACAGGATCGGCGAACCGTCCGGATTGGCCGCAGCCGGCTGGTCGAACGTGGTGCCGACCACGAGGAACCGCTCGTCCGGCGAGAGCACGACCATCGTGGACACGCGCAGCGGCTTGTCCGGCGTGTTCACCGTGTAACCCTCGGGCCGCGCGGTGAGCCGGCCCTCGGGGTCCACGGTCATCAGCCGCACGTGGTCCGGGCCGAACGAGTGCAGCACGTACAGCGTGCTGGTGGCCGGCGAGAAGGCCAGCGACTTCGCGGTGCCGCTACGGCCGGCCACGATGTTGCCGGTGCGCTTCACATCGAGCAGCGTCAGCTTGCCGTCACCGCCGACCGAGAAGCTCGACACCGAGTTGTCGCCACCGTTGGTCGCGAAGAGGAACTGCTTGTCCGCCGTGAGAATCACACTGCCCGCCGCCTCGAAGGCGTTCGGCGCGCTCTCCTGGCCGCTGATCGGCTTGTACACACCGGACCCGCCGCCACCGGTGGGCACGCGCTCGACCTCGGTCAGCGTGCCGTCCGCCGAGCGGGCGTAGTGGATGATCGCGTTCCTGACCTCGTTGGTCTGGGTGTAGAGGTGGCCTGCGGCCCGCATAGCTGGCTCCATCAGTGAGTTTCTCCGTTTCGCGGTACAAAACCCCGAACCGCCCGGTAGGACGTTCGGGAGTCGTGGGGGGGGCGGCCGATCAGGCGTCGCTGCGGACTACAGCGGAGATGACGTCGTTGAACGCCTCCGTCGACGAAGGGTGCGTGTAGATCGCTTCGCCGAGCTGCTCGGCCTTGATGCCGTGACGCATCGCCTGGGTCACGACGTTGATCAGTTCCTGGCCGTCGACGCTCAGCAACGCCGCGCCGAGGATCTCGTCGGTGTCCAGGTCGATCACGAATTTCATCACGCCGCGCGTTTCGTCGACGACGTACGCGCGTGGCATCGCGATGATTTCCGCGACCGGCTGGCTCGAGACCTTGATCCGGTGGCCCGCCTCGCGCGCCTCGCGCTCGGTGAGCCCGACCATCGCCAGCGGCGGGGTCATGAACAGCGTCCGCGGCACGGCGACCCGGTCGGTCGTGGTGCGCTTGCCCTCGCCCCGCAGCTGGTCGAGCACGATGCGGCTGTCGTCGAGCGAGACGTAGGTGAACTGCGGGCCACCGTTGACGTCACCGAGGGCGAAGATGTGCGGCTGGCTCGTGCGCAGGTACTCGTCGACCTCGACTGCACCTCGGTCAGTGACCCGTACGCCGGCCGCGGCGAGACCGAGACTCTCGGTGGCCGGTCGACGTCCGGCAGCGGCCAGCACGGCGTCGACGACGAGCGTGCGCTCGCGCCCGTCGTGCATGTACTGCACTTCCGCCTGACCGTCGAGGTCCTTGACCCCCGTCACGTTCGCGCCGGTGACGATCTCGATGCCCTCGTCGACCAGGATCTTTTCGGCCACGGCCTGCACGTCGTCGTCGAGGTGGTCGAGGATGCGAGAGGTGGACTCGAACAGCGTGACCTCGGAGCCGAACTGCCGGTAGATCGCGGCGAACTCGATGCCCAGGTAGCCACCGCCGACAATGGCCAGCCGCTTCGGCAGCTGCGTGCGGTGGATGAGGTCCGTGCTCGTGACCAGGTACTTGCTCTCTCGCAGACCCGGGAGGTCGGGGATCACCGGCGTGGAGCCGGTGTTGATCAGGATGTGCTCGGCCTCGACCGTGACGGGCCCGTCGGCCGTGCTCACCCGCACGGTGTGCGGGCCGGTGAACTCCGTGTGTCCGGTGAGGACGGACGCGGTTTCGAGACCGTCCATCCCGTCGAAATTGCCCTTGTTGAACAGCGACGTGATGTCGTGCACCTCGCCCACGGCCCGCTCGTACCATTCCTGCGGGTCATCGGACGGCCGACGCTTCCGAGACCGGTGCACCAGCGCCTTCGTCGGCACACAGCCGACGTTGGGGCACGTACCGCCGTACATCTCCGGAGACTGCTCGGTGACGACAACTCGCTTGCCGAGCCTGGCCATGGTCCCGGCTGCGACCTTCCCGCCCTTGCCGAAGCCGATGACCAGGAGGTCGGCCTGGAGCGAATTTTCCATGATTTCGGCCCTCTGCGCGCGAGTTCGGACAACACGATCCGAGCCGAGAGTCCCCCGATCGGGACGGCGGTCGCATCCGGGAACCCCCGAGCCGCACCCCTGGGCACTGCGCTCGCGTCACTCACGGAGCATGCCGTTGCCCCCGGAGCGCAGCCGACAGGCATCCAGCAGCCGCCGCCCGGCCAGATCGCCCGTGCCGCGCGAATGTGACCATGACATCTTCCGCGGACCGCACCCGTGAAAGGCTCGGCGCGGCGCAGGCGGGACGCCAAGTCCCGGCTGCGCCGCGCCGGCTTACGTGTACGGCAGGCCGCTGTCAGTCCGTGATTGCTCGCGCGGCCTGTTCGATGACGTCGGCCACGACGTCCGGACGAGAGACAGTGACGGCGTGTGAAGAGTCCACTTCGGTCACATGGGCGCCGGCACGCTCAGCCTCGAACCGCTGTTCGGCCAGGGGAATTGCGAGGTCCTGCAGGGTGCTCACTTGGTAGCTCGGCTTGGTCGTCCAGGCCGCGGCCGTCAACTTCTCCGTCAGCGCCGCCAAGCCCATGGCTCGCTGTGTGGCCACCATCAAGGCGGCCTCGCTCGCGGGTACGTCGGCGGCGACCTGGCTGTGGAACTTGTCAGCCTGGTAAAGGAGGTACGTGCCGGTGGTTCCGTCGGGCAGGGTGAAGGTGACCGGCTCGGTGGACGTGGGGAACGAACTGCCGGGGAACCTGTCGAGCAACTGCTCCGCGGCCTCGCCGGCCGCGGGCATCACAGCCGCAGCGTAGACAAGGGCCTTGACCTTCGGGTCCACGCCGGCCTCGGTGATGACAGCCCCGCCGTAGGAGTGCGCCGCCAGAATCACAGGTCCCTCGATCCTGTCCAGCACGCTACGAAGGTAGGCCGCGTCGATCGACACGCCCTGCAATGGGTTGGCGGGCGCGATGACCGAGTACCCGTCGCTCTGAAGCCGCTGGATCACGCGGTTCCAGATCGACGCGTCTTCGAACGCGCCGTGCAGAAGCACGATGGTGGGCTTGGATGCTGCGAGAGTCATTGTGGTTCCTTATCAGGATAGCGGTTCGTGGATGTGCTCGGCACAAATTGGACGTGCACGATCTATTTTGCGTTCTCGTTCGTTCGGCGCCGCGCGCCGAACGAACGGGTGAGGTGAAGGAGAAGACGGTTCACGACGGGAATGATCGCTTCAGATCCGGCGTTCGCGGTGGATCTGTTCCCCCGCGAACGGCAGGTGGTGCACGGCCGGCGGCAGCAGGCAGGTGGCGAAATCGGCGAACCCGCGCGATTTTGCGTTGATACTCGTCGGATTCACCTCTTGCGTAACAGGGGAAGACCACCGTCGCCGGGTGCAACGCGAGCGCAAGAGAACCATTCCGTCGCAGACATCGGCGTAATACTCTGGAAACAACTTGATCACACGCCGGTCCCGCCGAAGATTCACGACCGCGGCCGCGAGGACTCCATGTCGTCGGGGCGCGCCGCGGCGCAGAGCACGCGTCGGAATCATTTTCAGGGAGCGCAGGCAACGTCATGTCGGCTCTTGCTCCGTACCGGCCAGCCATGAGATGACCAAAGAGTCACATTGGCCGGCATTTTTGGTTAATCGCCCGGACGGGTCCTAGTCGCGTGCAACTGGGAAGGCAGCAAGGGGTTGCCTCGCTTCGGAACGCAGCCATCCGGTCACCACTCGTCGTAACTCGACTGCGTCGAGCGCAGCGAAACCGGGTCTTCTTCACGGATCCCGACCAGTGCCGCATCCTCCTCAGCTTCGATTCTCCGCGCCTCGGCGATGACCTCCCAGACTCGCGCCGCCGGAATGACGACGGCTCCCGCGCTGTCGGCGTAGAGGTAATCTCCCGGAAGGACACAGACTCCGCCGACCTCGATCGGGACGTTCGCTGCCGCCTGAGTCACGACGTCGCCGCCCCAGCGAGTGGCCTCACCGCCGCACCAAGTCGAGAAGCTGTAGTCGGCCAACTGCCCGAAGTCACGCAGGCGACCGTCGGTCAGCAGGCCGGCGAGTCCGTTGTTGTGGGCGCGTGACAGCTTGGTGCCACCGCCGTGCGAGACGCCAGGGTGACCTCCACTCGACATCACGAGCACCTTGCCCGCGGGCTCGTCGCCGACAGCTCGGTAAAAGCAGCTCGCGAACCCGGCCGCGTTCAGCTCTTCCCGATCTTGGCGGTACGGCATGAATGCGATCGTGGCCGCAGGGCCGAACAGCCGCCTGGTGGGCGTGGGGCTCACCAGGTCCAGGATGTGGAGCCGGTGGTCGTAGAAATGGCCCAGCGCGTCGACGAAAGAGGCGCAGGCGATCCCTTCCACCGCGCTGAATGTGGGAGTGCCGTGCGAAGTCGTCATCAACGCTCCATGACAGTTTGTCCCGAGGGGGTATTGGCCGCCGCGCCGGCGCGGCTCCTGTCGGCAGTGTCGCAGGAGTCCGACCATGTGGCAATCAGGTCAAATACTGGCCGAGCGCTCCTATGCGCTTCTCCGACGTCCTGGTTCGCACCGTCTCGGACAGAACAACTCCGGCAACACTACCCGTTGGTGTCTATGGACCAAGTAGTACCGTGCAGGTAGCTTTGCGCCGGTGAGCATCGATGCCTATATCGCCGGAGGCGTGCGTACGCCGGTCGGGAAATACGCCGGATCGCTGTCGCATCTGCGGCTGGACGACCTCCTCGGCGGCACCATGGTGGCGGCCTGCGACCGGCTGGGTGTCCCCCTCGACCGGGTCGAGGACATCACCGCCGGCTGTGTCAACACCGCCCACGAGGGCATGGGTGATCTCGGACGGTGGGCAGCTCTCGCGGCGGGGTTTCCCGACAGCGTGCCCGCAGCGACCCTCAACCGGTACTGCGCCTCGTCCCTGTCCGGGGCGATCTCGCTGGCGCACGCCATTCGATGCGGCGAGCTGGATGTCGCTCTCGCGGCCGGCGCGGAATCCATGTCGCACTCCGGCTGGGCATTCATGAAAGCGGACGCGCCCTTCGCTCCGCGCGGACCGCAGTTCATGCTCGACACCATGTGGTCCGGGTCCGGCGGGCCGCCACACCCCGCTCTGCTCGCCCGCAATGCGTACATATCGATGATCGAGACAGCGCAGAACGTCGCCGACAAGTACGGCTTGACGCGCGAAGAGATCGACGTGTTCGCTCTGCGATCCCACCGCCACGCCGCGGCGGCGCGTGACTCCGGCCGGCTCGCGAAAGAGATCCGCCCGGTGGAACTCCCGGCGACACACAAGAAACCAGCATCGGTCTTCTCTCACGACGAGATGATCAGAACTGACACGACCCTCGACCAGCTGGCCGCCCTGCCCGTACAACCGCAGACCACCCAGATGACCGCGGGCAACTCCAGCCCTCTTTCCGATGGTGCGAGCGCTGTCGTCATCGCATCCGGCGCCGCGGTGAAGGAGCTCGATCTCGACCCACTCGCGCGGGTTGTGGCATCCGCGACTCACGCGCTCGACCCGTTGTACATGGGAATCGCTCCGGCCTGGGCGATGGCCAAGGCACTCAACCGGGCGGGCGTGGCTCCGGCCGACGTCGACATCTGGGAGGTCCACGAGGCATTCGCAGCTCAGGCGCTGGGAGTTCTCCGGGAGTTGACGAACCAGCTCGGTGGTTTCGCAGTGCCGGACGAGAAGCTCAACCCCAACGGCGGCGCGGTGGCCATCGGGCATCCGTTCGGTTCGTCGGGCACGCGCTATGTTCTGACGCTCGCCACCGAACTGCGGGAACGCAATGCCCGCTACGGCCTCCTCGGCGTGTGCGCCGGCTCCGGCCAGGGCGTGGCGCTGCTTCTGGAGAATGCACAGTTTTCGCCAGGCCGCGGTCGGTGAAGTGATCCCCGATGAGTCCGGCCGCGGATCGCGCCGTGCGTGGCCGGCAGCATCGCATCCCAGACCACGCGGTGTCGGCCCGAGTCAGCTCGCTTGTCGTCGCTGAACCGTCAGCTCGCGCCAGTGCCACGCGGTCGGCGACCTATTCCGCCGTCGCTCCGGCAACTACGATCATCCAAGAATCTTCGCCCCTTTGTTCAAACAACGTGGCTTCGAAAGACCCGATGCTTGCCCGCTGCTATTTTTGATGCAAACGCAGGCGAAGGACGGGCTGCGCGCAAGTCGATGAAATTCGGTCCAAAACTCACCATCCGCATCGCGGCCATCCCGCCCGCCAGGTCCCCAGGACACGATTTGGGAGTCGGAAATGAGTAAGGTTTGGTTCATCACCGGGACCTCGCGCGGGTTCGGCCGTGTTTTTGCCGAGTCGGCTCTGGCTCGCGGTGATCAGGTGGTCGCGACAGCCCGGGATCTCAACGCTCTGGACGATCTCGGGCGCGCCCATGGTTCTGCCGTGCTGCCTTTGGCGTTGGATGTCACGGACAAAGCCGCTGTGGGCGAAGCGGTCGACAAAGCTGTCGCCACCTTCGGGCGCCTGGACGTCGTGGTCAACAATGCCGGCTACGGCCTTTACGGTACGGTCGAAGAGCTGAACGAAGTGGACCTCAGGGCACAGATCGAGACCAATGTCTTCGGATCTCTTTGGGTCGACCAAGCAGTCCTGCCCCACCTTCGGAGGCAAGGCTCCGGCCACATCATCCAGATCTCGAGCCTCAACGGCATCGCCGCCTTCGTGATGATGGGCGGGTACTCGGCGTCCAAGTGGGCCTCCGAAGCGCTCTCCGACTCGCTCGCCCAGGAGGTGAGCGGGTTCGGCATCAAGGTGACCATTGTCGAGCCGGCTCTCTACGCCACCGACTTCGCCGGGCCCTCCGCGGCGCACTCGGCGCCGATGGCAGCCTACGACGGGGTCCGCAAGGCGTTCCTCAACGCAATCGGCGACGTCAAGGCCGGCGATCCTGCCGCCGTGGGTCCCGCGCTGCTCAAGATCGTGGATACCGAGAATCCGCCACTTCGTGTCGTCTTCGGCGAATACGCGTTGAACGGCGCCCAGGCCGCCTATGCCGATCGCCTCGCGACCTGGAAAGAATGGGCCGATCTTGCATTGGAGGCTGAAGGACGGTCCTCCTGAGTGCCACCTTGCGCGGTGGCGATCGACGGCGAAAGCATGACGCTGCAGCTCAACGCGAGCCCGGGCGCAGTCCGGCTGCCCACCGGGGGATGCACGCTGGAATCCCGCGAGGCACGGTTTCGCGTATCCGGACGGCGCGTATGGGTAATCGAGCCACGCAACCACGCAGACGACGGCTCGCAACTCGTAGACAGGCGGCAATGGTCATGCTGGATCTGGCCGGGTTCCTCCGTGAGCACGACAGTGAGGTCCTCAAGATCCGGCGACCAGTGCCTCTTGACCACGTCGGGGCACTGGTCGGCGAGGCGACGAGCACGATCTGCTTCGACCACCTCGTCGGATACCCGGGGTGGCGCCTGGTGGACCAATTGTTCGTCGATCGCCCCGCTCAGGCGCGGGTGCTGGGCTGCGATCCGGCTGCAGTTGTGCCGACGCTCGCGCAGGTGCTCGAACGAGGGCCGCGACCGCTGCAGATCGTAGCCGAGGGCCCGTGTCAAGAACGCGTCGCGACCGGAGACGACGTTGATCTTTCGAGCCTCCCGATCGTCACGCACACGGACCGGGACCCCTACCCGTACACGACGAGCTTCGCCATCCACCGCGATCCCGAGACCGGGCAGTACAACCAGATGAACCCGCGCTGCGGAGTGCTGTCACGCAACCGGATGGTGACGTCCTTTGTCACGCCCACCGCGAACGCGATCCTCGCCAAGCACCGCGAGGCAGGAACACGAATGCCGCAGGCAGTCGTGATCGGTGCCCACCCCGCGTGGGAGCTGGCCGGCGTGTACTCCCATCCGCACAAGGAGTGGTGGGAGCTGGAGCTTTTCGAATCGATCACCGGCCAGCCCGGGAAGATGGTGAAAGCGCGCACCGTCGACCTTCTGGTTCCGGCGGACGCATCAGTTGTCATCGAAGGGTTTCTCGACCCTGGCCGGCTGGCCACGGACGGCCCCTCACCCGGACCCACAATGCTGTACACGCCGTTCTCCAGCCAACAGCCGGTCTTCGAGGTCACGGCGATCACGATGCGAGCGGAGCCGATCTACCGCCACCACCAGATGACTCCTTTCACCGATCATCAGGAGCTGCCGCGACTGTTCCACGAGGCCATCATCTACCGGCAACTCGCGGCGCAGGGGATCCGTGTGCACGACGTGGCGTTCCCGCAAGCCGGCGGAGCGCTGTTGTGCGCTCTTCAGTTGAGTCCTGCGTTCGACGGCCAGGTCAACGACGCTCTGCTGCTGGCAATGGGATCCAGTTTCCTGAACACGAAGATGGTGGTCGCGGTTGACCCCGACGTCAACATCCACGACCCGCGCGACCCGCTGTACGCGATGGCCGCCAGGGTCCGCCCCGACCGAGACGTGATCACCGTGGGAAACACGCGGGGTTGGCCGTTCGACCCTTCCGCGGAACCGATCACCGGAGCGCTGCCGGACACCGCCGACACGCGTTACCCCAGCCTGTCCGCCCGCTGGGGCATCGACGCCACCAAGCCACCACAACACCGCACTCAGGCTCGAACTTCTTACTAGCGCGCCTGGCCCGCCCACTGGGGCCAGGTCCGGCTGAACGACTACCTGGAACGCCCCACATCGGAGGCCTGATGCGCGGGTGGCGACGAACAATCCGATGGACTCCGCACCGGGCGACCAAGGCGAGAAGCTGCGCGGGCGCTGTGCCGAGCCATGGGTGATCGTCGACCACGCAGATCAGCGGCCATGACAACGAGCAACCGAACCGCACACCCATCGCTCCCGCGGTCCCCGTCAGGGCGCCATGGTCTCAGCGCGATCCCAGGCGCGAGGCCGGGCTTTCGTCCTCCCGTTGTCGGCAATGGAGGATACGCGCCACTCCCCCGACTGCTTGAGCAGACTCAGGATGTTCGTTCCCCAGTGGTGAACCACGCCATCGACCAAGAAGTCGTAGTGCGCCCACACCATCGCGATGTCGTCATCGACCCGGACGAGCGGATCGTGGAAACGCTCGTCAAGTTCGGCAGTACCGCCCGGCAAGAGGTCGGGGAAGTCCGCGAACGGTATCACCTGAACCTCATGGTCGCGCGAGCGCACAGAAACTCCGCCGGGAACCAACAATGCACGCATGCCCTCCTTGTCGCGACGTGCAACGGTGTCAAGCAAACGTGCGACAGTGTCGAGCACCTTCAGCGCATCCTCTGAAGTCTGAGACCGGAAGTGCCCGTCCAAATACATTTTCAGACCTTTCTTTTTCAAATGCGTCGCACGATATCCTTTGATCTGCTCCCGAAGAATCTTGATCGATCCTCGAAACCCCCATTCACCGAGCGCTGTCCGGAGAACAATAGTGCCGAGCCACGGTCTTCCGTTCTGATCGCATGGGCGCCTTCTACGCCGCTCCGCCTTTCACGCGTTCCGTTCCGCCCGGGAGTCTATTTGAGACAGTCCAGTGGATCGCCGCGGGTGAGGGCCGGGTCGGTCTGCTCGAACGTTCTGGCCACGCCAGGACCGGAGGTCCGTGTCTCGAAGCGCACAGTCACACGGCCGTGGCCCGCGCCTTGAACCCAACCGGTGCCGAACTCCGGGTGCACCACATCATCACCCGGGCGCCAGCCGCTCGACGACACCGGCGCCGAACCACCCGGCGACGGCACCACCACCGCCACCACCGGCTCGGCCGAACTCCCCGGCACAGCAAGGGTGAACAACGCGTCCTGATGCGGCACGGACAGCCCACTGAACGCCACCCCGACCAGCCGCACGCCACCGAACTCCTGCGGATCCAGCAACAACCGCTCGGCCGTGGCGCAAAGCTGGTTGAGATCGTCGGTCGGCGAGGCCGTGGTTTCCGAACGCGTCACCGTACTCATGTCCGTGTGCCGCAACTTGATCACGACGGTGCGCGCGACCCGGCCCGCCTTCACCAACCGCGAATGCGCCCCCGCCGCGACCTTGCGGACCTCCGCCCGCAGCCGGCCCAGGTCCACGATGTCGACGTCGAACGTCGTCTCCGCGCTGACCTGCTTGGCCTCCCCACGCTCGGCCACCGGCCGATCATCGGTGCCGCCCGCGAGCGTGCGCAGCTCACGCCCGACCACACCCCCCAACGTCGCCGCCGCGTCCGGCTCCGACAACGCCGCCAGCTCCCCCAACCTCACCACACCGATCGTCCGCAGCTTCGCCTCCGCCACCGGCCCGATCCCCCACAACGCCCGCACCGGCAACGGCGCCAGGAACTCCCGCTCCGCACCCGGCGCCACCACCAGCAACCCATCCGGCTTCGCCCGATCCGACCCGATCTTCGCGACCTGCTTACCCGTGCCGGCCCCGATCGACGCCGTCAGCCCGGTCTCCGCGCGAATCCGCGCCCGCAGCTCCTCGGCGAACCGCGTCACCTCCGCCACCGAAGCCCCGGCCAGCGAAGGCGGCTCCGCGAAAGCCTCGTCCAACGAAATCCGCTCCAGCACCGGCGCCACATCCGCAACGATGTCGAAGACTTGCTTGCTCAACGTCTCGTACAACCGGAACCGCGGCGGCAGGATCACCGCACCCGCCGGCAACAACCGACGCGCCTGCGACATCGGCATCGCCGAACGAGCACCGAACTCACGCGACTCATAACTCGCCCCAGCCACAACACCACGCGGCCCCGTCCCCCCGACCACGACCGCGCGGCCCCGCAGCGTCGGGCGCGTGAGCTGCTCGACCGAGGCATAAAACGCGTCCAGGTCGAGGTGGACGACCCAGCGAGTCACGACTCATCGGTCCCTTCGCGGGCTGAACCTCGGCCGCTTCCGAAAATCTCGTCCGGAGTCTGTCAGGCGTTCGTGCGGATCGGCGAACGCACGAGTTCGATCACAGGGATCAGCCGCTTCGTCACGCGCTGGTAGTCCCCGAACACCGGCGACGCCTCCACCTGCTTGCTGTAGATCTCGTCCCGTTCGCGGCCTTTGATCTCCGTTGCCACCGCGTCGAAGATCTCGGTCCCGATCTCGACCTTGACCTCGGGGTTGACGAGCAGGTTGTGATACCACGACGGATTCAGCTCACTACCGCCGAAGCTGGCGAAGACGAACACTCGCCCGTCGACCTCCAAGCAGCCCAGCGGACTGATGTAATGGCGACCAGACTTCGCACCCACGTGATGGACGAGGGCCAGATGCTCGCCTTCGAAATTCAGGACGCTCTGTTTCGCTTCGTGCTTGACGGTGATCTCACCGCGCACTATTCCGCCGTTGGCGCGGAACTCGGTGATCACCCTCTGGTTCAGATCTGAAAGTTCAATTGCTTCGCCCACGATCAGGAAATCCTTCCCAGGCTGCGGTCCGCCTGCCGGCCCGGAAGGGTAACGAGTCCGGCCGGCATCGACGATTCGTGACGTACGAGATGCCGATCCCGTGCACGGGGTCGGCGAATCCGGTCGAACCCGTGTAGCTGTCGTGCCCGAATGCCCGCGGATGTGGACCGAATCGAGGACGGCGCGTCAGCCGTGATCTCGCACGTAGCGGATCATGCCGGTCACGTCCTCGGGCACGAGCCGGCCGATGGCACCGCTGGAGTACACGCTCACGAGGACCTTGCCCTGAGGGTCGAGCAGAAAGCCGGTTGACTGCACGTAGAGCGGGTCCTCGTTCACGAACGCACCGGTCGCCTTGTGCAGAGCTCGCGCGTCCGCGCTGTGGCCCACCGGGAACGTGAGCTTGTGCTTGTCCACGAGCTCCTTGGTCGTGGCCTCGTCGTCGACCGACAAGGCGACGACCAAGGTGTCGAGCTCAGCGAGGGACTCCGACGCACGCTGGAACGCACGCAGCTGCGCGTTGCAGTACGGGCACCAGCTGCCCCGATAGAACAGTACGACAGCGAAGTGACCTGCCAGCTCGGTGGACAGGTCGTGGACGGCGCCGTCGACGGTGGTCATCGACAGGGCGGGAAACGCGTCCCCGGGGTGTAGCAGCGGCATGAAGCTCGCCTTTCAGTTGCAGTTGTGCATTGATCCGGGAACTCACACCCTGCACCTGACGGAACCGGTCCCGAGCCGCCAGGCAACAACGGCGTGCTCGCCACAGCGGTGCGTCAGATGATTGTCGGCGCCCAAAACGCAAAAACGGCGACCGAAAATCGTGAGCCGAATATTCCGTTCTCGCGGCGTCACGCCCGTGCCTTCTGGCCCGGCGACCGAAATCGCCGGATCCTGCAGTGCCACACCTCTCCGATCGGCCCTCCAACGGGCGTTCGTTCCCCCGTTGATCTTGCCGCTCGAATTCCAGCATCGAATCCGTGGAACCCCCAGTGTCCACCCCGGTCCATGCAGCCACCTTGGCAGATCCGTCGCAGTATGAAACTTTTGAATGCCCGTATCGAAGTTCCGAATTCATGGTCGCACGGACCGGCCTGAAAGTTTGGTTTTATTGCCATTAGGATGAGATCAGGTTTCCCTCGAAACCTTCCGGAGGTGGTTGTCGATGTCTTTGTACTTCCGGCTCTTGGGCGACGTCGAAGTCTTCCGGGACGGCGCGCCGCATCCCGTCGGCTCGACGGGGCCGCGTAGCGCGCTCGTGGCGCTCGTACTCGACTCGGGACACCCGGTCTCGATCGAGGAGCTGATCGCGCGCGTGTGGGGCCAGTCCGCGCCCAACAGCGCTCGCAGCACGCTGCACAGTTACTTTTCGCGTTTGCGAGGAGCGTTGGCCGGCGAGTACCAGATCGTCCGCCGGGGCACCGCGTACGTCCTCGATGTGCCGCCGGAGCAAGTGGACGTTCACCGGTTCAGGCAGCTGGCGAACAGGGCGCGACAGTCGCAGAGACCCGATGAAACCCTGCCCCTGATCGACGAGGGACTGGGCCTCTGGCACGGCGAACCGTTGTCGGGCATGGAAAGCCCATGGCTGGCTGCCACGCGGACGACGCTCTGCGCAGAGCGCAACGAGATGCTGCTGGACCGTACCGACCTGCACCTGCAACTCGGGCACCACGCTCAAATCCTTCCCGAGCTGTCCGTCCGCGCCGGCGCGCATCCTTTCGACGAGCGGCTGGCCGGTCAGCTGATGCTCGCCCTGCATGGCTGTGGCCGTCAGGCCGACGCCCTCGTTCACTTTCAGACGACCAAGGCGCAACTCGTCGAAGAGCTCGGCGTGGATCCCGGCGCGCAGCTCAGGGCCGTATACGAGGCGGTTCTTCGGGACGAGCCCGCGACCAAGCGCAACACCAGCCTCCAGGTGGCGCGTGCGAGCGCCGAACCACCTGGTGAAACAACGCTTCCGACGCCCGTTCCCCGTCAGCTGCCGGCAGCGCCCCGGTCCTTCACCTCGAGGAAACTCGAACTGTCCGCCCTCTCCACGAGCCTCGCGCCGGTGTCGGTCATCGTGGGGCCGGGCGGGGTCGGCAAAACCTCACTCGCATTGCACTGGGGTCAAGCTCAGGCCGAGCGATTCCCCGATGGTCAGCTCTTCATCGACCTACGCGGGTTCGACCCCGCCGTCGACCGAATGAAGCCCGATGCGGCCCTGCAAGCCTTCATCACGGCCTTGGGGACGCCGGCCGCGGCGATCCCCGAGGACCCGGCCACCATGAGTGGGCTCTTCCGCAGCGTGACCGCCGACAGGCGCTTGCTGATCGTGCTCGACAACGCGCTGGACGTCGACCAAGTCACACCCCTGTTGCCCGGCCACCCGGGTTGCGCGGTCGTGATCACCAGCCGCAACCGGCTGACGAGGTTGGTGACCGGTCACGACGCCCAGCTGATCAGCCTGGACGTCCTCGACGAAGCGGACTCCTACGATCTGCTCGTCAACCGGCTCGGAGAACCCCGAGCCGCGGCCGAGCCGGCCGCAGTGGCTCGCCTCGTCGACGCCTGCGCGGGCCTTCCACTCGCCCTGAGCATCGTGATCGGCCGGGCCCACGAACACCCTGACTTCTCCCTGACGTCGCTGGCCGACGAGCTCGTGGACGCGACTTCGACGCTGAACGCGCTCGAAGTCGACCCGGATCTGGGAATCCGCGCGGTATTCACCCCGTCAGTCGCCGCGCTGCCCGAGGAACCCGCGATGCTGCTGCGGTTGCTCTCGCTTGTGCCGGGTCCGCACATCGCCTTGGACGCGGCGGCCTCGCTCTCCGGAAAGACGTACGCCGCTACGCGTGCCACCTTGCGAGCCCTCGAGTGTGCCTCGCTCGTCCAGCAGCACCAACCGGGGCGCTACCGCCTCCACGATCTCGTGCGCGCCTTCGCCCAGGAACAAGCGCAGGACAGGATGGACGAGCCCAGCCGGACGGCAGCCCTCGAGCGGATCATCGGCTACTACCTGCACACCCTCATCAGTGCGATCGGCTTCACCGACCCAGGCCCGCCTCCGATCACTCCACCCCCTCTGCCGGCCGGATGCGCCCCGGTGTCACTCCGAGACGCCGACGGCGCGCGGCGGTGGTTTGCCGCTGAGGCCGACACCATCGCCGCCGTGCAGGCCAAGGCGGAAGAACTCGGCCGGCACGAAGCCGTCTGGCAGCTCGCCTGGGGAATGAGCACGTTCTTCTCTGTCCGCGGAGAACTGCACGACCTCGTCCACACCTGGGAAAAGGCGCTGGCGGCCGCGGAGAATCTCGGTGACACGGCGGCCCGGATCCTGTCTCGCCGTCAGCTGGCCATGGCGATGACACGCCTCGGCCACCACGCCCGAGCACTCGAGTACGTGACCGAAGCCATCGAGATCGCGCAACAGACGAACCACGACATCGAGCAGAGCCTGAACTGGATGTGCAAGTTCGAGATCGAACTACGCCAGGGGCTTTCCGAAGAGGCACTCAAGACCATCTCGACAGCGTGGTCGGTGGCGAGCGGCCAACCGGCCGCGATCCGGATCCGGATCGGCAACTCCTTCGCCTTCACGCTCACCCAGCTGGGCCGCTACGGCGAGGCGCGCGAGAAGCTGGAAGCGTCGTGCCTGTTGATGGAGGACGCGAACGCTCACCTCATGACGGCCAGCATGCTCGACACCCTCGCCCACATCTGCCTCGGTGAAGGACGTCTGGAGGAGGCGGTCGGCCACCTCGAGGAGGCAGCTGTGCTGATGACCACCGAGCCGTTCGCTCTCGCGGACACCCTCGTCACGCTCGGCAAAACGTATCGTGAGCTGAACCGCCACGACGACGCGGTGCGGAATCTCGGCCGCGCGGTCGACATGTTCCGCAGGCAACATCGAGAATTTGAGTGCGGGGAAGCGCAAGCTGTTCTGGACAAGGCGACTCTGGAGTTCCGCGCAGTTTCGCCTCGGTGCTGATCCGGTTCTCATTCGCGAGCTAGGGCCGACCACAGCTCACTCTACAAACCGGGCCGCGTCGCAAAGACGCTGGGGACCCTGCGGCACCCGGTTGCAACCTACCGGCACCGAGCGCCGCCGGGCTCCTGCGCGATCCTCACGCCTCGATGAGCCTCCGATACTGCTCCGCGTCCATCAGTTCCACCTCGTCGCTGTCGGCCTCGGCGGAGTCGGCGACGACGCTGAGGCTGATGAGCCAACCCTCGTGGTACGGGTCGTCGTTGACGATCTCGGGATTCTCGAGAACCGCGGCGTTGACTGCGGTGACGACACCCGAAACCGGCGCGTAGACCTCGGAGACGCTCTTCGTCGACTCGATCTCCCCGAAGGACTCTCCGGCCACCAGATTGTCACCGACAGCCGGCAACGTGATGTTGATCAGGTCGCCGAGTGACTCCTGTGCGAAGTCGGTGATACCCACTTGCGCTGATCCTCCGGGCGCTGACCGGACCCACTGGTGCTCCGCGGTGTATTTGAGATCTTCTTCGACAGCAGCCATCGCGGGGTACGCCTTTCTGAATGAAGTTCAATTGCAGGCCAAAGGCCAATCCGGTTTCGTCGTGGAGCGATCGGCTACCCAGGCTTCGCGCAGACGGACCCCATCCAGCTCTACGGTGACGTTCGCCGGATCGAACTCGACGAGGTCGGCCCCGATCGTGCGGTCGCACCAAGAACGAGCTGCGCCCGGCACACCGTTCACGTCGAAGTAGGTGACAGCGCCGCGCACCGATGAGGCATCAGCGCCGCAGCTCTCCGCCAGCAATTTGACGTCGACGTCCGCCCTCGGCAGGCACCAGCGCGGCGCCTGGCCGGTCTCGTAGACGACAACAGGCCGTTGGGATACCGCGACCACTGTGCCGTTCGCGGCGACCGAGATCGTCCGCGACGAGTGTCGCACGTCGACCCTGCCGTAGGGGTCGGACGCGCCGGGCAGAACGTGCTCGCTCTCTTCGTAAACGCTGTCCGCGAAGTTTCGGGAGAAGCCCACCAACTCTGCGAACTCCGCCGCGTGCGGTGGAGGCCGGAAGTGGTGGAACGCTGCCTGTTCGTACGTCCGATCAGCGACGTGCACGGCGTACCAGCCGGTGTCACCCAGGTCGACGTGGCTGGTCACCCGAGGCCGCAGCTCAAGGCACTCGATCTTCACATCCGACAGGGGAAAATAGGCCGTGGGAGGTCTCTCCGGCATGTGCACCACTACCGCTGATTCACTGTCAGCCACCCAGGTGGATCCGAAGCGCATCCGCAGCCGACGGCGAGCCGGCTCGACAAAGGGCAGGCGCTCCGGCAGGACCCCGGGAACCAGGAACCTCCCGCGTGGAAGGCCGTTTCGCGGGCCTGACAGCCATGGCAGAGGCACTGGCCCTCACGCTCCTCCTCGCAGCTTCGCGGAACAGACGATCGGGCATTCCGACTGGCTCGATCACGGTCAGAGTAAGGGCTTGCCGACAAAGCGCCGCACGCCCCGGTATGGCGTCAGCTTTTCGTAATACGCGCGGGCCCAATGCCACCCGACGCCGTCGCCTCGGAAGCCACGTTCCAGCGGACACCTTGGACGAACGATCGCGAAGTCATGGCGGAATGATCCGCTCGCCCCTACTGGCGCGACGGGAGCGCCCACAACGTGAGACAGTCTGGGCCGGCCGGCAGCCGACCTGATCGCTGCCGCAACAAGCGTGCACGGAAAGTAGTCAAGCTCGCGTCAACCCCGCGCCAAAAGCTGATCGGCAAACTCGATATCGCAAGGGGAGTCGAGGAATCGCCGAACCGGTACCGAACGCTGGGTACCGGAGCGCGAGAGCAGACAGGAAGCACACCGTGGAACAGATCATGGACCGAGTCGTCACTCACATGAGCGCTGTCCAGCAGATCGCCGTCAGCGTCCGAGCCGCGGACACGATCAGCGCAGCGGGGCTCATGATGGTGCTGGAGACCAACCCGAAGATCGTCGGGTGCCGACCGGGCGAGCGCCCGGACGTGCTGGTCTTTTCGACGACACACGTGACTCCTGGTGCGATCGCCGAGCTGCGCGAGATGCGGCCCGCTGAAGTCCCGGTCGTCCTGCTGGCCTCGAGCGTGCCGGAAGCCTCGTTGCTCGCCTTGATCGAATGCGGCGTCGTCGGCATCGTCGACGCCAAGTCCGCTCACCGCTGCGAGCTCGATCAGGCGGTTGCGGCGGCGACCGAAAACGAGAGCGTGATGCCGAAGGCGGTGCTGGGCCAGCTCGTCGGGCTCGTTCAGCGGATGCAACGCGACACCTTGGCCCCGCTCGGGATCACCAGCGTCGGCCTCGCCGAGCGCGAGGTCCAGATCCTCCGCCTGCTCGCCGAGGGCATCGACACCGCCGAGATCGCGCGGCAGCTGACGTGGTCGGAAAGCACGATCAAACACGTTCTGCACAACCTGACGAAGCGGTACAACTTCCGCAATCGGGTACAGGCGGTGGCTTTCGCGCTTCGGGCGGGCATCGTCTGACCGCTCGGGCGGTCAAGGAACGACCTCGGCCACCGGAAGTCCGCTGCGTACCAAGTCTGCGGCGAAGGCGTTGGCCAGGACATCTGCGGGTGAGGCCGTCATGACCACGAGTTCACGGTGGATCAGTGGAGCGAGTCTGCGCACCACACCCGACGGGCGCGCCGACAGGCCGGAAAGCGGCACCACCGCGACACCCATCCCCGCAGCCGCCAGTCGCGCTGCGCTGCTCGGGCTTCGGGTACGCAGGACCGGGTCCAGCACGACTCCGTGTTCGACGGCGACGCGATCAACCCATTGGGCCAGCCCTGTGCCGGCGGAGTAGTGGATGAAGGGCCGAGCACCGAGGTCTTCGAGCGGTACTGCCAGCCGCCGGCCGAACTCGTGACCCGCGGGTGCCACCACGACCACGTCTTCCGCCCCGAGCACCTCAGCGTGACTGTGCGTTTCCGGCGGCCGAGGGCCGATGGCGAGTTCGATCCGGCCGGAGTTCAAGAGCACGACCATCTGTTCCGCGCTGGAATGTTCGCTGACCTCGATGACGACATCGGTGTGGCTCGCACGCCATCTCCGGAGAACAGGCAGAAGAATCGGGGCGGCCATCGTCTCGACACACGCGATCCGCAATGTCCCCCTCTCTCCCGCCGCGATCTGCAGACCTATGTGGACCGCCCGTTCCGCCGCCGCCAACGACACGCGCGCTTCCTCCGCTACGGCGCGCCCCGCGGCCGTGATCCGCACACCTCGTCCCAGTTTTTCCGCCACGGGCGTGCCAAGTTCGCGCTCGATCGCGGAGATCTGGTGGGACAAGGCCGGTTGGGACATCTGCAACGACGTCGCCGCCCGGGTCACGGAGCCGTGGTCCACCAACGCGACAAGGCACTCGAGCGCCCGCAGTGTGGTCATTCCGAAACGCTAGCAAACCAGGAATGTGACCGACGGTCTCAGCTTCTCCGGCGCCCTCAGCCGCGAGCAAGCATCGAGCTGACACCCGAACCGGCCGAGGTCCGCGAAAGAAGCACGGATTGCACTCGCCCGGCCTTGCCCGTGCCGGCACCGCGCCGAGCCAAAGCACCGAGCCGCACCGGCGGCCCGCGTCTCGAGCTTGTCGATCTGCAAGCAATGCATCGGTGCTCCTTCTGGAGGCGATCGTCTTCTTCGCCCGCGTACTCGGCTTTACCTGCCAAGTTGCCCCCTGGGCGAGGCAACCCGGCGCCGAACCGGCCCGGTTCGTCAAGCGCGGCTACCCATCGGGGGATGCATCGCTGAACTCGTCGCCAGCAGGCTTGACCGGTGATGGGTCAACAGTGAACGCAGAGTGAAGAATGACCGGTTTGCGGGGACGGACGGCACGGACCGTACTGAGCGCGACAGCGGACAGCAAGGGCCTTCGGCGACAACGAGACGCAGCCGAAACCAACCGCCGCGGTCCCCATCGCCGGACGCGTGACGACGCCCCTGGGGCACGAAGGAGCCGCTTGATGACACTCCAGCGCTCCGGCGAGCCCGCAAGCGGACGAATCCTCCAGTCGCAGCGACGGAGCGATCGCCGAGTGCCGGCTGCGCACACGCACGCGGACAGAATGCCGTGGTGCCTCTGCGAAACCCGCTCGCGCCACCGGCGCAACCGCATCGAGAGAGGTTGATCCCATGGCCCTTTCGTGGCAACAGGGCCCGCTCGCGCCAGGTTCGGTAGGACGGTTCCTGACCGCGGCCGCCTTACCCGAGCGGATGTCGTTCGCCGAGCCGCTCGAGCGCCGGATGCGAGTCCGGTTCGGGGGCGAATGGATCGCCGACAGCGAGAACGTGCTGCTGCTTCATGAACCGAGCCGGTTGCCCGTGGCATATTTCCCGATCGACGATCTGACCCGTGGCGTCCTGAATCCGTCCGATCGCAGAACGTCCCACCAGGACTTCGGCACCACGGCCTGGTACGACGCCCGGACCGCTGCGGTGTCGGCGCGGGATGCCGCGTACCGCCACACGAACCCGCCCGCCCACGCACGTGAACTACAAGACCGCGTCGCCTTCGTCTGGAGCGCGATGGAAAGCTTCTTCGAAGAGGACGATCAGATCTTCGGCCACGCGACCGATCCGTACCACCACATCGACGTGCGGCAAGCTGATCGCCGCCTCACGGTTCGGGCGGGCGATCGACTCGTGGCCGCCACCCGGCGCCCGCTCGTGTTGTACGAATCCGGCTTCGCGCCGCGCTGGTACGTCCCGACCGACGACGTGGACATCAACACCCTCACGCCGACCGCGGATCGAACGTTCAGCCCTTACAAGGGCTTCTGTACGTATTACACCGTGCTGGGTCGGTGCGGTGCGGCGTGGTCCTACGAGAACCCCCCGCCGGACGCCCGGCGTATCGCCGGATTGCTGTCGTTCGAGCCGGGGCACCTCGAGGTCCGGCTCGACGACACGATCCTCGGGCCCGAGCCCGAAACAACGATCCCCCTCGGGCTGGCAGATCCCCGACTGCCGGGTGAACAGACACCGGGGAGGCTCTCATGACCAGCGTGGCACACGCGCTCACATTGACGACGAAGCCCCCCGCCGAGGTGATCCGACCGGGACAGATCTCGACTTTCGTCGGGCGGCACACCGACAGTTCGCGCTTGGACGAGCTGCTACACGCGGCGGTCACCGGGCAGAGTGCCGGTGTCGTCGTCCGCGGCCCTCGGGGGATCGGCAAGACCGCGCTGCTCGATCACGCCGCGAAGCTTGCGACCGGACGCCGCGTCATCCAAATCAAGAGCGCGGCCGCCGAGACCGACCTGGCTTATTCGACCTTGCAGCAGCTGTGCTCGGCATTGCCTCATGAACTCACGCGACTCGAAGCCCAGCACCGCAGAGTGCTCGAGGCGGCGATCGGTCTGCGCGGCACCCCTGACACGGACCTTCTGCTCGTGTGCGTCGCAGTGGTACAGCTGCTCACCCGCGCGGTCGAAGCACAGCCCCTCGTGTGCTTCATCGACAACGCGCAGTGGGCCGACACCGCATCCACCTACGCACTGGCCTTCGCCGTTCGACGCCTCGCACCGGCGCCGGTGGCCATGGTGATCGCGTCCCGCGCCAGTTGCTTCGCCGAGCTACCGGAACTGGTGCTCTCCGGCCTTGAGCACGCCGACGCCCGATCACTGCTCACGTCCGCGCTACCGGGTCCGGTGGACGAACGTGTGCTGAACCGGATGGTGACCGAAGCGCGGGGAAACCCTCAGTTGCTTCTCGAGTCGGCGCGTTCGGGCTCACCGAGAGAGCTCGCCGGCGGCTACGGCGTCCCCGTGCCTGCTCGGCTTCGAGACGTCGACGCGGGTGCGAACCTCAGCGCCGACGGCAAGCTGCTCCTGCTCCTGGCCGCGGCTGAGCCGCTCGGCGACTCGATGCGGCTGTGGCGAGCCGCCGCACGGCTGGGAATCGAGCAGGACACTGCGGACGAGCTCGAATCTGCCGGGCTGCTTTCCTTCGGAACCTTCATCACGTTTCCCGACCCAGCTCTACGCGGGTCGGTGTACGGAGCCGCACCCGCAGCCGAACGACGACGCATTCACGGCGTATTGGCCGCGGCCACCGATTCGGCAACCGAACCGGATCGTCACGTGTGGCATCTGGCGCAGGCTCTCGTCGGCCCGGATGACGCGATCGCCTGCGAACTGGAGCGTGCCGCCTCCTCCGCGAGCCTGCGGGGCGGGCTGGCCGCGGAGGCGGCCTTCCTCGAACGCTCTGCACTGTCAACCGCGGACCCCGTACTTCGAGCGAGCCGAGCCGTCGCCGCGGCCGGCCTGAACTACGAGGCCGGCGCTGTCGACGCCGCGGCCCGTTTGCTGGCCACCACCGAGATCGGCCGTCTCCAGACCGCCGACCGCGCCCGGGTCGCGCACCTGAGAGCGACAATGGACTTCGATTCCAGCCGCAGCCATTCCGCGGTGACACGCCTGGTTGCGTCTGCCACGGCCGTGGAGGAGTTCGACCCGCAGCTCGCCCGGCCGGTCTACCTCGAGGCGCTCAGTGCGGCGATCTTCACCGGCCACGTCGATGTGATGCAAGCGGTACTTCCCCAGCTCGCGAAACAGATCCCGAAAGGCTCCGATCGCCTGCTCGAAGGTGTGGTCGAACGATGCAAATCGGGCTACGCCGCCGCTGTGGAGCCACTCAAACTCGCGCTGAAGACGCTCGGTTGCGATCACGAGGACGAGGCACGGGCGAGGGTGCTGGCGTGCATGATCGCGGCAGACCTGTGGGACGACGACACCTGGCACCACCTGACCAAGGCAGAACTTGCCCGGAGCAGGCGGGCTGGAGCGCGGACGCTACTCCCCTACGTACTGACCCATCGCGCGCTCCTCGAGATCCACACCGGACAGTTCGAGGTGGCTCAGTCCCTCGTCGACGAGTCGCGGGCGATCACCGACGCCGCCGGCCGGCCCGCATTCCCCCATGCCGCCGGAGTACTGGCCGCGTGGCAGGGCCGGCTCGCTCCCGAGCTGGCCGAAGCAGCGTGCCGCGGTGACGGGTCCGTGCGATCGTTGGCGCGCTACGCACAAGGCGTCCTCGGGAACGGCACGGGAAACTACGCAGACGCGGCGCGAGCGACCGGCGGGGCGTTCGAGGACGACCGGCTCGAGCTGCAAGGCTGGTCGATCGTCGAGTTCATCGAGGCGGCAGCTCGCTCCGGCGACCTCACCGCGGCAGCCGATGCACTGGAACGGCTCTCCGATCAGGCGTGCCTCACCGGCACCGATTGGGCGTTGGGTGTCGAAGCCCGTTCCCGCGCTCTTCTCCGCGACGGGCAGGAGGCCGAAGACCTCTACCTCGAAGCCATCGAACGGTTGAGCCGGTCGCGGATCACTACCCACCTGGCCCGAGCCCAGCTCCTCTACGGTGAATGGCTGCGCAGGCGGGGCCGCCGGATCGACGCTCGCGAAAAGCTGAAGGCCGCACAACGCGCATTTCTCGGAATGGGTGCCGACGGATTCGCCGGCCGAGCTTCACGCGAGCTGCTCGCCACGGGCGAACGAGCACGGCGGCGGGTTCCGGAAACGAGCTCCCAGCTCACTCCACAGGAAGCCCGGATCGCGTGGTTGGCCAGAGACGGCCGGTCGAACCCGGAGATCGCCGCGGCCTTGTCGATCAGCCCGCGAACCGTCGAGTACCACCTGCACAAGGTCTTCAACAAACTCTCGATCACTTCGCGTACGCAGCTGCACCTCGTGCTGGCCGCTGCCGAGACGTAACGCTGTTCGAGGCCGCTGAGATCGACGCAGCTCCGGTGATATGAAGGCCGAACGCGACCCGTCAGGGCGATACCCAGCAACCTGGCGAACGAGGCCCCGAACGCCAGGGGATTCACTGACGCGACGTTGGGTCCGCCGCTGTCATCCTTTGGTCATTCGATCGCGTGGTCGGCCGAGCTCCCCCGGAGCGCATCGACGTCACGGCGCCGTTGACAACCGCAGTCAGCCGGTCGAGGGATCAGAGTCAGAATTGACTCACGCCCATTCAGCGATGCGACCTGCCCTTGCAAGGGGATGAGATCCGTGAGCAATTGGACGAACCGCCGCGTGGTCCTGGCCGAGGAGCCCATCGGCCACCTCTCGCCTGACCACTTCACCATCACTGAAGGCCCGGTCCCGTACCCCTTGGAACGCGAGGTCCTCGTGCGTGTGGTCTATGCACAGGTGCGGCCCGGAGCACGCGCGGTCATGACGACCACCACCGCTTTTCCCCGCACCCGTCCTGGAGACGGAATCTTCACCGCCGTCGTCGGTGAAGTCGTCGAAAGTCCCGACTCCGCACTGCCGCTCGGGACGATCGTCACGGGGTACGGCGTCTGGGAGGAATACCTTCTCGCCCCGGCTTCAGCGGTGCGACCGGTTGCACCTCGCAAACACATGTACGAACACTTGGGCCTGCTCGGAATGAACGGGCTGACCGCGTACTTCGGCGTCACCGCTCTCGGCCGGATTCGCCCCGGATCCACCTTCGTGGTGTCCGCCGCGGCGGGAGGTGTGGGGCACGTGGCCGGCCAGATTGCGAAGGTTCTCGGAGCCCGCGTGGTCGGCATCACCGGCTCGACCGTCAAGAACGAAACCCTCGTTGACGATCTCGGCTTCGCAGCAGCCGTCGACCGCAGGTCGGCGACCTTTGCTGACCGGCTGATCGAAGCATGCCCCGATGGCGTTGACGTCTACTTCGACAACGTCGGCGGACCGCTGCTGGACACGCTCCTCCCGCTGATGAACAGAAATGGCCGGGTCGTGTGCTGTGGGACGACGTCCGCGTACGACTCAGCCGAGGACGCTGTCGTAGCACCCGGGCCACGCGGAATCCCGCAGATCCTGATCAACAAGTCGTTGCACCTGGAGGGTCTTCTGGTGGCGAACTTCGCGGCCGACTGGCCTTCAGCGCTCGAGCAGCTGGCCGGGTGGGCGGACGACGGAAAGATCGTCCCACTCACCGACGTCCGCAATGGACTGGACTCGGCGCCACAGGCTCTGGTCGACCTGCTCGAGGGGAAGAACCTCGGACAGATGGTCGTGCAGATCGCTCCCGAAGAAGACCCTCTCTCCGCAGCCTGACCAAGCAGCGGGACCACCGAACGAATCGTACGTACCCAACCTTCAAGCCATCGGCTTCGGACGTCTTCCCGCCCAAAGCGTACGAGCGTGACGCGCCGGCACTGCCCGAAGATCGGCGCGTCGCACTGCCACGCAAGTCTTCCGACTTCTCGAGACCAGCCAGTCGAGGCTTCGCTGGTCGGCGGGAGGATCGGTGAACCATCAGAGTCCGTCGGGTAAAGCCGTTTCCAGTTGGCTACGCGACGTAATTCCCAGCTTCAAGAACACCTTGCGCAAGTGGTACTGCACGGTGTGTGTGCTGATGAACAGACGAGCTGCGATCTCGGAATTCGACAGCCCGTCTTTTGCCATCCGCGCGATGTGGCCTTCCTGCGCGGTGAGTTCGTCGTGCCGGCCCGCCCGAGCACGCCGACGGACCCCGCCGCCGGCTGCCTTCAACTCGCGGCCGGCGCGCTCCGCGAAAGACATCACGCCCATCGTGTCGAACATCTTGTACGCGGTGTTCAACGGTTCGCGCGCTTCGTTCAACCTGCGCTCACGACGAAGCCACTCCCCGTAGAGGAGGTGTGCACGAGCGAGGTCGACGCGGAAGCTGGTGCGGCTGAAATGGGAGATCGAATCCTGGTAGAGAGTTTCTGCCTCGCAGCCGGCAGACAACAGCGCTGCCGAACGGGATTGAGCTCCCAGTGCCCAGTCTGAACCCGCCACACCGGTTGTGGGGGACAGCCGGCCGAACGCCTCCTCGGCCAGGCCGGCCTCGCCGGTGCGCACGGCAGCTTCGACGAGCTCCACATGCGGCCACAGGAGACTCACCGGGCCCGCATCGAAGCTGGTCGCGCGCCGAGCCGCCGCAAGCGCCTCGGCGTAGCGACCCGCGCCGTTGTAAAGCACTGCCCTCGCCCAATCGGCAGCCGTCGACGCACCGTCTTCGTACTGGCTCATTCCGGCCGACACGGTCTCACCCAGGTACTGTTCTGCAGCCGTGTCGCCCCGAAACGCCGCAAGTCCCAGAACGCCGTAGGGCGTGAGCGTGGTTCCGGTGGCATCTTCGATCGTCTGCGCTTCGTGCGTCAGCCGGGCCGCCTCGGTCAGGTCACCGGAAAAGAGGCACAGCACACTGCGGATGTCGAGAGCTCGGGGCAGCTCGCTGAGCGAGCCCAGGTCACGCGCAAGCTGTACGTGCCGTGCAGACATGGCGTCCCAGCGTTCGTCGTCCCAGATTCGCATGGCCGTGGTGCTCGTGAACCACAGCCAGTGCAGCTCCCGCTCGGCGGTCATCCCCGCGCCGTACGTGCTCAGCCCTTTTCGGAGCAGCGGCAGTCCAGCCGCGTACCCATCGTTCAACGCCGCGACAGTTCCGTCCAGGAGGAGGTCGGGCGAGCGGGCCTCGACGGCCGGCGGCGCGGCAGTGGCCGCTCGAGCGATCGTCCACAGATGTGCCGCAGGGCGAGCGTCGTCGTTGTCGGTGTGGCGCTTCCCCGCGTTGAAATAGGTCGCGGCGGCTACCGCATCCAGGTAGGTCGTGCGGGACAACTCGGCGTCGACCGGCGCCAGGCGCGCGGCAGCCTTCACCAGCAAGGCCGGACTGTCGCTGCCCCTGTTCGTGATGAACCCGAGTTGCGCGCGGACGAGATCGATCTGAGCACGCTGCAATTCATCGAGCGGGCCGGCTTCCGCCATGGCCAGCAAGTCCGGCACCGGGTCCAGTGTCCCGGCCTTGATGTGGATCTCGGAAGCGGCGAGCGCCCTGGTCACACGTAACGCCGGGTCTCGCGTCAAAACCGCGGCGCGGCGCAGAAATGCCGCAGCCGCGGCGAAGCCGCCTCGTGAGCGCGCTCTCGCTGCCGAATGCTCGAGTGCTGCGGCCACGTCTTCATTGGGGCCGACCGCGGCCTGCGCGCGATGCCACGCCCGGCGATCCGGATCCAAGTCGGGGTCAGTGGCGTCGGCGAGCGCACGGTGGGCTTGCTGCCGTTCTTCCTCCGACGCCGACCGGTACACCGCGGAGCGAGCGAGCGGATGGCTGAACCGCACGCGGATACCCAGCTCGACCAGGTCTTGCTCCACCGCTGGGGTGATGGCATCCGCCCGGATTCCCAGCGACGCCGCGGCGCGCCACAAAAGGGCAGGGTCGCCGGACGGCTCACTCGCGGCGATCAGCAGCAGCTGCCGGGCTTCTCCCGGCAGGGCTTTCGCTCGTCGCCCGAAGCTCTCCTCGATGCTGTGCGACAACGACATCGCGCCGGGGAGCCCGAATCCACCCGCCAATTCGGTGGGAGTGAGTCCTCGCGGCAACTCGATCAACGCGAGAGGGTTGCCGCCCGTTTCGGCGACGATCTGGTGCCGGATTCGCGCATCCACCGGCCCGCTCAAGGCGCTCTCCAACAGCGCTTCCGCTGCGGCCGTCGGCAGGCCCCGGACTTCCAGATCAGGCACGCCACTGAGACCGGCCCGGACGTCGCGAGTCGCGATGACCAGCCCGACGGATTCGGTGCCAAGGCGTCTGGCGACGAACGCGAGAGCCAGCGCCGAGGCCGTGTCGAGCCACTGGTGGTCGTCGATCACACAAATCAGCGGCTGTTCCTCGGCCACGCTCGAAAGCAGGCTCAGCACGGCCAAGCCGACCTGAAAACCGTTCGGAGCCGGTCCGTCACTGATGCCGAACGCGGTCCGCAACGCCTCGCGCTGGGGCCCCGGTACCCGGTCGAGCCGGTTGAGCAGAGGCGCGCACAGCTGGTGCAGTGCCGCGAAGGGCAGGTCCATCTCCGACTGGACGCCGCCGCTGCGCGCGACGCGGCAGCCCAGCGCCTGAACAGCCACGTACTCGAGCAACGCGGTCTTTCCCATGCCCGGTTCGCCGTGCACGACCAACGCCCGGCTCTCGCCGGAACGAACCGCACCGATCAGCTGGTCGAGCACGGCGCACTCGGCGCGACGACCGATCAGCTCCGCCGCGCGCCGCCACCTGGGCAGACCTTTGGGCACTTGCACGTTCCCACGGTAACCGCCGGCCAGTCGGCCCTGAACGCCCAACTAGGACCCGTAAGGATGCGATAACCTCATCGCTCGCACACACACTTTCCGATGGCGGTTGCGCACTTACGCGCAATGTGCGCGGTGACCTGGATGTCGTGACGAGTTGCCACCGTCAGAGCACTTTTCGTGGCTGAGCACTCCCTGAAGGGTGAAGACTCTTCGACATCACCGCCGCACAGCCCGGGGACCGAGCCTTCAGTGGAATCGGTCCCGGCGCCGAGCGACCCAGGTCAACGCGCAACTTTCACGCGCCCGGTCGTGGAATTCACCCGAAAGCGGAAGCCAGCAGTTCGAAGGAGTGAGATCGGTCGCCGATATCGAACACCGGTGTCATCACCATCAATTCATCCGCATCGACTTCGTCCCTCAACTCACTGAGCCGCTTCAGCGCATGATCAGGCTCGCCGATGACCTGAGTGGCCGTCAACATGTCTGCCACCGCCTGTTCCTTTTCGGTCAACCCGCGGGCCACCATCTCCGCAACACTGGCGAACGGCGCGATGTCACCGCCGCGGGCCACCGCTTCGGCGAAGTAGCGATAAGCAGGTCGAGCCAAGCGCTGCGCGCGATCGTCGTCCTCCGCGCAGACTGCGAGAGCGGACACCATCACGTGCGGTCGATCAGCCCATTGCGACGGACGAACCCCCGCCGGTACTCGTCGACCGACTCCACTGTCCGATCTGGCCGAACGTGGTGCGCGACCACCAGCGGGAGACCCAACCGCGCGGCAAGCCTCGCACCTTCGCCGGACGAGGAAAGCAGCCAAGCTCCCGCTGCGGCTCCCGTCCCGCTCGATCGCACGAACTTCAGCAGGTCCATCACAGACTGGGCGTACTCACCAGGCGACGCGGCGGTACCCGAGCAGATCGACGCGACGGGCGAGTTCGACCGTCGCCCGAAGAGCGTCGGCGTTGGACCGCTCCCGTTCGATCATCGCAATGTCCAGCACTGACAACGGAACCGAGAGCACGGCAACGACCGTATCAGACGATGTGGCCCGCCACTGCCCAACGCGTTTATTGTCGTGAGAGCAACAGTTCACGACAGGAAACGGAAGGAACACCGTCCGGTTCCTGTCGACCGAGTCAGCATCCGACTGGGCACTACCAGGGGAAGCACTGACGCGACGATCGCGGTTCCGTGGTTACCTCGGACCGCTGTGGCCATCCTTTCCAGGAGATGCTCAATGACCGTGACACAAATCGTCCGCATTCGCCCCCAAGAGGGCAAGAGCGACGACGTCGAGCCCTACTTGCGTCGGCTCGTCGAAGCCGCGAGCAACGAAGTGGGCACCCTGATCTATCTGATGAACAGGAAAGACGACGAGTTCGTCATGTACGAAATGTACAAGGACGAGGCTTCGATGAACCTTCACAACGAGAACGAGGCTCTGCACCAGCTGGGAGCCCGCGCAGGCGAACTCCTGACCGCGCCGCCTGCGATCGAGAGGGTCTCGTACCTCGCCGGCACCGGCCAGGCGAGCTGAGTCTCACCGCGGTCGTTGTTCTGCCACCGAAGGGTTTTCCCGCCGTTGCCGACAACCGGCGGGGAAACCCTCCGGCCTCGGCGCCTACACCGCGGCCGTCACTCTCGTGAGAAGCTCTCGCAGGGTCATCAGTTCTTCTTCGGTCAACCCCAGAGAACAGCTGACCGTTTGGGGCACGCGCGCCGCCTGAACACGTAGTGCGGCACCTTCATCGGTGAGGCTGATCAAGACCGACCGGCGGTCATCGGGTCGCTGCGTACGGCGAACCAGACCGTTCGTCTCCAGCCGTTTCAGCAACGGCGACAGCGTGCCGGTTTCCAGCTGAAGCGCGACACAGAGGTCCTTGACCGAACTGTCGCCGTACTCCCAGAGCACCAGAAGAACCAAGTACTGGGGATACGTCACCCCCAGGGGGTCCAGCAACGGGCGGTACAAGCCGGTCAGCGAGCGGCTGGCCGCGTAGAGGACGAAGCTCAACTGGTCCTCGAGCAACGAGGAACCGTTCCTCTCGTCCATCCGAACCGGATTCAGAGGTCCAGCTCCCAATCCTTGATGTCGGCGAGCGGCCTGAATGTGTCCGGGTGGGGATCCCCGGAAATCTCGAGCCCCGCGCGAACCCGCTCGGGCCAGTCGCGCTGGGCCAACGCCCCGGCACCGATTGCCACGACGTCGGCGGTCCCGGAATCCAGGATGAACCGGGCGTCCTTCGGGTCGTGCAGATGACCGTTGACGATCACCGGCAGCCCGCTGAACTTCTTCGCCAACCCGGCAAGGGTTTCATCCCCGGAAGGGAAGGCCGGCTGCAGAGCCCGGTATTCGGTGGTGTGGAGGAAGTGCACGCCGGTGCCGGCCAGCGTGCTGAAGATGGCCTCGGCGTCGTCGGCGCCACCGGCCCAGCGGTGCTCGTAGTCGCTGACCTTCGACTGCGAGATGCGAATGCCGACCGCAAGTTCCGAACCCACGGCTTGGAGCACCTCGTCGACCACTTCGACCGCCAGGCGCAACCGATTCTCGACGCTGCCGCCGTATTCGTCGTCTCGCCGGTTGAGGTAGTCGGTGAGGAACTGGTCGATCAGGTAACCGTTCGCGCCGTGGATCTCCACCCCGTCGAAGCCGGCCACCTTCGCGTGGCGAGCCGCGTCCGCGAAGCCCCGCCGGATGTTCGGGATCTCACGCTTGTCCAGGGCGCGCGGGGTGGGGTACGGGCCGTTTCCGCGGTAGAACGCGAGCTGCTCACCCTTCGGCGCGACGGCCGACGGACCAACCGTCTCCCGACGATGGCGATTGCCCTGAGATTGGGCGCCGGCGTGCATGAGCTGCGCGAACATGGCGCTGCCCTCAGCGTGCACGGCTCCGACCACCGCGCGCCAAGCATCGGCCTGCGCCGACGTCGCCAGACCGGGCTGGTGCAAGTACGCCTGGCTGTACTGCGCGTCCGGGTAGACACCCTCGGTGATGATCAGCCCGAAGCCACCATGGGCGAATCCCGCGTAGTAACGCGCATTCCGATGGGTGACCAGGCCGTTCTCCGTCGCGCTGATGCGCGTCATCGGGGAAAGCGCCGCGCGATTGCGCAGGCCGACGCCGCCGATGCGGAACGGACTGAACAGCAGTTCGTCGGTCGTGCCACGCCGTTCGGCGAGGTCGCTCATGACTTGTCTCCATCGGTCGGGGAGGGATTCGGCTGTCCGACTCATCGCCGAGTCGTGGACGTGGACCTTCGAGCGAGGTCGCGAACTGACTTTCGGTGGTGAGCGGAGCACTCACCACCGCGCGCAGCCCTACTTGTACGGGTAGTGACGCGAGTGGTCACCCGCCTCCCACGCGGCGACCAGCTCCGGAGTCGTCGGGTCCCAGTCCAGGCGGATTTCGCGAGTGACGTCACGCAGGTCGCGACGCAGGTCCTCGATCGAAGGACGGCCCCAATACCAGTAACCGTTGTACACGCTGTGGACCACCAGGCCCGGCTTCAGCACCAGCGTGTACGGAACCATCGGGTTGTGCGTGGGGTCCGTGTACTCCTTGATTTCAAGGTCCTGCTGCACCTTGCGGCCGGGGTCGGACAAGAAAGTCCACTGTGCACCCACGGCGTCACGAAACTCGTTCAGCTCGAACTGGTTGTCCGTGGCGATGGTGACGAGCTGGGTGTAGGAGACCCTGATCTCGGGGTAGTGAGCCGCGAGCTGCAAGTGCTGCTGGTGGTCCTTCGGGCAGAAGTGGCCACGCGAGAGGACCAGGATCAAGGGATCGTCCCCCTGCAGCTCGCTCAGTTTCCGGCGAGTCCTCGTGTGGTCGGTCAGCTCGTAGTCCGGGAAGACTCCACCCGGCACGATGTCGGCACGCATCTGCTACTCCTTGCGTCGAAGACGTCGGAACACCACCACGGATTCCTCCGCGGCGTAGTTGGGGGCCGGGCAGACGCGCCCGGCCCACGGATGTGGCAGCTCGTCAGACTTCCGTCGACTGGCCCGGCTCGAGAACGACGGTCTTGACCCGGGTCGCCGCGGCCACCGCCTCGGAGAACGCGACCGGATCCGCGGCGATCGTCGGGAAAGTGTTGTAGTGACCGGGAATGACGATCTTCGGTTGCAGCTTCGCCACCGCCTTCACCGCGTCCGCCGCGTCCATCGTGTACTGACCACCGATCGGCAGGATCGCCACGTCAAGACCCTCGTCCCCGATCAGCTCCATGTCGTGGAACAGGGCGGTGTCCCCGGCGACGTAGATCGTCCTCCCGCCCAGCCGCACAACGAATCCTGAAGGCACGCTGGCCGCGACGAACGCGCCGTTGTCGTCGACGGTGGAGCTGTGCACCGCCGGCACGAACTTCACCGTCGCGGCACCCGCGGTGACCGTGCCGCCGATGTTGCCAGGAATGACGTTGACCCCCTTGGCCCCGAGGAAAAGCCCCAGCTCGTAGGCCGCGACGATCGGAGCGTCGGTGCGCTTGCTGATGTCGACCGCATCGCCGAGATGGTCGCTGTGCCCATGCGTGACGAGGATGGCGGTCGGTGTGAGGTCGTCAGCCGCGACCGCCGCGGTCGGGTTCCCGGTCAGGAACGGGTCGATCAGCAGCGTGGTGTCCTCGTGCTCGATCGTGAAAACCGCGTGACCGTACCAAGTGATAGTCGTCATTCTCGTGCGCTTCCTTCTCAACAGGTGGAGCGGTGAACTGGCAGGACGTTCAGGACCGCAAGGTGTCGGGACGCGTCTGTGCAGCGAACACTCGGTCGAGGTCCGACTGTGATACTGGGGACGATCGCTCTCGCTTCGCATCGGGGCGGCCCCTAGCCGGCTCCCCAGCGGATCGGCAATCGCGGGCCGGCGAAGATCGCTACCCATCGGGGGATGTCCCTGCCGGCTGTCGGAGCTCAGGCTTGGCGCAGGCTGCAGTCGACAGTGGGTACCTGCTCGAACCAAGCAGGGCACATCGTTGTCACAGCGTCTGTGACTGGCCGACCTCGGGACACCCCGCGGTTGGGGACCGGGCTCTTGGCGCTCGTCACGAGAGTCCCGCTCGAGCGGGACGAGGCGAACCGGCGGCGGCCTGGTGCCGAACGGAGCAGAGATGTCGACAGTCCACTACCACAATGCGAGTGTGGATGGGCAGCAGCTCTTCTACCGGGAAGCCGGACCGGAGGACGCGCCGACCGTGGTACTGCTCCACGGCTTCCCCACCAGCTCTTGCATGTTTCAGAACTTGATCCCGCTCCTCGCCGACCGCTACCACATCATCGCGCCGGACCTCCTGGGGTTCGGCTTCTCGGACGCTCCGTCGGTCGACGACTTCGACTACACCTTCGATGCGCTGGCCGGCTTGACCGCGGGGCTGCTCGATCAGCTCAACGCCGAGCGGTTCGCCCTCTTCGTGCAGGACTACGGCGCTCAAGTGGGCTGGCGCGTCGCCTTGCAGAACCCGACGGCGATCACCGCGATCGTTTCGCAGAACGGCAACGGCTACGAGGTCGGTTTGGCCGAAGGCTTCTGGAAACCGGTGCGCGCGCACTGGGCTGAGCCGACGCCGCTGACCCAAGCCGGATTACGCGAGGGGTTGACCCTGGAGTCGATCCGTTGGCAGTACCTCCACGGCGTCCCGGACCAGAGCTTGATCAGTCCCGATCGTTGGTACCACGACTTCGCCATGCTCTCGCGCCCGGGCAACGACCTGGTGCAGCTGCAGCTGCTCACCGATTACGCACGGAACCTGAGGCTGTATCCACAACTGCACGCGTACCTCCGGGACAGCAAGGTTCCCCTGCTGGTCATCTGGGGCCGCAACGACGAGATCTTCGGAGTCGAGGGCGCGCTGGCGTTCACCGACGACGCTCCACACGCCGAGGTCTACTTGCTCGACGGTGGCCACTTTCTCCTGGAAAGCCACCTCGACACTACTGCCGGGGCCACGCGCCACTTCCTCGACCGGACAGTCCCCCGGGCGGCGGCTCACCACGAACGCACGCCGGGCGAAAGCGGCTCACGCAAGGAGGTCATGCAGTGATCCACGTGGCGGCCGGGCCGGACGCCAGGAGCCGTGCGCACCGATGACGACACCGGACGACGACGTCACACCTGTCATCACACCTGCGGCCGGTCCGCTTCCACCCATCTACCTGCCTCGCCCGTCGGACCACACCCTGAAACCGCTCTGGCTTCTGCGCGGCCTGGTCCGGGCGGCACGCGCGACCGGCAGCCGGATCCGCGAAACGACCCATCGGAACCGCTCATGAACACCGCACCCGCGGTATGCGAACCAGGCATCGCGCCACGATCGTTCGACGACGCGGTGTCGGTGATCAAGCCACCACGGGTGATCGGACGGCGACCCGAACGCGCGCGACTGCAGGCCTTGATGACCGCGGCAGCGGCTGGTTCTGGTTCAGCTCTCGTCATCAGGGGGCTTGCCGGCTTCGAGAAGAGCACCCTCCTCGGATACGCCGCCGATCTGGCGAGCGGGTGGCGAGTCGTCCGTCTCCGAGGTGTCATCGAAGAGGCGTCCCTTCCGTATTCGGCTCTGCACCTGCTGTGCTCCGCTCTGGGCAGGGAGATGGCGCGGCTGGCTCCGCACCAGCGTGAAGCCCTGGAAATCGCGGTCGGCTTGCGCGCCGGAGCGGCGCCGGACCGGCTCGTCGTCTGTGTCGCGACAGGACGGCTGCTGGCCTTGGCAGCCGAGGCACGGCCGTTGGTCTGTCTCGTCGACGACGTCCACTGGCTCGACACGGCGTCCGCCGACGTGTTCGCATTCGTCGCCCGCCGAGCGGCGCCGACCGCGATGGCGCTCCTCTTCGCCGACCGTGACGAAGCCTTCGCCGATCTCCCGGGCTTGCCGCTCGGAGAGCTGGACTACGCAGATTCCCGTGAGCTGATCGAGACGGCGCTGCCGTCACCCCTCGACCACGCCGTGGTGGCCCGGATGGTCGCTGAGGCGCACGGCAACCCACGAGCGCTCCTCGAACGAGCGGCCGAGGCGTCACCGGGCAACCTCGGAGGCTACGGAGTGGCCACCAGCGCGGAAAGTAGTGCCACTTCGCTCGCCGGCTTGGCTCCCGACAGCAGCCTCCTCCTGCTTCTCGCCGCAGCCGAACCCTTAGGCGACCCAGTGCGCCTCTGGCGAGCCGCGGATCGGCTCCGCATCACGCCGGAGGCTGCGGAACAACTCGAGTCGGAAGGCCTCGTCTCGTTCGGCACCTGGGTCACGCTCCGCGATTCGCGGTTGCGTGGAATCGTCTACCGCCAGGCGGTCGCGGCCACTCGACAGCGTGTCCACTCGGCACTCGCCGCAGCCACCGATCCGCTCACGGAGCCCGACCGCCACGCCTGGCACCTGGCGCACGCCTTCGCCGACTTGGACGATGACGTCACCACGCAGCTGCTCAACGTCACTGAACAGGCCGCGGGCCGAGGTGGTGCGCCCGCCGAAGCGGCGTTCCTGGCGCGCGCCGCGGTCCGATCGGCCGACCCCGTTGGTCGCGCCCGGCTTGCGATCGCAGCCGCCGAGTCGTTCCACGCAGCCGGTGCGTCCCAAGCCGCCGCCCGTTCGCTCGCGATCGCAGTGCGAGAGTCCGCCGATGCGCACAGCCAGGCCCGGCTGGCCCGATTACACGCCCGGATGACGTTCTACGTCAGCCGCAACCGCGCCGCCGTTGCCGAGCTTGTCCGAGCGGCGGAGAAACTTGCCACCGCCGCGCCGTTCTTGGCCGAAGCGGCCCGGCTCGAAGCCATCGGAGCGGGCCTGTTCACCGGTCACCTCGACGCCCTGCGTCCGATGTTGGCGCCGCTGACCGACTGTGCCCCGGGGAGCATCGGACCTCTTCTCGCCGGCCTGACACGACTTCTCACTACCGGCTACGAGACGGCCGCGGAACCGCTCAAACTCGCGATCAGAACTCCCGGCGCCAAACGGGAAGCAGGCCCACGTTCGCGATTGCTCGCGTGCCTGGTCGCCGCAGATCTGTGGGACGCAGAGCCCTGGGACAAGCTGACGAGCACGGAACTGACGCGAGCCAGGAAAGCCGGAGCGCGCGCGACGCTACCGTATCTGCTCACGCACCGGGCGCTCGTCGAAATTCATCTCGGATCGTTTGGCTCCGCGCAGGCGCTGGTGGACGAGGCAGGGGCCGTCACGAGGTCCGCCGGGACCTCTTCGTTCCCGCATGCGGCCACGCTCCTCGCCGCGTGGCGAGGCCTCGACCATCCCGAGATGGCCGTCTCCGGAAACGTCCGCTCCGGGGACGAGACTCAATCCGCCACCATGGCCCTCCATGCGACCGCAGTTTTGCGCAACGGGCTGGAGGACCACGCGGAAGCTGCCGCGGCGATTCGGGACCAGCTCGACTCGGGCGGAACGGCTCTGGTCGGCTGGGCGCTGGCCGAACTCGTCGAAGGCGCTGCGCGTTCGGGGGATCGCGACGCAGCGACCGCGGCCCTCGCGCAGCTCTCCGAACGAGCCGGCCACAGCCGCACGGATTGGGCACTCGGCGTGGCAGCTCGGTCGAAGGCTCTGCTGGAGAGCGGCGCGGAGGCGGAGGCCCTTTACCGCGAAGCGATCGAGCGGTTGGCACGGACGCGGATCAAGACGCACTTGGCGCGCGCCCACCTCGTGTACGGCGAGTGGCTCACCGCACGAGGACGGCGAGCCGATGCGCGAGCAACGCTGAGAACAGCACACGAGGCCTTCACCCGGATGGGAGCCATGGCCTTCGCCGACCGCGCCTCGCGAAAGCTGTCGACCGCCGGCGAGCGGGTACAGCCACGTACGAACGGCGCCGGGTCCCCGCTCACCACTCAGGAATCGAGGATCGCCGCCCTGGCACACGAAGGGCGGACCAATCGGGAAATCGCGGTCGCGCTGATGATCAGCGCCCGGACCGTCGAATACCACCTGCACAAGGTGTTCACAAAGCTCTCCATCGCGTCTCGCGCGGAGCTTCACCGAGCACTGTCCGAAGGGCGGTCGAAATAACAAGCGGCACTCGAACCGCCCATTTTCCAACTGTGCCCAATACTATTCATCCATAGAACACCTCAATGTTACCTTGAAAGGCCTTTCCATGAATATCCGCCCATTCCGATTCGGCGTGTCCTTGCTCAGCGCGAACTCGCGCGACTCCTGGCGTGCGCGGGCCCGGGAGGTGCAGGACCCCGGATACGATGTCCTCCAGGTTCCCGACCACCTGGGCATGGTTTCGCCGTTCACGTCGCTGGGCGCGAAGCCGACATCTTCAGCTTCTCGATCTTCGCCGGCGTCACCCGGGTGTCGACCCTGAGGAAGCATTCCGCCGCCGTGTCCAGGTGTTGCGTGAGGCTGCCGGCGAGCGCTTCTCCGACATCGAACTGAACCTGTACGTCGCGGCCGTGGGCGACACAGTGGACAGCGTGGACCTCTCGCTCATCCGCCAGGCCAGTGGCCTCAGCGAAGAGGAGCTGCTCCGTCTTCCCGGTGTGCTGGTCGGTTCTCCGAGCGAGATCGCCGAGCGCCTCCAACGCTATCGCGAGACGTTCGGCACCACCTACATCAGCGTGCTCGAGCCGCACATGGGCGCGTTCGCCGAAGTGATCAAGCACTTGAACTGATGCCGACGTCGCCCCGCGGCAAGACCGCGGCGACCGTTCCGTTGCGAAGTAGCCTGCAAGCTCGCCGCAGGCACGATGGCGCCAAAGACAACGTCTCCGAAAACGGTAGACGGTGGGCTGACCTGAGGTGGTGGCTGAGACCGTGGATGCGGCGAAGGTGAGCAAGGGTGTCGAGAAGACATGGACCGACCGGATTTTGCCGAGCCTGTCGGCATTCGTGAAGATCCCGTCGATCTCGCCGGCCTATGACAAGGAGTGGCGGCGGCACCGGCAGCTTGGGGCGGCGGCCGAACTCGTGGCGGCTTGGGCTCGGACGATGGCGCCGAAGGGGAGCACCGCGGAGGTAATCGAGCTCCACGGATGGTCTCCGTTGCTCCTGATCGACATCCCGCCCACTCCGGGAGCCGCGAGTGACGAGACCGTGGTGCTCTACGGCCACCTGGACAAGCAACCGGCCTTCACGAAGTGGTCCGAGGGGCTCGGGCCGTGGGAGCCGACGATGAGGGGAACGCGACTTTACGGGCGAGGCGCGGTCGACGACGGCTACGCCGGGTACGCGGCCGTTGCCGCAGTCAATGCCGTTCGGTCGGGCGGTGGCGAGCACAGCCGGGTGGCGATCATCCTCGAAACGGCAGAGGAATCCGGCAGCCCGGGGCTGCGCGATTACCTGAGCCACATCGCGGACCGGCTCGGCAAAGTCACCTTCGTCACCTGTCTCGACTCGGGGGGTGGTGACTTCGAGCGGTTGTGGGTGACGCGCAGCCTGCGCGGGATGCTCCAGGCGACGCTCACCGTCTCCCTGCTCGCCGCGCCCGTGCACTCGGGGTTCGGCAGCGGGGTCGTGCCCAGTTCGTTTCGAGTGCTGAGACTGCTGCTGGACCGCATCGAGGATCCGGTTACCGGGCAGATACTCCTTCCGGAGATGACCACGCGGATCGGCGCCGATCGGGTGAGGGACGCGGCTGAGCTTGCCCAGTTGAAGCCGGGTTGGACGCTCCGGCCTCTGTCCCTGCTGGACGGCGTTCAGCCGTCCGCGAATGACGAGATCGAACGCATCCTCAACAACACCTGGCGCCCGACTCTGTCGATCACCGGCGCTTCCGGCCTGCCGGACGTGGCCGAGGCCGGAGCCGTGCTGCGAGCGGCGACCTCGCTCCGCCTCAACTTCCGGTTACCGCCGACCGTTGACGCCGCCGCCGCGGCCGCGGCGCTCGAACGTGTATTGACGACGGATGTGCCGTACCGCGCGTCGATCGAGGTGACCGACGTGATGGCCCAAAACGGCTGGTTCGCGCCGGACCTGCCCGGCTGGCTCTCCACAGCCCTCGAGGAAACCGATTCCGCGGTGTTCGGGGCTCGGCACCACTTCATCGGATTGGGCGCGGGGATCCCGTTTATGCAGATCTTGGCCGATGCGTACCCGGAAGCCGCGTTTCTCGTCACCGGCGCAGTCGGGGCGGAGTCGAACATGCACGTGGCCGACGAGTGGCTGCACGTACCGTTCGCCCGCAAGATCACGGAAGCCGTCGCACATGTCCTCGCCGCACACGCCGCCCATCGAGGCTGACCGAGGTCGAGTTCTCCGCCGCGCGAAACCGTCGTCCGGTCCGGCTGCCCGGAGGTTTCGTCGCTGAAGGGCGGTCCCACGCGGCACGTGCCCCGGTGGGACCGCCCCCCTTGACGGCGGTGTTAGACAGCCGGCAAAGCCACGTCGGTGACCGTGGATTCGCCTGCCCGCACCTTGATCTGCCGGAACTGTGATTGATATCCGGTCGCCGACACGGTGACGACCAGCGGGCTGTAGCCCTTGTCGAGCCACAGCCGGTAGTGGCCGTGCACGTCGGTCTTCAGGGTGTACGACACCGCACCGCACACGCCGTTGTGGACCATCGTGCAGACCTGCACCCCGGCGCCCGCGATCGGGGCGTTCGAAGCGGTGTCGGTGACCGTCCCGGACAGCTCGCCCCACGCCTTCGGCGGCGTTGCCTGCAGCGAGATTCGCAGAGGCTGTACGGCGTATGGCGAGTCCGTGTCGAAGGAAACGGTGGCCGTGTACTTCCCGGGCTGCGCGACCTTGCCGGAATCGAGCGTCACGGCGACCTTCACCGCGGCACCGGCTGCGAGGTCCAGCTCTGTGCTGTTCTCGGAAAGCCACCCGGCGTCGTCGTCATCGCATTGGTCGTAACCCGGCAGCGCCGCGGTGGTCAGCAGCTCCGAAGCTTGCGAACCAACCTGGTAGAGCGCACACGCGCCACGACCACCACCGTAGGAGCCGGTCGGCAGATCCGGCAACGCCGACCACCGGTCGCTGACCGGGTCGTACTCGATCGCTTTCGCGCTGTCTGCCGCGTCTTGCTCCAACCCTCCGGCGATCTGCAGGCGACCGTTGGCGCCGCTGTAGGCCATCAGCGCGTCGGCGTACGGCATGTCCGACAGTCGCGTCCACGTTCCCGTGGCCGGGTGCAAGGCATACGTCGTGTGCATCGGACCGGAAGCGCCGTATCCCCCCGCGCAGACGAGCTCATCGTGGACCCCGGCACAGGCGCCGTCTCCCTGCACCTCCGGGTAGTCGGCGGATGCCGTCCACGTGTTGCGCACCGGGTCGTACACGGAGACGGTCTTGACCGGATCGACGGCGCACTTCGTCGTACAGCCACCGACCAGGTACAGCTTGCCGCCCAGGGTCGCCGCCGTGGCCTCGTAGGCCGGGGCGGCCAGGTCCGCGACGCGCGACCACGCGTCCGTTTCCGGGTGGTAAGCGTAGACGCTCGAAACGGTCCCGCTCGTGCTCAGTCCGCCCATGACGTAGAGCGTGCCGTTGAGGAACGCACCCGCCGCGCCCGAGAGCGGCTGCGGCAGTGGTGCGATGGGTGACCAAATGGCGCTCACCGGGTCGTAGACGTAACTGCGCGCGATGGGACCGGGTTCGGGTGCCCACACACCGCCCACGCTGTAGATCTTGCCCTGATACCCGGCAATGGTGTTCTGGCGGATGTACTCGGGCAGGTTCGCCAGTGGCTGCCACCCTTCAGCCGCGGACGAGGCATCCACTCCGGTGAACCCGGTGGCGTGTTCGCTGAGCGATACGTGCATCGGGGCCGTGCCGGTGTTGGTGAGCTGCACCGTCTGGGTTCCGGCCTGACCCATCGTCTTGGTCACGTCCATGGCCGTCGAGCTCATGGACAGCTGCCCGGCCTTGAGCTTGATGTCCTTGCGGGCCACGGAGTTCGGTGCCGCGGTCACCGACAGCGCCGGCGACGTGTAGCGCGGCGCGGTCGCCGTGTACTGGTGCGCACCGGCGGTGTCGAACAGTTCGTAGAAGCCGTCGGGCAGAGCGACGTCGTCGGGCGTCAGCGAGCTGACGGCCGAATTCGCCGGGGACTTCGTATCGGCCACCGTCGCGTCGTTGAGGGGATCGCCGGTGTTGGCATCGGTCACGACGCCGGCCAGCAGCCCACCCTCATGCTTCGAACAAGAGCCGATCGAGACGTCGTCGAGTTCCGCGAACGAATCGTCGTGGCCCCAGTAGTGGAATCGGACGCGTACGGAACTCTTGCCCGCGGCTTGTGGCACTGCCAGGGAAATGGTGTCCCAGGTGGTGCCCGAGGTCTGGTGCCAGACCGTGCTCCAGGTGGTGCCGCCGTCGACGCTCAGGTCGGCGTCGAGCCCGCTGTCGACGTCAGAGGCGTCAGAGGGCACATACAACGCTCCGAATGAGAGCACCGGGGCGCTGTCGTCGGTGAGGTCGGACACCGGCGAAACGAGCGTAGTGTCCTCGGCGCGGCCGTCCTGGATGTACGGATCGGCGAGGGCGTAGTTCCCCGTACCGATCACGTTGAACCAGGCGGTGTTGTCGTCGAACTTCCAGCCGGTCGAAGCCGGATCGGAGTTGGCGATGGCCCACCCGTCCTTCGGGGTGGTGCCGAGCCAGCCGTCGAAGTGCGTCAGCGTGCCATGGCCGTAGCCGAGCGCGGTGCAGGCGGTCGGATCGATCGTCGCCGTGAAGTTCTGCGGCACGCTCGAATCGGCGACGCTCACCTGCCGGTCGATCGGCGCGTACCCGGGCTGCACCGCGGAGACGTGCAGCTGGTAGTCCGCGTTTTGCGGCAAGTCAAGACTGTAGCGGCCGGTGAACGGGTCGGTGTAGATCGCGCCGGCGGGGTAGCCGTCCACGGTGATCTTCGCGTACAACGGCCAGCCGTGGCCGGAGCCGTCGGTGACCGTGCCGGACACGGTCTGCGTGGCGATCTTGGCCACGGCGTAGTCGGCGCTCGCCTGCTGACCGTCCACGATGGACAGCTCGCTGCCGCCGTTCTCGTAGCCGAAGCGCGTGACCGCGACCTGGTAGGAGTCGGCGGCGACCGCGAGGTGGTAGGCGCCCTGGTCGTCGGTCGTGGCGTGGTAGACGTTGCCGGTGCCCTTGCCGGTGGCGGTGATCGTGGCGCCGGCGATCGGCGTGCCCGCGGTGTCACGGACGTGCCCGGTGACCGTCCCTTGTGGAGTGTAGGCGAGCGTGGCGACGCCGTGGGGCGAGCCGAGGCCGGTCGGGCCGTCCCAG
>NZ_JBEXHL010000046.1:0-63649 GCF_040607795.1 Amycolatopsis sp. NPDC005232 | reverse complement strand
GGGGTTGGGTTTCACCATTGCCAACCGGCGTGACCGCCGGCGTCCTGCACCCGCGTCCGGCGGGAAGCCGGATCCCGCGGGGATCGCTCATTCGTGACCGAGCACCACCTCCGAACTCGATGGGACTGCGGCACCCGCGCGGCGCTACCTGGCCGCTGCGGGCGATCCAATGATGGTCCCGTTCCCTTCTCTTCCGTGTTTTCCACTTACCGACTACCGCTATTTCACTTGCTGCGATCGTCACCGCGGGGACCCTGTCCACTGATCGGTCCCAGCACGCTGACGCCGCTGGTCACTGCCCGAAGCCCCGGTCACTGATCGGCTCCGGCCACCTGACCGGTCCTGCCACTGCACACAACAACCACTGATACTGCCGTTCTTCACGGGCACACACTCTCCGCCCGCGTCCTGCGCTATTTCTCCGGGACCGGCACTACCTGGTCAAACCTCTTCACGACCCGGTCCCGGGTACTGCTCCCGGTCACCAGCCGGAACCTGTTCCTTGATCGGCTCCGTCCTGCCTGACCGTCTTGTCTCACCTCGCGGGCAGTTACGTCCTCTCCCGCGCCTGCGTGACGTTGTCTCTCTCGGTACGAGGAGAACACTACACACGCCCGTTATTGAATGTCTACCCCAGCCGTCATAGATTTGTTGGGTCGTGTCGGACGGATAGTGGGGCGAAGGGGCACACGACCATGAGTGACAGGGTCATGCAGGATCCGCGTGGTGATCGGTACGGGCTGGGCAGGGTGCGTGACCTGGGCGAGTACGCCGAAGCCCTGACGCGCTTGGCGGAGCGGGGACGGCGGGAGCGGTGCGTGGCGGTGCTGTCGGAGGCCGAGGCCTACGCCGCGGCGGAGCTGCTCGGGCAGTTCGCGCTGCTCGATCCGCTGGGTGAGTTGAACCAGCTGGCAGCGTCCCTGGCCAGCCGCCTTTACAGCCGCCTCGACGCCTGAGTGCCCGGCCTATCGGCACGCTGAAAGACACATCTGCAACAAGTGGATGAGAAAGGGGATCGAGCATGTCCGCGGTGGAGTCGCACTACCCGGAAACGGTCCGATCGGCGCCAGAACCCCGGCACGCGCCTGAGTACCCCGAGGTCGCCGCTGTCGTGGAGGCCCTCGCCATGGAGAACGCGCAGCTGCGTGAGGCGCTGCAGACCCGCGAGGTGATCGGACGTGCCACGGGCCTGCTGATGGCGCAGCGCCGATGCGGACCGGACGAGGCGTTCGGGCTGCTCACGAAGCTGTCCCAGGACACCAACACCAAACTCCGCGACGTCGCACGGGCCTTTCTCGACGACTTCCTCGCTGGCGTGCATCGCATACCGCAAGGTGGCCCCGCGGCCGCTTTTTGACCGAGGAGCCACCTGCGGACACGCCGCTCCCAGCCAACACGTGGACTGTCATCGACGCGCCGTCCCAGTCCTACCCTGGGCGGGCACACGGTAAACGCGACCTCGCCCGAGCTCGAGAATTTGTGACAGGTCAGCGGAATACCTCGCCACCAAGACGTTGCCTGACATCGAGAAGCAGCTCAACTTGGCGTCGGACGGCGCCTGCTCGGGCGCCACGTGCTCCAACGCGTGGTACCGGCCGACTGAGATCGGCGCGTCGACACGACAGACGGGCCCTATCCAGCGTGGGCTGCGCTGGTGCAGCTGGCCGAGGACCTCATGATCGACCTCGCCTGGGAAGTCAAGGAAAGCGCAGCCCACCTGGCGAGCGCGTCCGATCGCATCAGCCAGACCGAGGACCTAGTCGAGGCCTCGCTGCGCCGGCACGCCGAGAACCTCAGCAACGCCGTGAGAAGCGATCCCCTCGGCAACGCCAGCCGGTGGCTGAACGAGGACCAAATGGGCACTTTCCTGCCGCGGTAACGTACGGGCGCCCGGGCGGAGGCGACCTCGCGGTGTGCGCGACGCGGACTCCATCGAGGACAGGCTGACGCGGCTGATTGCCGCGTGGCGCCGCGACGTCGACACCGAACCGACCGCGGCGTCGCTGGGCATCGACGTGATGCGGCGCGACTGGCTGGCCCGCCGAACGTCGCGGTGTGCCGGGTAGACCACCGATCAGCACGGGAAATGAGCTCAGGCCTCGCGGCTGGCCCGCCAGCGTTCCGCAGACCACGCCCAGACGTGGGCGAGCTACCTGCCAGGCCGATGAGCTGCGCTTTTCCCGGCGCGGTCGGCCCGGGGAGTTACGCTCACGCCAAGCGCGCCGGCGCGCACGGGCCCGGCTGCCGAACCGGGGAGGCTCCGATGGCGCCGAGCGCAGGGCAGCCGTTGCGCACGACGCGGCGGGCCGTCGGGTGGTACGCGGGAACCGGGTAGCCATGGCCGCGGTCCGGCGCCGGTGCGGTTGCCGCTGGCGCAGCCCGCGCGGGAGGTGCCGGTGTCCCGCCCTGGCTGGTCCTGGGCCTACGAGACGAAGCTGGACGGCTGGCGTGCCCTGCTGTTCGCCGAACTCGGGCTGCTGCAGTCGCGTCAGGACAGCGATCTCGCCGACCGTTTCCCCGAGGTCGTGGCGGCCGGCGCGCAGCTGGGCGACGTCGTGCTCGATGGGGAGATCGTCGCGCTGCGCGCGGGTCGGCTGGACTTCGGCGCGCTCGCCGCGCGCCCGGCCGCGCGGGCGAAGGCCGGGGTGAGCGTCTACTTCGCGGTGTTCGACCTGCTCGCCGACGGCCCCGGCGACGATCTCCGCTCATTGCCGTACCGGGACCGGCGTGCCCAGCTTGAGCAGCTGCTCGCTGGGGTCGCGCCGCCGCTGCAGCTGGTGCACAGCACGACCGACCGCGACGCCGCGCTGGCGTGGACGCGCCCGGAGGCCAGCGACGTCGGGATCGAGGGGGTCATCGCCAAACTGCTCGACGCCCGCTACCGCCCGGGCCGGACCGACGCGTGGGTGAAGGTCCGCCAGGTGGTCGTCGTCGACGCCGTGGTTGTCGGCGTGGCCGGCGACTCGCGCGCACCGAGCGAGGTGGTGCTCGCACGCCGCGACGGCACCGGCGCCTGGCGGCAGATCGGGCTGTCCCTGCCGCTGGAGCCACGGCTGGGCCGTCAGATCGGCGCCCACGCCACGCTCACCGGCGAGCCCGCGGTCTACACCTCCGCCGGCGGGTTCGGCCGCGGCCGCACGCAGTATCTGCCGGTTCGGCCCGAGGTCGTCGTGGTGGCCGAGACCGATCCCGCGGTGGAGACGTTCGCCAGCCGTCAACGGCCCCGCGTGCATCGCGCGCGCCTCGACCCCGACGCCGCCGACGTCCCGCCCGGCCGCGGCGAGAGCGGGTGAGCCCGGTGGCGGAGAAGAAGGTCACCGTGCACCATCGTCGAGGACTACCTCGGCCAGGTGACGGCCAACCACCTCCACGAGCGAGCGCGCTTCCTAAGCGCCGCACCAATGCATCCCACGGTCGGCAGCCCGAGCGCACGTCGGCCTACGCCAAGGCGATCGCCGAACAGCTCGCCGCCGATCCGGCTGCGCGAACAACTCGACGAAGGCCACACCCTCACCGCCGCCGCCCGCATCATCGGCCTGCACACCCAGCATCTTCGCGGCCTGCCCGGTGGTGAAGGACGGGTAGTCCGGGTCGTCGAGGTTGCCGAGATCAGCCACCCACACCTCGTCCTTGACGAGTCGTCACGCAGCCCGCCACTCCAGATTATCTAGTGCGCGCACTTGACACAACTTGCAGTGCGAGCTATAGAAATGAATGAAGCGGTACATGACCTGGTGTCGAACACGACGATGTTGCCGGGGAGTGATCGATGATGCCGGACACCACCCGCCGCGAAGCCGTGACCAGCGGGTTCGCCGAGCTGGTTTACGCCGATCCGGCCTGGCTGCGCGCAGAGTTCGACGCGATCATGACCGCCAATTTCGACGTTCTTCCTCCGTATCCAGCGAGGCCCCGGCCTGGATCCACAGGTCCGCAGCGATCCGGCCGCCCGCCCCACGCCGTCGCCACCGGCGGCCCGCTGGTCGGCATGGTGCGGGCGATACGAGGTGGGCATCGACAGCGTTCCCCTCCGCTGATCGGTGCGCTCATGTGGTCAGCGAACGCGATGGTGACCTCGAAAGGCAGGTGATGCCTGCGTACCTGGAGCCCGCCCGGCTGTAGTTCTCTGACCCGGCGGGGATGCCTGCTTCGACAGACGGCCGAGGAGACCTGGCAGCGGTCCCGGCCCAGCGTCTCGTGGCGCACCCTTCGCGACACCCCGGCCCGGGGTTCCGGCAGCCGGGACGGGCCCCAGGTAATCGAAGTCGAAGTATCGATCGCACACCCAGCAGTCTCGACACGCGGTTTCCAACCGAACTGGCTCCGGTCCCGCCGCCCGCGTCGCGGCGGGAGCCGGACCTCGACGATGACACCGCAGGGTGGCGTACAAGTTGATGAGCCGCCTCCGGTCCCCAGCGCGCTGGTGGCGGTGCACACGGAAGGAGCAAAGGAGGGATGGTCATGTTGATGCGGACCGACCCGTTCCGGGAGCTGGACCGGCTGACCCAGCAGTTCTTCGGCGCCAACGGCACCACGTCGCACCCGGCGGTGATGCCGATGGATGCCTACCGGTCCGGCAACGAGTATGTGGTGCAGTTCGACCTGCCCGGTGTCGCGCCGGGCGCCATCGACTTGGACGTGGAGCGCAACGTGCTCACCGTCAAAGCCGAACGCACGCCGGCCTACGACGAGGGCACCGAGGTCCAGGTGTCCGAGCGGCCACGCGGGGTGTTCTCCCGCCAGCTGTTCCTGGGTGACACCCTCGACGCGAACAGCATCGCAGCGCACTACGACGCGGGTGTGTTGACGCTGCGTATGCCGATCGCGGAACAGGCCAAGCCGCGCAAGATCGCCATCAGCGGCGAGAGCGAGTCCAAGCAGATCAACGTCTGAGCGCCCGGAACCCTGGCTCGGCCTGTTTGGCCCCGCCCGCGCCGCATCGAACGCTGCCGGGCGGGGCCAGCGACTACCTACCACGCCCACCCCGTGCCGGGTCGAGCACGGCATGAGGAAAGGGAACCGATGGGCACCACCCGACGCCGACCGGTCACGATCTCCACCACGCTGGCCACGACGACCCGCGACCTTCGGCGCGCGGTCCGCGCGGCCGACCCGGCCAAGCCGCCCGGCCTGGCACAGCTGTGTGACGCCGGCTGGCAGCTGACCCAGCTCACCGGCGAGCTGACCGATCTGGTGACCCTCCTGGCCGAGCACACCGGCCACCACACCCAACGTTCCGAGCAGCTTCGCCGGGTCGACGGCGCGCCGGGCACCGCACATCTGGCCTCCGCATGCCGGGAACTGGCCACCCTGCGGCGCGCCCTCGACACCGCCCACATCGCGGCGCGCGATTACTACACCGAGATCAGCCAGCTCAACCCAGCTGTGCCCGGTTCGCTTCGGTCCTCGCCATGAACCCCGCTCACCCCGCAGACCTGCCCGATCCATACGCGGTGCTCGGCGTTGCTCGCGGCGCCAGCGCCACCGAGATCACCGCCGCCTACCGGCGCGCCGTGCGTGACTGCCACCCCGACGCACCGCACCCGGACCGCGAACGGCTCGCGGCCGTGATCACCGCCTACCGCCACCTCCGCGACCACTTCACGAGGCAACCCACCGAACTGCACCGGCGCTCCACACTAGGCCGAGATATCCGCGTGCGCGTGCACCCCCACACCACACCGCCAGAACCAAACGTGCGCGCCGGCCCCGTTGACCACCACCCTGACCGAAAAAGCTGGTGACCCGGCGAATGTGGCCAGCGCGGTGGAGCGCCGGGCCCGGTCAGCTCGCCGACGGATCGTTAGACCTGACCGGCCTTCCAGTAGCTAGCGCCGAAAAAGCAACGGTTGGTCGTGATGCTGCTGGTTCTGGAAGCGGTGAACCGTGGCTCGATGAGCGCATGAGGTTCGGGATCCGTGGAGTGATGCTCGTGGGCAGGTATCGCCGAGTGGGGACAGCCCGGACTGCGGAGGAGTTTGGTTGACGGCTGCGCCGCTGGTCAGCGGGATCCACTATGGACATGTGCCCGTGCCGGAACTGCCGCTGCGGCTCGCTGTGGTCGAGCCGGCTGCGGCGCTGCCCATGGGTTGGTACGAGTACTCGCCGAAGCTGGATGGGTGGCGGTGCGTGGTGCACGTGCCGGGCGGGGTGTTGCAGTCCCGGACCGGCAGCGACCTGACTGGCCGGTTCCCCGGGGTCCTCGAGTCGGCGGCCAAGCTCGGCCGGGTGGTGCTCGACGGCGAGTTGTGCGCGTACTGCGAGGGGCGGTTGGACTTCGCGGCGCTGGGCTATGGTCCGGCCCGGCGCCGCGCCGAGGGCGTCGGCGTGGTCTACGTGGCGTTCGACCTGCTCGGTGCCCGCGGTCGTGACCTTCGGTTGTGGCCGCTGTCGCGTCGGCGTGAGCGGCTCGCCGCGGTGGTTGGCGCGGGCAACGCCGGTGTGCAGTTGATGGTCTCGACACTTGACGTCGCCGAGGGCCGGGAGTGGATCAGCGCGGACCAGGCGGCCGTCGGCATCGAGGGGGCCGTCGCGAAGCCGCTGGCGGGGCGCTATCCGCTGCGCGGTGGCCGCGCCGGCTGGGTCAAGGTGCGTCACTACGACGACGTTGACGCCTTGGTGCTCGGCGTGACCGGCAGCCCGTCCCGGCCGACCGCGTTGGTGCTGGGCCAGACGGATCGGCGCGGACGGGTGCGCGCGGTGGGGTTGTCGACGACGCTGTCGCGGCCGGCGCTCGTGTCGCTGGCCGGAAGGCTCCGGCTCGCAGAGAGCGGCCCCCCGGCGAGCGTCCGGGATCATCGCGGGTCTCCCTGGTGGGGACGACTTCACGTTCTGGCCGGTCGAGCCCGGGGTGATCGTCGAGGCGCGCGCGGACCGCGCGTTCGAACTCGGCCGATACCGCCACCGGCTCTCTGTCGTGCGGGCCAAACCAGACACGTGAGCCGACGGCCATGGCCGGACACAGCAGATCCTCACGCGCGCCCGGAACGGACCCGGCAGGGCGGGCGACCAGTGCTTTCTCCGGCGCCGCTGCTCCATCGGGGTTACGCTGCCGCCACGGTGCCGCCGGGCGGGAACAGGTTCCCGGCGCGGGTGACGCGGAGGTCGCGATGTGGCTGCGTGGGGGGCAGGCGACGCCTGCTGTAGCTGATCGCTCGGCTGGCCTTGGTTGCTGTGCTCGGTTCGGCATGTCGCCGTTGATCGGGGCGAGGTCGAGCGCAAGCTCCTCTTGTACCTCCTTCAGGTAACGCTTCTCGGTCTTGTCCGGCAGGGTGAGGAATTGGCGGCGGGTCACACACCGAGCCGGCTGTAGAGGCGTCCGGCGAGGGCAGCAGCGAGCCGGTTGAGGTGCGCGGTGGGGTCGAGCTGGGCGTACTGGCCCAGCAACTCCGCCACGGCGTGCGCCTCCGTCTCCGACAACAGCGCGACACACCGCTCCCGCCGTCCCTGCTCGACCATCCGCCGGAGGACGCGGGCGTAGTCGTGGAGATCGCGCACCCCGGTGAGGCCGTACGGGTCGTGCCGCGCGACCGAGTCAGTCATCCCGCGTCATCCTTCCGACTGTCGTTGTCCGCATGCGCTGCGCGCTGACCTGCGGATCTTCGTGGCCCGGCGGTCGGCCCGCCAGGACACCAACAAATCTATGGCGGCGGGGGTAGACATTCAATCTCAGCTGTGTGTAATCTTCTGCTCATACCGAGAGAGACAAGGTCGAGCAGGCGCGGGAGATGACGAACTACCCGCGAGGTGAGACAGAACGGTCAGGCAGGACGAAGCCAATCGTTGGACAGGTTTCGGCTGGTGACCGGTGAAGTACCCCGGGATCGGGCAGGGAAGAGCAAGCGGCAAGATCGATCCCGGCGAGGTAATGCAGTAGCAGGAAAGCAGCAGTGGCAAGTCAGCTAGTGCAGGAACGGTCAAGTGCCCGGAGCCGATTCCCGACGGGGCTCCGGGCAGTGACCAGCGGCGTGACGCGTGCTGGGGCCGATCAGTGGAAGGGTTCCAGCCGGTGACGTTCGCAGCAGTCGCAGTACACGAAGTGTTGCACAGTAAGAGGAAAACACAGGAGAGAAGGGAAAGGGCACATCATTGGATCGCCCGCAGCGGCTGGGCAGTAGTGCCGCGCGGGTACCGCAGTCCCATCGGATTGGAAGGTGGTTCTCGGTTACGAATAAGCGATCTCCGCACCGTCCGGCTCTCGGACGGACACCGCGGATACAGGAAGCCGGCCTCACAGTCGGTTGACAATGGTGAAACCCCAACCCCTGGGACCCCGGATGCCGTGCACGGCATCCGGGGTCCCTTGTGATGTGGAGGTGGCATGATTCCTGACCAACACGAGACCCCCGCTCCCGATTCGGGCGGGGCCGACAAGTTCGACGACGACCAGTACCCCGCCTACACGATGGGCCGGGCCGCGGACATGCTCGGCACGAGCCAGAACTTCCTGCGCAGCCTGGATGAGGCCGGCCTGATCGAGCCCCAGCGCTCGGCCGGCGGGCATCGTCGCTACTCCCGCCACCAGCTGCGCATCGCCGCACGCGTACGGGAACTAGTCGATCAAGGCACCGCTGTCGACGCTGCCTGCCGCATCATCTCCCTCGAGGACCAGCTCCACGAATCCCAGCGCCAGAACACCGAACTCCGCTCCACCGAATAACCCCCCGGCACAGGGCGTGCCGCCGGGACCCCCGCTGCACGCCCCGCCACACCGCCGACGCCCGTGTCCCGCGTCCGCAGCAGCTCCGAAATCCGCTGGGGTGGAACCGACAGGACGCATCCTTCGGCGGTGGCGCAAGAAGGAGGCTGCGGTGTCGGAGACGTTGTCCAGCGAAATGACCCGTCGGTGCAGTCTCGGCGGTACTGGCTGGGACGGCTTCTTGGCGTTGGCGAGCGCGACGTCGTAGTGCAGCGGCGCGGTGAAAATGTCGTGCAGACAGCCGGGGTACAGAACGGTTGACCGGATAAAGAGTGGTCCGCGACGTCGTTTGGCGACATCGTCGACTACGACACGTGGGAGTCGGCACTGCTAGAAGACGCCGACATCGCCCGGCAGCTTCTCGCCGGCGCCTTCGTTCCCGTGAATACCGGCAGCGACGGCGTGCTCCAAGTTCGCGTCCGAGTCCGGCCGCACGTGGGGCACGGCCGCCTTCACGAAATGAAAGAACGCGCCGAGGTTGGTCGCGAGCGTGTGATCCCACTCCTCGTCCGGGATCTCCTCCAGCGTCTCGTGGGTCATCTCTGGAACGCCGCGTTGTTCACGAGGACGTAGATCCGGCCGAACTCCTCGACCGTGCGAGCGACCAGGGAACGGCATTGCGCAGGATCGGCAAAGTCACCGGGGACAAGCACCGCCTTGCGGCCGGCCTCGTCGACCCAGCGCCGCGTCTCTTCGGCATCCTCGTGCTCGTCCAGGCTCACTCCCGTCCAGATCGGTCCGCCGCGCGAGCCCGTGGCGTCGTCCTTGAACCGCGGTCCTCGTGTGCCGACTCTGCCTGGGTCGGCCGGAGCAACGTCGTCGCAGGCGGGTATCCGGCCGTCCGGTCACCACGGCCGGCCACGTTTTGGCCAACGCGAGATTGGTGCACCGGGACGCGGGGTAGCCCGCGGCATGACCGACGAAACCGCACAAGCCGTTCCGAAGATCCGCAGCGAAGGGGATCGAGCTGCGGCACCTCATCGTGTGTTGTCCGCAATGGAAACCGCACGAGGGATTGATGCGCCCGCGGCGGCGGTGGCGAAGTCGTTGATCCGGCTCTTCGGCGGTCGGGTCGGCCGTGAGCTGCGTGGGCGCTGGCTCGGGCATCCGCTGCACCCGCTTGCCGTCACCGTCCCGATCGGGGCCTGGGTGTGCGCGTCGCTGCTCGACCTGACCCCGGGCAGCGACGCAGCCGCCCGGCGATTGGTCGGGATCGGCCTACTCGCCGTGCCACCGGCCGCAGTCCTCGGCGCGGCCGACTACAGCGAGCTGGACGAGCGGCAGCGACGTGTCGGGTTCGGCCACCTCGTGCTCAACAGCCTCGCTGCCGCGTTCTTCACCGGCTCCTACCTGCGACGCCGGCGCGAGCCGGCAGGCGGAAAGGTCCTCGGCGTCGTCGGCTTGGTGGTTCTCAGCGCGGGTGGCGCGCTCGGCGGTCACCTCGCCTACGCGCAGGGCGCCGGCGTCTTCCGGTGGCAGTCCCCGCGCCCCCAGGCGGTGGACCGGTGACCGAGTTCCTGCGGATCTACCTTCGCGACCAGTTCGCCATGGGCATCACCTGGCGCGAACTGGCGCGCCGGGCCCGCGACAACAACCGCGGGACCGAACTGGGAGACGCGCTGGCCAAGGTCGCACAAGCCATCGCCGAAGACGTGCGGACGTTCGAACTGATCATGCGCACGCTTAACGTGCGTCCGAACCGCGCCAAGGCCGCGGCCGCCTTCGCGGGGGAACGGCTGGGACGGCTCAAATACAACGGCCGCCTGAGGTCCTATTCTCCTCTGAGCCGTTTTCTTGAACTAGAGGCCCTGGCCATGGGCATCGAAGGCAAAAAGATCCTGTGGACCACCCTCGGTGACCTGGCCGGCCTGCGCGAACGCGTGCCGTCCATCGACTTCGACGATCTCCTGGCTCGAGCCGACCACCAGCGAAACACAGTCGAACCCTTCCGACGCCAGATCGGCGTCGAGGTCATGACCTCCACCCACCAGGAGAACTGATCGCGGCGGCGCCGTTGGCGTCCGCGCCATCGAAGACGCGGCCAGCGAGCCAGCGCATCCTCGCGCTGAACCTTTCGGCGCTCATGAGCGGCGCTGGTCGGCTTTGCGGCACGAGCTGATAGTCCGGTAACGGCACCGGCTTCCGCCAGACCGCTCGAGCCCGACTACTGGCCACGCTCAAGAGAGACCGGCCCACCCCTTCGCCACCACGTCGCCGCGGGATCGCGCGAGGGTTTCGTCAGCCAGGCGGCGGGTCACCGAGTCTTCGTACAGCCTTCGATCCGGCTTTGGCGTTCGAGGTGCATGCAGACGGCGATGTTGCCCAGGACGAAGCCCGCGAAGGCCACCGGTAGCACCACGAGCACGCCGAGCAGGATCAGCGCAAGCGCGATGACGTCCAAGGCGAGGTTCACCGCGAACCAGCCGCGCCGCAGGGGCCACGCGGCCTCACCGAGGATCTGCCGCACCCACATTGCGTCCGTGGCTTTGAGGTGACGTTCGGTCGCGCGGAGACGTCGAGCCGCAGTCCGCGCTGAGACGGCCCTCCGCACGCCCGGAACAGTTGAGTCCATCGCCGCCACCTCGATCCGAAAAAGCGGTGCTGCCGGCTGCGCTCAGCGCGAGGCATACCCGCACCGGGCGCCATCAACCATCGATTTCAACCACGGGTTTACCGACGGCCGGAGCGGGTAAGTGCGGACCGGCAGCGATGAGGATGCTCCGGCGACGACGAAAACCGAGGATTCCGATGACCGACACCGCCGCGCACCCGACTCCCGTTCCGTTCCGACCGGCCCGCAGGGAGCCGCTCGGTTCGGTGATCCTGAAGACGATCCGCACGACCGATCACAAGACGATCGGCGTTCTCTACCTCTCGACCTCATTCGGGTTCTTCCTCGTCGGCGGGTTGACGGCTTTGCTGATGCGAGGCGAGCTGGCCCAGCCCGGGCTGCAGTTCCTGTCACCCGAGCAGTACAACCAGCTGTTCACCATGCACGGCACGATCATGCTGCTGCTCTACGCCACCCCGAACCTGTTCGGATTCGCCAACTTCCTCGTGCCGTTGCAGATCGGCTCGCCGGACGTGTCCTTTCCCCGGTTGAACGCGTTCTCCTATTGGCTCTACCTGTTCGGCGGGTTGATCGTCTTGTCCGGCTACATCACCCCGGGTGGGCCGCCCGACTTCGGATGGACCGCCTACACCCCGCTGTCGAGCGCCATCCACAGCCCCGGTGTCGGCGGCGACCTGTGGATCACCGGGCTGATCGTCACCGGCCTCGGCACGATCCTCGGGGCGGTTAACATGATCACCACCATCGTGTGTCTGCGCGCGCCCGGGATGCTGATGTGGCGGATGCCGATCTTCACCTGGAACATTCTGTTCACCGGCGTCCTGATCCTGCTGGCGTTCCCGATCCTCACGGCCGCGCTGTTCGGGCTGCTGGCCGACCGGCACATCGGCGCGCACGTGTTCGACCCCGCCACCGGCGGGGCGATCCTGTGGCAGCACCTGTTCTGGTTCTTCGGCCATCCCGAGGTGTACATCGTCGCGCTGCCGTACTTCGGCATCGTCACGGAGATCATTCCCGTCTTCAGCCGCAAACCGCTCTTCGGCTACAAGACCATGGTGTTCGCGACCATCGGCATCACTGCGTTGTCGGTCGCCGTGTGGGCCCACCACATGTTCGCCACCGGCGCCGTGCTGCTGCCGTTCTTCTCGTTCATGACCTTCCTCATCGCCGTGCCGACCGGCATCAAGTTCTTCAACTGGATCGGCACCATGTGGAAAGGCACCCTCACGTTCGAATCACCCATGCTGTGGTCGATCGGCTTCCTGGTCACCTTCCTGCTCGGCGGGCTCACCGGCATCATCCTCGCCGCCCCGCCCCTGGACTTCCACGTGCACGACAGCTACTTCGTCGTCGCCCACTTCCACTACGTCCTCTTCGGGACGATCGTGTTCGCCACGTTCGCCGGCATCTACTTCTGGTTCCCCAAGATCACCGGCCGCATGCTCGACGAAGGCCTGGCCAAGTGGCATTTCTGGACCACGTTCATCGGCTTCCACACCACGTTCCTGATCCAGCACTGGCTCGGCGACGCAGGCATGCCCCGCCGTTACGCCGACTACCTGCGCAGCGACGGGTTCACGTGGATGCACACGGTCTCCACGATCGGCGCGTTCATCCTGGGCGCCTCGGTGCTGCCCTTCATCTGGAACGTCGTCAAGAGTTACCGCTTCGGCCAAGCGGTCGACGTGGACGACCCGTGGGGGTACGGCAACTCGCTGGAGTGGGCGACGACCAGCCCGCCGCCGCGGCACAACTTCCTCGAGCTCCCGCGCATCCGCTCCGAACGGCCCGCGTTCGAGCTGCACTACCCGCACATGGTGGAGCGCCTGCGCGACGAAGCACACGTCACCCGAGGGCACCCCCAGGGCAAAGCCTCACTCTTCGAGGCAGCCGCGGGCGCGACCCAGCCGGAAGACCAAGGCGGCAGCGAAGACCCCCGTGGACGCTGAACCGAAAGCAGTTGACTGTTGCGCCGCGACACGTTGCCCTTGCGATCCAGGGCCTCGGCCTCCCGCGTCTGCCGCCCCTGATCCGGGCACCGCAGCGAGTAGGGCGCGATCGTGGTCTTGGCTGGGTTTTATTCGCGACAATCTAACCGCTCGGATCGCCGAAGCCGAGCGCGAAGGCTGGCTAGGGGAAGCCGAGAAGCACGGCGTCAGCCGGGCCGCCCGCCGCTCTCGCCATAGCCGAGCAGGAACGGCGACCGGCGGTTGAGCGGTCTTCCCTTGCCCAACGGTTGCGCAGCAGTACTGAGCCCAGCCGCGGCGGCTTCGGCATCGTCGAACCAACCCCGCTCGGGCTCATGGGATCCAGGCACGACGGGCCTCAGAACGGTGCGAGTGTTCGGATCGTGGAGGCTGTGGGCTCAACCCGAAGTGATCGAACCAGGGTCGGGTCCGGTGCGCAGTGTCATCGCGGGTCGCGCACTCCGCGTCCGAGCCCTGGTGCGTAGCCGGGGTTGAGCTTGTCGGCCAGGCGTTCAGGCTTCGGCCAACGGACGTCGGTGGCCCAACCGGCCTTCTCGAACAGCCAGATGATCCGAGCCGAGATGTCCAGCTGGCCGCGGCGGACACCGTGGCGGGCGCCGGTCGGATCGGCGTGGTGGGAGTTGTGCCACGACTCGCCCATGGAGGCGATGGCCAGCGGCCAGAAGTTTGCCGACTTGTCGCGTGCGGCGTAGGGCCGGTCACCGATCAGGTGGCACAACGAGTTCACCGACCAGGTCACGTGGTGCAGCACGGCCACGCGTACCAGGCTCGCCCAGAAGAACACCGTCACCGCGCCCGACCAGGACATCGTGGCGAGGCCGCCGATTAGGGCGGGCGCCAGGAGCGTGAGCACGGTCAGCGCGGGGAACCGGCGGTCGACGCGGGCGATGTCGCGATCGGCGAGCAGGTCGGGGGCGAAACGCTGGGCGGTGTGGTGCCGTAACACCACGGGGAGTGCGGATCGCCTTCGCGGTCGGCGTAGGCGTGGTGGCGGCGGTGGTCGGCGACCCAGCCGATCACCGGGCCCTGCATGGCCATGCTCCCGGCCACCGCGAGCGTGATCCGCAGGCCGCGGCCGGCCTTGAACGCGCCATGGGTGAAGCACCGGTGGAACCCGACCGTCACGCCGAGGCAGGTGAGCACGTAAAAGCCGGCGGCCAGGCCGATGTCGATCCAGCTCAGGCCCCACCCCCACGCGAACGGCACCGCCGCGGCCAGCGCCAGCAACGGCACGACGGCGAACAGCTTCACCAACCAGTTCTCGGGCCGGGTCTTTTCGCCCGACAGCATCGGTTCCCGGCTGGATCCCGGCGAGGTGTTCGCCGTGTGCTCCCGGGCAGCCGTGGACGCCATCGGCCCGATTGGCGAACGGTTCGGCCAGGCGGGCGTCACCCGGATCCTGGAGCGCTCCGCCGGCTCGCCGCCTTCGGAGCTCGCCCATCTTCTCTCCGCCGCGATCGCCGACCATCTCGGTCCCGAACCGTCCGCCGACGTCGGCGTGCTGGTGGTTTCCTGGACGCCGAGCGGATGAGGCGCTCACACGGAGGGGCCGGCCGCCGAGCTCCGGTCCGACCGCGGCCAGACATACGGCAAGTCGGCCGGCACGTCCGGGAACCACCGCCGGTAGTGCCCGGGTTCCTTGCGCACCAGCGCCGAACGATGGCTGCAGTGCAGCGCCTCGTCGCCCAGCCAGGGTGGCAGTTCCCCCGCGTCCGCCAGTTCCGCCTGGGTCCGCACCGGGGTCGCGCCGTACTGGTCGAGCAGCTTCTCCGCGCACGTGTCGGCTGCCCCCGTCGCGCGCCACACGGCGCACACCTCCAAGCCGTACCGGGTCAGCGCCTCCGCGTACCCGGTCCACATTTTCGCGGCCGGATGATGCCGCCAGCCGTAGCCGGGCACGACCAGCGCACGCAGCACTTGCAGCGCTTCGACGCGCTGCTTGCCGAGCCGCCGGCGGTCGAGCGTCCGAGCGCTTTCCGCGAAGTCCTGGAGGGGAAGGAAAGTCTGCATCACCCGGAGACCTACCCCCGGGCCGCGCGCCCCAACCGTTCACGGGCTGCTTCGGGCCGGTCGGTGGCGTGATCAGGCGGCCCCGCCAGTTCGGCCGGCAAGAACGCGACCGCCTCGCCAAACGCCCCGGCGCGCCCGAGGTTTCGGACCGCGGACGCCGGGTACGACGAGACGACGCCCCCCACAGGAAGGAACCGCTCGTGGTCGAAGTGACACGCACCTTCACCGTCGCCACCGGACCGCACGAAGTGGTGGAGTACCTCAAGGATTTCGGCAACGCCACCGACTGGGACCCGGGCACGCAGTCGTGCGACCGCCTCGACAGCGGACCGATCGCAGTCGGCGCCCGCTGGCACAACGTCTCCAAGATCGCCGGCGTGGAAACCGAACTCACCTACGAGCTCAGCCGGCTCGAACCCGGCCGGGTCGTCTTCAGCGGCAGCAACGACACCGCCACCACCACCGACGACATCACCGTCAACGCCGCCGACGGCGGCGCCACCCTGACCTACCACGCCACCATCGAGTTCCACGGCGCCGCGAAGCTCGGCACGCCGATCGCGAAGGCGGTGTTCGAAAAGGTCGGCAAGGACACCGAAGCGAGCCTCACCCGGGTCTTCGGCACCCCTCCCGGCTGAACGGAGGACAACGGGTCCCCGGATCCGCTACCGCGCCGGACACCAGCGAGCCCAGCGGCTCACGACGTCATCGTCGGGAGGTCGCGCCAACTGCCCGTTCTCATTTCCAAACGCGGACTCATCCGCACCAGCTGTGGTCGCCAAGTTTTTCCCACGTCAAGCACACCTGCATCTTCGCCAAGGATTGACGAAGCACCACACCGATTCCCGTGTCGGCCTGAACAACACGGATGCCACGACGTACGACAAGGGCTTCTTCGTGCCGGTCCAAGGCGCGAAGTACAGGAGCGGCGAAGCCACGCGGAGCGGCAACTACAAGGTCACCGTAAGCCTTTGTGACGGGTGCGGTAGTCGTCGTGGCTGATGAGGGAGCCCCGCTCGTCGCGCACACGGTGGCCGACGCGGCGGGCCTTCGCCATGTGCCGCCCCGTTTTGACGGCGAGCACGCAATCCTTGAAAGTGTTCGACGCGCGCTGATGGCCATCGATCTTGTTCTTCCACAACCCGTTTTCGTGGAACGTCTCGACGTCACCATCCATGATGGATGCCTCCCTCCGCGGTCCGGAGATCCCTGGATACCCGTCGCCAGCCACTTCACCCGCGCCGTTGCCGGGATACCGTTCGACGACAACCTCGACAGGTGGGGCCCGCGGTGGTTGCCGGCCTCGCCTCAGGCCACGTCCTCGAACTCGAACCGGAGTTCGTCGACGCAGCGCTGGTACTTCTGCTCCATCTCCCGCTCGCTGTTCGCCGCGATGAGGAACTGCGCGAGCTCGTAGGAGTAGCTGTCCTGCTCGGCCAGGTCCGGAAGCGCTGTCCTTCCTTCGGCGACACGCTGACCTCCACCGCGCCCAGCCGATCCTGCAACGCGGTGATCTCCGCGGCCGTCGGCGCGCGCGTCACCACAGCGTCGCCGGAGAAGCGGCGCAGGTACCAGCGGCCGGCGATGCCGTAGGGACCTCCGCCGGCGCGGTGGCGCGGCGCCTGCCCGAGTCCGAGGCGAACCATCAGGTCGTGGTTGGCCAGACCGTCGACCAGCTCGAACAGTTCGGCGTGCGACTGCGAGTGCCTCGGGTTGATCTCCAGCAGGTACACCTCTCCGGACTGCACGTCGCAGAAGAACTCGATGCTGAACGTCCCGTTGTCGAAGCCGATCCGCCGCATCACTCTCTTCGCGACGTCCGCCATGATTCGCCGCACCTCCGCCGGCAGCTGCGAGGGGTACTGATGGCGCAGGAACGACGAGCTTTCCGGGTAGGTCGAACGAGTCGAGCGCCGCATACTCGGTCACTTCGCCCCGGTACACGTAGCCTTCGACGGCGGCCTGCACTCCGTGCAGCGCCTCCTCGGCCAGGCACGCCGCCCCGCCGACCTTGGCGATTTCGCACGGTAGCTCGACTTTCCCGAGTACCTCGTCGAAGGGCTCGCCGACCCGGCCCACGCCCTCGCGGATGTCTGTGACCGCCGCGGCGAAGTCGTCATCGTTGGTGACGCGGAAGGCGAGCTCCGAGGAGAAGGACTTCACCGGCTTGAGCCACACGGGGTTCGATACACCCTCGGGGAGCTTCGGTCGGCGTCGTCGAGGTCGACGATGCCGAATTTCGGCAGCTCGTCGATCACCTCGCGCTGCTCCAACCGGCTCCAGTACTTGTGCTCGCACTTGAGGATCGCCTCGATCGGCACGTGCGGCAGGCCGCGGCTCTCGCACAACAGTAGTACGAGCGACGCCGTCGGGAAATCCCAGAACGTGACGATCGCGTCGATCGAGCCCTCGAACGCGTCGAGCGTCGTTGTTGCCTTGTCGAGCAGTCCGCCGATGTCGATTTCGCCGTGCTGCAGTTCGTCAGGCGTCAGCAGTCCGTGGAACGCGTACTGGTCGGAGTCGGGCAGCCGCTCGAGCACCTATGCGTTATTGTCGTTCAGGCCGACCACGAAGATGTTCGCCGTGATCGGTCTGCCACTCTTCGTTCGTTCCGGTTGGTTCATACCTCCCGGATTCCCCTTTGCCACAACGACAAACGCGTCAGAGCAGGTCCCTCGGAACCGTGCGGTGCCAGTTGCGGGACACGATCCGGCGGTCGCCGTAGTAGGCGTCGAGGCGCGCGCCGACCACGAACTCCTCGGGCGTGCAGCACACCCGTGTGCTGGTTTCGCTGCGCGCGGACCAGTCGGCGCGCTCGAACGTCACGATCCACTCCGTCTCCGCGACCGGTGAGCAGAAGTCGTCGGCGACCCACGTGTAGCGCTCGTGCACGTCGCGGGTGACGGTGAGGTCGATGCCGTCGTGGCGGACGGCGCCGGAGTTCTTGACGATGTCCGGCGCGGAGTGATACGCCACAAGGTCCCGCGACACTTCCCAGTGCTGCTCGGGCGGCGGTCAGCTGTATTGTCGCCAGCGGCGGCGTGCCTTCCGGTTCACCGAACGGGTTCGTGGACACCTCGTCGGGCTCCGCCACCGGGCGCACCGGCAGCAAGAGCGCACTGCGTCCCGTGTGGACGGACAACATGACCGGCTCTGGCGGCGGCCAGGCGAGCGGCCAGTACGAGGTGGACAGGGAGAGCCGGATCCGGTGGCCGGCGGGGAAGGCCTGCGCCACTCCGTTGAGCTCGAACTCGACCTCGCACACTTGACCGGGCTCCATCGGCTTGGGTTCTTCGTGGCCGTCGCGGTGGGTCAGGTTGAGCAGCCCGTACATCACCCGAGTGGCACAGTCATCGGGGGCCACATCGGACAGTCGCGCGGCCACCATCGCCACGGGCCGGTCGGCGGAGACCGCGAGCCGCACGCGCGGCGCGCCGAGGATTTCACAGCGCTCGGTGAGCACGTCGGTGTCGAAGACTAGAGAGCCGCCGTCCTCCTCGCGCTGGTGGTAGGGCAGGTCCGGCGGGGCGCTGTACGAGGCCCATTTCCCGGCGAACTGCCCGACCGACAGCGGTGAGGACACCTCCAACGCCGTTTCCGGCACGTCCTGCCCCGGCCGCGCGATGCCGTGCGGCGCCAGCGCGTGCTCCGAAGGCTTGACATGCGGCGAGGGCCACCGCGCCTCGCCGACCCACCGGCCGGGACGATCCTCGTAGGACATCGAAGGCAGTTTCACCCTCGTGCCGCCGGGCAGGCTCCCGGGGACAAGAGGAGCCGGCATGGACCGCGACGCGGGTCGGCGCGTGGACGCACTGGCTAAGCCGCTCGCCGGAGCGCGGAGAGCGATCTCGCCCGCACGAACACATTGATCCGTCTCCGCCGACCGGGCTCGCCGAAATCGGGCGCGAGATCCTAAGCAACGCCACCAACCTGCCGATCACCAAGCGCGACGGACACCCACGGCGTCAGTCGGGCGGGCCTCTTCCTCGCCGGAGAGGAGCTGCGGTCGGATCCAGGATACGGCCTCGATGCGGCTGCGCCGTCGTCGTGTCGAACACTGAGCTCACCACGATCGGCGCCGTGCTCGACCTCGGCTGCCGGACCGCCCTCGGTGCGTGGCCGGCGCACGAGCTGTCGAAGATCCTAGTGCTGAACACCGAGGCCCACACCGAAGTCGCGGCCGCGTGGGCGCGGCGCCACCGGGATCGCGCGTGCCGCGGCTGACACGCATCGGCCGGCCCCGTGCACCTGACCGCCGCCCGCTACCGCGGGATCCTCGCCCGCGACGCACCGAACGCCAGCGGTGCCAATCTGCCGTCCGAGCCGACGCGTTCAACCGCCGTTTCGGCTGGGCCGGGTTGCCTCGCGGAGTTGCTGCGGCAGATCAGCGCAGGCGGTTGACGAGACCGAGCCACTCCTGTGCCTCCGGCAGGGTTCGGTGGATCGGCAGCGTCCTGTCGAGGCCTAGCAGCTGGACCGGCCGAAGCACGGCGTGCTGGGTGGTGACGATCGCGAACGGCACATCGACCCTCCGCGCCGCCTCGCATGCCCGGGCGAGCGCGCTCAGACCGCAAGACGAGCAGAAGGTGGCCTCGCGCAGGTCGACGATCAGCGCGGCAGGCCGGAGTTCGAGCTCCTCCGTCAACTGCTTCGAGAGCGGGCCCGTGATGGTGAGGTCAACATCACCGCGGACGATCACCATGCTTGCTTCGGCCGTAGTGATGAACAGCATGCTGGGCGACCGCGCGACCTGGACGAATGTGGAAGCACTGACGAGTCGGGTCATAACAGGGCCTCCTTCGACGCAACGGAGGCAGGGCCCGCAGGCTCCTACTTCGCCGCGAGGCCTCTGGATGCATCCGGGAAGGACGGCGGGCGGCGACCTTCTGATCGAACCGCAGTAGAAACGCAGTCTACGCCGCGGCGATCGTGATCGTCCGGTCTTGGTCGCTGGGCTTCGAGCACGGGTACCAGCAGCCGGTGACGAAGTTCCGAGAAGCCTGCTCCCACTCGGCCCCACCCCTCAGCGCCGGACAAACCGCCGGCCAACCGGCTTGCTTGACCCGGGTGCACCGTTCATCGGAAAGATCCGCGACGCGCTGTCCGGCCGACCGACGGTTTGGCAGGTTCTCCCGTCATCCCGTCGGCCCTGGGCAAGCGCCGCGCGCGTGTCCCGTGGTTAAGTCGGGAGAGATGCAGACGTCGCGCCAGGCGGGCGGGTACGTGAGGTCTTCGATGCGCGCGAGGGTCGCAGCATCGGTATCCCGTTCGCCGACCGCAGCGGCGTAGGAGAATCCGCGGCGGTGGCGCCGGCTGCCGGATGTCGACGGGTCGCCGCGACGAGGACGAGGACGAGGAGAAGGATCTTCTGCCCAAGCTCCGAGCCGCGTGTTCTGTCGAAGAGCTGGGCCGGTTGGGCCGTAAAGTCCTCGACGCGAATCACCAACGCCAAACTCCGCGACGTTGCCGGCGCGTTCCTCGCCGACCTGCCGCAGCAGCGGCGGGTCGACCGCCTCGGCACCCGATGGGACTCACCACCCATCTCGAACCGGACAGCCGAGCGTCGCTGTGCTCCGCGGCGAGCCGACTGCCCCGCCAACGCCACAAAAGATCTTGTAATACCACGGTGCCGGTCCGCTTGACTTGGGCGAGCATTGTAGCTACGCGGCGCGGTGGCATGGCGCGTGGCGGACCCCGTCGGCGCGAGTTTTCCTTTGCGTGCCGGCGGGCTGCATTGCGCGAGTGCGCTACGACGCCGCCAGGACCGGCGTTCGGTTGGCCGACGATTAATGCGGTGTGAGCATGCGCGAGAGCTTTCACGAAGAGCTGAACCGCCTCAGGACGGAGCTGCGGCGGATGTGCGCGCTCACGGCCGAGGCGATCCGCCGGGCAAGCCGATCACTGCTGACCGCAGACCTGGACATCGCCGAGCAGGTGATCGCCGCCGACGCCGAGATCGACTGGGCCCGCGCGGACTGCGAATCGCAAGCCCAGGCGCTTCTGGCCCTCCAGGCGCCAAAGGCGCACGACCTGCGGGCCATCCTGGCCGCAATCTACTGCGCAGACCGGTTCGAACGGATGGGCGACTTGGCCGCGCACATCGCCGGCATCACCCGTTTCGCCCACCCCGCCTGCGCCATTCCCGTCGAGCTCGAACCCGCGTTCGCGGAGATGGGTGGCGCCGCCGCGGGCATGGCGGACCGCCTCGCCGAGCTGATCGCCCGCGAGTGCGCTTGCGGATTCGCCGACCTCGCCGAAACCGACCAGACCATCGACACGGTGCGCGCCCGCGTCCTGACACTGATCACCAGCGACCAATGGCCCCACGGCGTCCAGGCAGCTATCAACCTCGCCCTGCTCGCCAGGTTCTACGAACGATTCGGAGACCAAGCCGTCGCCGTCGCAAACCGACTGGGCTTCGCTGAAACCGGCGAACTTCCCTTCCACATCCACACCTAACCCAGCCCCGCGTTATCACCGCAGGGATGCCCAAGTGGGCGGGCCCGTTCCCGCGCGGTCCGCACCACAACACGCGCTTCACCGCCGAACCGCGGGCTACTCATCCCCTTGCAGCCCCTCCAGGTGACGATTCGAGAATCATGCTCGCCCGACAGCACCCCGGCGACCAGGCATTCGGCGAGGTTCTCACCGTCGACCAGCTGCATCACCAGGAACGGCCGGCCGTCGTCGGACCGGTGTCCCAGTAACGCCACCACGCGCGGGTGATCGATGCCGGCCCGGACGGTCTTCTGGCGACGGCCGAAATCTCGGTCAACGCGCGCGGTCCCGCAACGGCAGATCAACCGTCCCACGTCGTACCGTGCGCCGATCAGCCGGGCTGACCGCGCACGAGGCTATCGACCGATTGCTGCACCCTCAGCCAGTGCACCACTTGGCAAGATCAGCGACCCCAGCGGCGCTGAAGCCCCACCCGCATCGCCTGCCTCTGCGAAGACATTTCTCCGCCTTGTGGCTGATCCGCCTGCCAGCTCAAACCAATCCTCGACCGCGGTCTTATGACGACGTCGTGCGCGAGCATCGGTAGTTGGGCTACTACGCTGATGGCCTACATGAAGCGGCCCGGCCCCTGTCGCCAAACAACTGGGCTGGAGACATCGTGCCGTTCTCTGCGACACTCCACCGCATCGACAACGGAACGCTGCGGGTCGACGTGCGGGGTCAGGTTCTTGCCGCCGCAGCCGCCGAGCTGGGCATCCTTATCTTGAGGGTGATCGCGACCGAACAACCCGACGAACTCGTGATCGATCTCCGGGACACGACCGCGCTCGACGCCTGCGGAGCCGACCTGCTTTTCGCGGGCTACCTCACGGCCATCGACTGGGGTACGACCTACCACGTCCTGCACGCCCGCGGCCAGGCGCGTCGCACGCTGCAAGCCAAAGGGACCCTGGACGTCCTTGCCAACAGCAACGATCTTGGCGCGCTGCTACTGGCCGTGAGCGCTCTCCCGAGGCCGGAGCCACCAACTTGATCTAGAGGGCTTCTCCAACGTTTCCGCAGCGAGGTCCGGGACATGCCGCGCGACGCCAGTAATTCCTACGAGGAGTCCAGCTCGCGCGCAACGCCGTTGTTCCCGTTCGCACCGGTGACGCGATTCGCACGCAGCAGAACTACCCCGGCACCGCGCACCGACCGGTATCTTGGTCACTCCTCGGCCGAACCCGGTTTCATCACCTTCCCCTGCTGCGCCGCCTTCGCCTCGTCGGGCAGCATCCGCGACGCGGCGGCGGTCATCTTGTTCTTGGTCCCGACCACGACCTTGTCGTCGCCTGCCATGAGCGCGGCGAACCCGGCTTCCGCGACGTCAGACGCGCTGTCTTTATTGCCCGCGCCGATCTTCGTGTCCTCCATGTCCGCGCGTTCGAAGAACTTCGTGTCGGTGGCGCCGGGCAGCAGCGCCGTCACCGTCACGCCCTTGTCCTTCACCTCCGCGCGCAGGCCCTCGGAGAACGAGGTGAGGAACGCCTTGGACGCGGAGTAGACGACCTGGTACGGCGCCGGCGCGGTCCCCGCGATCGACGATGTGAACAGCACCCGCCCGCGACCGGGCTCGACCATGGCCGGTACCACGCGCTTGGCCAGGTGCACCGCCGAGCGCACGTTCAGGTCCACGACGGTCAACTGGTCGTCGAGGCGCGTGTCGCTGGCGAACTCGCCTTTGATGCCGACGCCTGCGTTGACGGCGAGCGCCTCGACCGGGCGGCCCGTGGCGGCGACGCGCTCGACGAGTTCTTCCACTCCTTCGCGGCGGGTGAGATCCGTCCGCACTTGCTCGACCGTCGCGCCGCAAGACCGGACCTGCTCGGCGGCCTCGGTCAGCTCATTGTCTTCAGCGGCGAGCATGACGTCGAAGTCGTGGCGGGCGAACTGCTTGGCCAATTCGAGCCCGATGCCGCTCGACGTGCCGGTCATGACGGCCAGTGGCTTCTCCGCGGTGGTCACGGGTGGTCCCCTCGTGATCGCTTTCTACTCGCGTACCCATCCCCGGCCGGGACAACCAGGATTTCCGCGCAAGCGCTGCACCTGCGCAGCGGTGGGGCCCCCGCCACGACCACACCGCCACGCTCCCGATAGTCAAGGCCACCCTCGACCCCGTGGCCGACGACCTGCAGCGACGCCCGCCCTCCGGGGCCTCCGCTGGTGCAGCGCTCACGGCCCTCGGCGCGCAACAGCCGCGCGATGAGGAGCGCCCGCAACCCGACTGGCTCGTGCCGATCTCGCCGTGGCTCGACGTCGCGTTGCGCGAGGCCTGTCTCCGGCGCGCGATCCCGGTTCACCGCCGCGCAAACGGGTAGTCGAGTTCTCATGGATGGGGCGGGGACGACGATCGGGGTCGAGGAGGAGTTCCTCCTCGTCAACCCGCGCACGGGCCGGACGGCACCGTGTGCGGACCGCGTGCTGGCGCGCTGTGGGCACCACGGCCGGTTGCCGGAAGGCGCGATCGTGCAACGGGAGCTGCGCCCGACGCAGCTGGAGCTGGCCACCGGCGTCTGCACGAGTGCCGACGAGCTGCGGGTCCAGATGACCAGCGGGCGCCGGTTGCTCGCCGCTGCCGCGGCCGCCGAGGACTGCGCGCTCGTCGCGTCCGGCACGCCCGTGTCTTTGCCGGGTCGTGGGGCGCAGCCGGAGCCGCAGGGCCGGTACGCGAAGATCCACGAGGCCTACGGAACCCTCGCCGCCGACTACGAAGCCTGCGGCTGCCACGTGCACGTCGGCGTCGACGACCCGGACACGGCCGTCGCGGTGGTGAATCACCTCGGCCCCTGGCTGCCGGTGCTGCTGGCACTGTCGGCCAACTCGCCGTTCGCCGACGGCCGCGACACCGGTTACCACAGCTGGCGCATGGTGCTGCAGACCCGCTTCCCCGGTTCCGGCGTCGCTCCGCATTTCCGCAGCCACGCTGAGTACCAGAGCACGGTGGATGCGCTCGTGGAGTGCGGCGCGCTCGTCGACCGCAACCAGAGTTTCTGGCTGGCGCGGCCGTCACCATGGCTGCCGACGGTGGAACTGCGTGTGGCCGACACCGCCGCGACCGTCGATGGCGCGGTGCTGCAGGCCGTGCTGTCGCGCGGCCTCGTGCGGACCGCGCTGGCCGACCTGGAGCGCGGGATCGAAGGACCGCGCCTGTCGCCGCAGGTGTGCGCCGCCGCCGTCTGGGCCGCCGCGCGCCACGGCCTCACCGGGCTCCTGGTGGATCCCCGGCTCGAACGACAGCGCCCGGCCGCCGCCCTCGTCGGAGACCTGCTCACGCACACCGCCGGCGCGCTCGAGGAAGCCGGCGACCTCGCCCTCGCCGGATCACTGGCCAGCCGGCTGCTCGTCGACGGCACGGGATCGGCCGCGCAGCGCTCCGCGGCGGCCGGCGGGCTACGCGCTGTGGTGCGGCTGCTTGAGGAGCGCACCGTGCCCGTCTCGGGGCATGAAGCGGCCGCCGCGGGGTAACCCTCCGGCCATGACGACTCTGCAGTCCGCCGAGCTCCCCACGGCCCGTGGGCCGTTGTCGGCCGCCGTCTCCGAGACCCTGTCCGCGCCCCCACCCGGGCACGCTCCGCCGCTCGACGCGATCGCGGAGACCGACCCGTTCGGCGACGACCTGCAGCTGGCGCTGCACCTGTGTTACGAGCTGCACTACCAAGGTCTGCCAGGCGTCGACGCCGACTGGGAGTGGGACCCCGAACTGCTGCGGCTGCGGACTGCGCTGGAAGAGCGCTTCCTGAGCGCGTTGCGCGCCGCCGTGGCCGGTGGCGACAATGTCGACGGCGAGTTCGCCGCGCTGCTGGTCGAGCCGATCGACGCGGCCGGCGCGTCCCACTACCTGCGGGACGAGGGCGAGTGGTGGCAGGTACGGGAATTGTTCGCCCACCGCTCGATTTACCACCTCAAGGAAGCCGATCCGCACGCGTGGGTCATCCCGCGGCTGCGGGGCCGGGCCAAGGCGGCACTCGTGGCCGTGGAGTTCGACGAGTTCGGCGGCGGCCGCCCGGAGTACGTCCACTCGCGGCTGTTCGCCGACCTGCTGCGCGAAGCCGGGCTACCCGACGGATACCTGGCCCTCCTGGACCACGTGCCCGCGCCGATGCTGGCGATCGTCAACGCGATGTCGCTGTTCGGGCTCCACCGCGCGCTGCGGGGCGCGCTCGTCGGCCACTTCGCCGCCGCGGAGGTCACCACCGCGCCCTCGGCGCAGCGCATGGTCCAGGCGCTCACCCGGCTCGGCGCGGCCGAGGAGTGCAAATTCTTCTACACCGAGCACATCGAAGCCGACGCGGTGCACGAACAAGTGATGCGCCACGACGTGGTCGGCGACCTGCTCGAACAGGAACCGGCGCTCGCGGCGGACGTGGTGTTCGGTGTGCAGGCCACGAACCACCTCGAAAACCGCCTCTGCGAGCACTTGCTGGGGTGCTGGCGCACCGGGCGGTCCTCGTTGCGTCAGCCGTTGCCTTGAGTCCGGACCCGCTTGCGATGACTGGTGTCGCACAGCGGGAAGCATTTGCTGCGCCGGCAGGTACACACCGCCACGAGGAATCGGTCGGAGCGCACCGTGTCGCCCTCGGGCGTCTGCAGCTCCACCGGACCCTCGATCAGCAGCGGCCCGCCCGGGACCAGCCGCGCCCGCCGATGGTCCCGGCCCTCACCGGTCGGCACGAAGGACCACCAGCTCCTCTGTCCGCACCTGGGGGGCCACGAAGCCGGACTCCTCGAGGAAGTCCGTCCGTCCGGAAAGGACCGGTCCGAACGGGACCGCCGCCCGGGCGACGACCCGTGCACGCAGGCCCGCGGCGGTAAGCAGGCGAACCGAACGGTCCACGCCGGACATCACGGACTGCACCAGCAACAGGAACCCACCTGGCGCAACGAGTGCCGGGGCGACCTCACACAACGGATCCAGCACCGCGCGCCCGTCGCTCCCAGCGTCGCATCGGCGGTCCGGCCGGGCCTGTTCCGCCGGCATCGGCACGTACGGCGGGTTGGTCACGACGACGTCAAAGGGGCCCCCGTCCGCGGCCGCGAGCAGTCCGCCGCGGCGCACGCGCACCGGCAGCCCGCGCAGCGCCGCGTTCACCCGCGCCGACAACAGCGCCCGCCGCGAAAGGTCCACGGCCAGCACGGATTCCGCCCCGGCACGGGCGAGTGCGATGGCAAGCGCACCCGTCCCGGTGCACAAGTCGAGCGCGCGTGCCCCGGCGGGCACCCCGGCCCGGCGCACCGCCGTCGTCAGAAGGCACGTGTCCGCTTGAGGACGGTAGACGCCGGGCAGCCGGAGCAGGCCGCGTGCGGGAAGTGCGGGCCCCGGAGGGAATGCGGGCAGCACCTTCCACAGGGTCGTGGCGCCGTCGGCGATCTCATCCGCTTCCTCCGCAGGTACCGTGGTCATCGGGGCCTCCTCGGCGTCAGGGTCACCGCCGATTACCCGGCTACCGACCGGACAAACTTCGCGCGGTCGCAGCGAAACCAGGTTTCGACCTCCGCGCCGGCGCAACCACCGGTACCTGGCGGCTCTGCGCTTCCCGCTCTCGCTGTGGGTGAACACCGCACCGGCCAGCGATCGCACGGCCACCGGGCTTGTGAGGCACGATTCCGGCCGTCGCAACGGAAACCTGCACTGTCGCCAGCACTGCAGCCGCCGCGTGCGCCGGCGCTCTACCTCCCCGCCCAGACCAGCATCGTCCGAGAAGGCCCCAACCGCGCCTTCCACCTCAAAAACGGGGAACAGCTGGCATAGCTCCATAGGGGAGTGCGCCTCGCTCGCCAGTGACATTGTGCCGAAGGAGGCGGCGTGAGTCACCGCGCGACGACGTCGAAGCTCAGCCCGAAGTTGTCAGCGTCAGGGGCAGCTCCCCCGGTGTCAGCGTGGCGCCGTGGAGGTGGAAATCGTGGGCCTGCAGCAGGTTCGCGAGCAGCATCGACGTCGTGAACAGCGCGCGGCCTTCACGTAGTACGGTGTCCGCGACCCACGCCAGTGGCTCGTCGCAGCGTACGAGTGGCTCGTTGTCCGGACCGCGTGCGAGTTCGGTTCCGCGCAGCAGCAGCACCCACGGGCGCATGCGGGGACCACGTAGATCGCGCAGGTGCTGATAGTCGTGGAGCCGCCGCGCAAGCCCGGACGGGACGGTCCTCCCACCACGACTCCTTGCGCAGCGGGTTGGCCGACAAGCCCGGCAGCGACACGCCGGTCAGGCTGTCCCGGCTCTGCTGCGCCCGCAACGGGTCGAGGTCGGTGGCGGGGCCGTGCGACCAGCGGGCGTACAGATCGTCTTCGCCGTCGCAGCTGAACAACGCGCACAGCTCGTCGAGGCTGCGGACGGTCGGCATGTCCCGCTGTCGCGGGCGAGCGGGCGATGGCCCCCCTGGTCCGGTCATCGTTGTTCCGTTCAGCTGGTGAGGATTTGCATGGACATGATCTACAGCATTGCGTTGGTCCACTTCATCTGCCGCAGCGTCTGCGGGTGGCAGCGGCTCGCCAGTTCGAGCATCTCCTGGTCTTTCGTGACCTGAGCGCCCTGGGCGAGCAGTTCCCAGTCGAGCGACACACCGGCGGCCTTGCGGTGCAGCCGCCGCAGGTCGGCGAGCAGCAGCAGCCCTCCTCGGCATCATCGTCCTCCACGAACGGCTACGCACAGCACAGACCTGCGGCCTCCTCGGCCGCCGCAGCAGCCATCGTCCTGCTCACCACGACTTGACGCGCTGCACCGACGGCGCAGCAGTTCCGGCGTCCGCTGGAGTCCAGGATCGTCGCGCATCCGTCTTCCATTGAATCTCGGGGCCCATCGTCATACGTTTATTGGCGCTACCCTGGGTAGTTGCCCCTCGCCGAGACCTTGCGAAGGAGTGATCACCATGCAGCACCCCGAATCGATCGACGTCGCCGACCGTCTGCTGCACTCCCCACCGCGTCACAGCCGGCGCGACGGAGCAGGGAATGGGTCGCACGGCGAGAGCGATTTGGCGGAGCGTTACCGCGCCGCGCAAACCGAACTCGAGCAGTTGCGGCAGGTGTTGTCGTCGCGGGCACCGATCGAACAGGCCAAGGGCATCCTGATGGCGCAGCGTCGCTGCACGGCCGGTGAAGCATTCGAGATCCTTCGCGAGCTGTCACAGGACACCAATGTCAAACTCCGCGACGTGGCTCGCGGCTTGATCGAGGAAGTCGTGTCCACTCCGCGCCGCTGCGGCCCAGCCGACAGCAACAGCAGCCAGCCAGACGACAGACTCCCGTCGGCCGCTTCTTGACCGACGGGAGCCAGGCGCCCGCGACCCTTCATCGAGGTGCCCGACCTCTGGCTATCCGCTCACTGTTCGCGCAAACCGCGGTCGGCCCGCCAGCGGGTCGTTCACCCATGTGGCCGACCGCTAGCCAGGCCGCATGCTCCGACTCAGCTTCCCCGTCAGCGGCGTCTCCGACCGGCCCCGGGCGATGCACAGCATGCCCGTCGAGCCGTACCCGCGCATGCACCTCGACCTTCTCGTCGACACCGCCGCCGAACAGAAGGCCGAAGTGTCCTGCCTCAAAAAGCTGCGCGCGCGACACAGACTAGGACAGGTATCCGCCGGAGCCGGACTTCGTCTCCTCGCCGACTCCGACGGCAGCCGCTTCTGCGTCGTCCACCTCAGCCCCGCACCCTCCGGCTGCTGACCCCACCGGCTACCGATGGACGGCGACGTCGGCGACACCATGGGAGACCGTCAGCCATTCCCGGGCGGTGGCGAGGGTGCCGTGCAGAAGGAGGACGTGGTCCAGCTTGAGCATGGTGATCGGGCGTCGAACCGCTTGCTGATCGCTTACGGTGACACACGGGATCCCGACGGCGTGGGCTTCAGCCGAAGCCACCAGCAGCGCGCGCAAAGCCCGCGCGGAGCAGAAGCCCACGCGCGTCAAGTCGACGATCAACGCGCGCGGGCGCAGGGCGACCTCGTCGAGCAGCCGGTCGAGCAAGTGGTCGGCGACAGTGCAGTCAAGGTCTCCAGTCGCGGCGAGCACGGTCGAGTCGAGGGAGCCGGTGACGGTGAACGTCGCCGCGCTGTGAGGAAATGGGTCGCTCATGAACGCTGTCACCTCCATTGAGGCCGGCAACCTGCGGATCATGCCGGCGTCGCGGGTCTGGCAGCACCACCGGATGGCGGCGGGTGCTGGAACTGGCGGCTGCTCGGCTGAACCGCGGACATCACGAACGTACCCAGGTGGGGTGAACCTTATGCACCCCGTGAGACCTGGCGGTTTTGCCGCTGCCACGAGCGGGTAGACGCCAGTCACGACGAAGGAGGAGCCGTGCCTGAGCAGAGCTGGAGCACCAAACGCGAACGTCAGTACGAGCACATCAAGTCGTCGCAGAAGAAGCAGGGAGCCAGCACCGGACGGGCCGAGGAGATCGCCGCGCGCACGGTCAACAAAAACCGGGCCCAGTCCGGGGAATCCCGGACCGCCAGTAAGAGTTCCACCCGCGACACGTCGCCGCAGAAACGCGGCGGAAAGCGGTCCGGCAACCGGCAAGGCCCCGGCGGGCCGACGAAGGACCAGCTCTACAACGAGGCCAAGAAGCGCAACATCAAGGGCCGCTCCAGCATGACCAAGAAGGAGCTACAGAACGCCCTGGGCCGCTGAGCGCCAGGGTCGCGTGGCCATCCGCTGATCCACCCGAGCCCTCGCCACAGATCATCTCGATCGACGGCCGCGGCCCCGAGGACATCGCCATGCTCGCCGGCAGTGACTCGGTCACCAGAGCGGAAGATGGGCGGATCCTGCGGATCGCCGAAACCGTCAGCAGGTTCGTCGAGCAGCTCCTGGGGCCGGGGTGCCGAGACGGCGTCCAGATCGCCGGCCACTCGGGCCATGGTGAGCTCATGGTCGGCGGAGAGCCGGAGTGGTCCACGCGGATGGATCGGGTCGACACAGGTCCGGATGATCTGGTGATGGTAGTGGTCAAGGTGGCCTGTTTTCGTCGGCGCACCCGGGATGCGACGCTGAGGCGAGGTTGCGACCGCGCGTCAGCTCGCGCCCGGAGTGGAAGGAGACCACGGGCACGGCCCACTGCTGGACCGCTCGCCGGTCACCCCCTGAACCCGACCCGGACGGCCGACAACGGCGTGCTGCATCACCAACCAAGTCCACGAAAGATCTCAACGGGCGACGCGATCGTGCTCACCGCCAAGATGAGTTTTCCGGCGCACGCGCATCTATGGACATGCGTCGTCGGTCGCGGTGTCGTACTCCTCGGTTCCCTTCACCGGCAAAACAGAGAACACCGAACAGCAGAGCACCGCTCCCATGGAATTCACCCGCGCTCGCCGCGCACCGGACCGACCCGGACACCACCCGCTTCTGTGTCGTGGACCCGGGCAAGGCGTTTTCCCAGGCTCGGCACGATCAACCCAATGACGGTAGCCAAGCGGTGACGGATCCCGGTCAGCCGGGTGTCGTCTCGCCGCCGAGCGCTGCGATGACTTCGCCGCTGTAGTAGGACGAGAGCCGGTTCGACGCCAGGAATACGTAGGACGGCGCCAGGTCGTCGGGGTGCGCGGCGCGTTCAAACGGCACCTGCAGCCCGAACTTCTCCACCTTCTCGGGAGGGAAGGTGGACGGGATGAGCGGCGTCCACACCGGGCCCGGCGCCACACAGTTGATCCGGATGCCGCGGTCGGCCAAAGCCTGAGCCATCGCCATCGTCCACGCGTGGATCGCACCTTTGGTCGCGGAGTAGTCGATGAGGGATTTGTTGCCGCGCAATCCGTTGACCGAGCCGGTGTTGATGATCACCGATCCTTCACGCAGGTGCGGCAACGCGGCCGAGGTGACCCGGAAATAGCTGTGCATGTTGACGTCGAACGTGTGCAGCCATTGCTCGTCGCTGAGGTCTTCGGGCTTGTCCACCGGCCGCTGGGTGGCGGAATTGTTCACCAGGATGTCCAGACCGTGGAGATGCTCCACGGTCTGATCGACGACGTCCCGGCACTGCCGCGCGCGGCCCAGGTCCCCGGGCAGCAGCAGACACTCACGGCCTTCGGCCCGTACTCGCTCGGCGGTGTACTCGGCGTCGGCGTGCTCGCTCAGGTAGGCGATCGCGACATCGGCACCTTCCTTGGCGAACGCGATCGCGACCGCCCGCCCGATACCGGAATCCCCGCCGGTGATCAACGCCTTCAGCCCGGTCAACAACCCGCGTCCCTCGTAGCCCGCCATCGTGTCCCGCGGCCGGGGGTCCATATCCTCGGTCAGCCCGGGCGGCTCTTGCTGCTGCGGCGGGCGCAGTCGATCTTCGGCCATCGGTCCTCCTGTGCGGATCGGCTCGTCCGTGCCGGTTACCCCGCGCCCGGCGCACCGAACCGGGTCAGATCGCTCAGGAGGGCGTCTGCTGTTCCTCGGCGGTGTGCAGGGGGCGGACCGTCGCGTCCGGGTGCCGGGTCAGCGGCAGAAGCGGCAGCGTCGGCGTTTCCGCGATGCGCTCCAGGTGCCGCAGCATGATTCCTTCCCGCAGCGCCCATGGGCAGACCTCGACGCGCTTCAGGTCGAGCGCTGACAGGGTCCCCTCGGCGCCGAGCGCGCCCGCGACGACTTGCCTCGCGCGAGCGCGAGCGAGGCGGCGTCGGAACCGGTTGCGACGCAGGTGTAGGCGGCGCGCCGATCGGGTGACCGCCGCGGGCCATGCGCCGAAGCCGGGGGGCACCCGTGACCGAGGTGAAGTCGACCGCCCGCGCGGAACCGATCGTGCGGAGTCTGAGGCGCTCGCCTCGTGGATCGGTGTTCCTGGTTCCCCAAGATGACCGGCGGCATGCTCGACGAGCGCCTCGGCAAATGGCAGTTCTGGCTCACGTTCATCGGGTTCCACCTCACGTTCCTCGTCCAGCACTGGCTCGGCGCCGAAGGCATGCCACGCCGCTACGCGTACCTGTCCACCGATGGCTTCACCACCCTCAACACGATCTCGACCATCGGCTCATTCGTGCTCGGCGCATCGATGCTGCCGTTCATCTGGAACGTCGTGAAAAGCTACCGCTACGGCGAAGTCGTCGCCGTGGACGACCCATGGGGCTTCGGCAACTCGCTCGAATGGGCCACCACCTGCGCACCGCCGCGGCACAACTTCCACGAGCTGCCGCGCATCCGCTCCGAAGGGCCGGCATTCGAGCTGCACTACCCCGCGATGACCGAGCGGCTCGAGGAAGAGAAACACGTCGCCCGCCGCGAGAAGCACCGGGTGCGAATGCAGGAGCCGCATGGACAATCTCGATGAGCTGCCCGCAGAGTACGACATCACGCGGGGCCGCCACTGCGGCCGAGGCCGGCGACCTTCTATTGGAAGCTCCATTGGTCGTACGACAAGAGCCTCCACGAGTTCGCCCGCCGCCATGTGGGGCATGACGGGGACCACGTCGGCCTGGGCGACGAACCGACGAGGTCCTGGTTGTCCATGACGGGCAAGCGGCGGACGCAGAGTGCGGACATTGTGCGAAACCCGTCTCGCGCCGCAGGAGCGGCACACGACGTGGTGTTGGTTGTCGCCCACCCGGGACTCGTAGCGGGCATTCGCGCGGACCCGCGTCAGTGAGTGCGCGCAGCATGTCGTAGACCGCCTGGTGCGACACAGTCGGGAGATCGGCCGGCACCAACGTGGTCGCCGTCTCGGCGTCGCCCGGTAACACTCGGCCACTCAGCTCTTCCTCACGCACCAGGAATCTCTCCGTGGTCGTGCGCGCCGACAGCACACTGGCATGCGGAGACAGGGACGACGTCTGGGCCGCCAGGGCGCGACCGCAGGCCGTTCCCAAACGGCCCCCGCACGTTGAACCCGCCATGCCGCGCGGGCGGGGCGGGGCGGCTACCACGCGATCATGCGGGTTGCGGGCGGCCAGCAGGTAACGTCGTCGGTGCCCGGGGGCGGCACCATCGCAGCTCGTGACTTGCGAGCGTGAGGTTCACCGGCCGGGGCCCGGGCGTCATCTCGATCGTGCCATGAGCGGGGACCTCGATGGACCTCGTCGGTCCGGCATTCACGGGTACACGCGCCGCGCGGGCCGGAGCGCGCGGCCAACGAGTGCGACGCGAAGCGCTGCACCAGCCCCGCCAGCTTCGGCGATAGGTATTCCTCGGATGCGGATCGACGGCGTGTGCCACTTGGTGCAGCCCTCAGGCGGCGGGCTGCAGCAGGATCTTCTGGGCGCCCTCGAGCTTCTTCTGGAAGATGTCGTAGGCTCGCGGCGCGTCGGCCAGCGGGAGCTTGTGCGTGGCGAAACCCTCGACGCCGAGCGGGTCGCCGTCGGCGGTGAGGACCGGCATGATGTCGTCGATCCAGTGGCGTACGTTGGCCTGGCCCATGCGCAGCTGGATCTGCTTGTCGAAAAGCTCCATCATCGGCATCGGGTCGACCATTCCGCCGTACACACCGGACAGCGAGATCGTGCCGCCGCGGCGCACGCTGTCGATCGCGGCGTACAGCACGCTCAGGCGGTCGACACCCGCCTTCTCGGTGATCTTCGCACCGACCTGCTGCGGCAATAGGGCGACGAGATTGTGCGCCAATCGGCCGATCGGCGCGCCGTGGGCCTCCATGCCAACGGCGTCGATCACCGCGTCCGCGCCTCGCCCACCGGTGAGCTGCCGGATCGACTCGGCAATGTCGCTGTGGTCGCGGAGATCGAGGGTGGTAGCGCCGTGCGAACGCGCCCGCGCGATCCGCTCCGGTACGAGGTCGACGCCGATCACCTCGCCGGCCCCGCGGTGCCGCGCGACGCGGCAGGCCATCTGCCCGATCGGCCCCAGCCCGAACACCACGACCGAACCGCCGTCGGGCACGTCCGCGTACTCGACGGCCTGCCACGCAGTCGGGACCACGTCGGACAGGTAGACGAACCGCTCGTCTGGCGGGCCGTCCGGGACCTTGATCGGCCCGTACTGCGCCTGCGGAACCCGCAAGTACTCCGCCTGCCCGCCGGGCACCTGGCCGTAAAGCTTGGTGTACCCGAGCAGCGACGCCCCTTTGCCCTGGCTCGTCACCTGCGTCGTCTCGCACTGCGACTGCAGGCCACGTTCGCACATCCAGCAGTGGCCGCACGAGATATTGAAGGGGATCACGACACGGTCGCCGGGCTTCATCCCGCTCACGGCCGCGCCGACTTCCTCGACGACGCCCATCGGCTCGTGACCCAGGATGTCGCCCTCGGTCATGAACGCGCCAAGTACCTCGTACAGGTGCAGGTCCGACCCGCAGATCCCGGTGGACGTGATCCGCACAATCGCGTCGGTGGGCCCCTCGAGCTTCGGGTCGGGCACGGTGTCCACGCGGACGTCGCGCTTGCCATGCCAGGTCACTGCCTTCATCGATCTCCCTTTCACCGTGGAGAAAGCCAACTGGTTGCGGGATTTCCTGACGACCGGCGGGGCAAACGCGATTCACCTGCCTGGAACCGGCTTGCGTGGGCCGCTCAGGCTGTCACGGCAAGCACGGTGACCTTCGCGTCGAACGTCTCGTCCGACCCGTCCAGGTCGGTGAGCCCGGGCAGTATCCAGACGGCCGGCTCGGCTTCCCGCGCTGCCGGGTAGAAGATCTCTTCCTCGATGTAGGCGTTGACGGTCAACTCTTCGATGATCCATCCGCCGCCGCTACGCCGAACACCGGCCCACCAATGGCTTCACCCTTGTACACCCCCGCTCCACGATCGGGTCCGGCTATCGCTTCAGCGACCGCGTCGAGACTTACGACCCGGGGGTACGGCAATTGTGTTGTTGTTAGCGGGTGCCTGGCCCCCTTTCGGCGTGCGGTGTGGCGACCCCGCGTGCTTCGCGTCCGGTGAGCAGGCCCAGGACGATCATGCCGATGCCGAGACCGAGGTGGAGCCAGTTGTCCGCGTTGTTGATCGGGACGAAGTTGGCGTCACTGCCGTGGTCGATGAGCAGGCCATAGAGCCACAACACGAGGTACACGACTCCTCCGATGAGGAGGTACAACCGTGCGGCGCGTGAGGTGCGGGCGCACACGAGGCCGACGATGCCGAAGAGCAGGTGCACGATGTTGTGCAGGGTGGAGACCATGAACACGCCGAAGAGCATGGCCGTCGAGCCGTGCCCGGCGAAGCTCAACTGGTCGTAATCGGTTGTGACGCCGGGGACGAACCCGAGGACACCGACCAAAAGGAAGACGGCGGCGACGATGCCCGCGGCGAGCTGGGCTGACGACCGTCCGATTGCGGTGTGTGACGGCGTGCTTGTAGACATGGGCTTCTCCTCCCGTGAAACGGGCTTCGGTGGGGCCCGGACGGCCACCACGTTGGCCGGGTACGTACCCCGCAGATGACCTGCTAATCCTGATGGGCTCGACGAGCGTGTTCCGTCATGCCAAAGGCTCGCGATGGTTATCTCCGCTCGGGGCGGGCATTCGAGCGGATCGGCGGCCGGAATCGGCCGGTCGCCACGTCAGGGAAAGAGGTCGGCTCGATGTTCCGACACACCAAGCTCCTGCAGTTCGAAGCGAAGCCCGAGAAGCCGGACCCGGTATACGCGCACAAGCTGCAGGAGCTCGTCGGCGGCGCGTTCGGCGAGATGACCGTGACCATGCAGTACCTGTTCCAGGGGTGGAACTGCCGCGTCGAAGGCAAGTACAAGGACCTGATCATGGACACGGCGACCGAAGAGATCGGCCACGTCGAAATGCTCGCCACGATGGTCGCCCGGCTCCTGGAGGGCGCACCTGCCACGGCGACCGCCGATGCGGTGAAGGACCCGGTGATGGCCGCGGTGATCGGGGGGATGGATCCGCAGCAGGCCATCGTCGCCGGGGGCGGGGCGCTGCCCGCCGACAGCAACGGCACACCGTGGAACGGCAAGTACATCGTGGCGTCGGGCAACCTGCTGGCCGATTTCCGCGCCAACGCCGCCGCCGAAGCCCAAGGCCGGTTGCAGACCGCGCGGCTCTACAACATGACCGACGACCCCGGCGTCAAAGCCATGCTGCAGTTCAACCTCGCCCGCGACACCGTTCACCAGAAACAATGGCTCGCCGCCATCGACGAGCTCAAGACCGACGGCCTGGAAGGCGACATCGCCCCGGACGCACTGTTCGACGAGGAGAACCAGGAGCACAACAACACCGTCTGGCACCTGTCCGACGGCCCCGACGGCGCCAAGGCCGGCTGGACCTTCAACGAAGAATCCATCGAATACCTCATGGACCCCAAACCCCTCGGCGGCCCTGGCACCGCACCCAAGCCCGACCCCGCGCTCTTCGGCACCTACGCACCCCTGCAGAACGCCAAAGGCACGGTGAAAGGCAAGGCGAAGTCCGCGAAGAACAAGGCCAAGTGATCACTCGCGGCGGCCCGGCGCCCGGCCGGGCAGCCCACACCACCACACTGAGTTCGAGTCGACCCGGCGCGACGCCGTGAGCCGGTGCCGGCTCGCCGCGCGCGTAACCGCGGCCGAAGGCCGCAGGGGGCATCGCGCAGGCCCTGGCCGCCGAAAACGCGGCGGCGCCGCTGGAATTGCGCGCGGCGCGACCCGGCGCCACCTCGTGGCCGGGCACGCCGGTCACGTCAACGAGCCGACCGCGCTGCCCGCGCACATGTGGCTGGACAACAACAGGTGGCGTCTCATCGCTCCGGGAGCCGAAGCGGCGCGACGGCGTGCTGCTGTTCGACGACCTCGGCTCAGCCAGGTCGGACGTGCCACAGGTATCCCTCGGCCGAGGACAGCGTCACCCGGCGGAGGGCCGCTGCGGGTCAGCGGCCCGCCGGCCGCTGACCCGCGCGTACGAGCAACGGCACCCGGAGGGCAACCCAGCAGCACGAGCACCGCCATGCCCAGCAGGACGTGCCGGTGCGGCGCCGCGGCGGTTGACCGAGGCCGAGACGAACCATGGTGTCGTTTGCGGCGACGCTCGTGCCGGTGCTGTTCGAGCGTCACTGCCCTACGTGCCGCTCGAATCGGGCCTGATGCGCGAACGCCGGTTACGCCGCTCGCCGGAGGGTAACCGATTCAGGAAACGTGTTCCGTCGGCAGCCCGGCACTCCAGCCGGGGCCGGCGTCCACGACTGCCGCGGCGCGGCCGGACGCCTGCCGCCGAGGAGGGATCCATGATCGAAGTCACCCGCATGGTCGGCGCCGATCCGGCCGCGGTCTTCGCCGTCCTTGCCGACGGCTGGCACTACTCCGGCTGGGTGGTCGGCAGCAGCCACATCCGCGACGTCGACGCCACCTGGCCCGCTGTCGGCTCGCGCCTGCATCACACCGTCGGCGCCTGGCCGCTGCAACTCGAGGACACGACGGTCGTCCTCGCCGTCTCGCCGGGCGAATCGCTCAAGCTCGAGGCCCAGGGCTGGCCACTCGGCACAGCCGAGGTGGAGGTCACCCTCACGCCTCGCGAGAGCGGCACGCTCGTCCGCATGGGTGAGCGCGCGTTGCGCGGCCCCGGAAAGTTCATCCCCGAGCCCCTCCAGGCACTGGTGCTGAAGCCCCGCAATCGCGAGTCTCTGGCTCGGCTCGCGGCATTGGCGGAGGGCCGGTCCCGCAAGCCGGTCGCGCCATAGGCTGATCCGTTTCCACGGCCGCGCCTTTCCGACCCGGCCGAGTTTTCCGCGCGCCATCGAGCTCCGCGTGGCCGTCAGCCGTACACCGCGCGGTTCGCCGCCTTGATCAACGCCGCGTAGCCGCTGCCCAGTACGCCGTTGCGGGCAAGGGCCGCGCGGACCGCGTTGGCGCCCGGGCCACCGTGGACGGCGCCGCCGGGGTGGGCGGAGGCGCCAGCGAGGTAGAGGCGGTCGACGGGGGTGTCGGAGCGGCCAAGGCCGGGGACAGGACGGAAGAAGAGCTGCTGGTGGATGGCCGTGGTGCCGCCGTTGACGGCGCCGCCGACGAGGCTCGGGTCGTGGTCGGCGAGTTCGGCCGGCCCCTGGACGTAGCGGGCCACGATGCGGTCGCCGAAGCCCGGCGCGTGACGTTCGATCGAGTCCTCTATGGACTTGACCCGGCGGGACAACGCGGACGGCGTCGCCACGGAACCGCGGGGCACGTGGGTGTAGGCCCACACCGCCTCGGTCCCCTCGGGTGAGCGCGTCGGGTCGGCAGTGGTCATCTGGCCGAGCAGCAGGAACGGCCGCCGCGGGACGCGGCCGCGGGCGAGCTCGGCGCCGAATGCCGAGAGACCATCCTCGTCACAGCCCAGGTGGACAGTGCCGGCGCGCCCCGCTTCCGCCGCGGTCCACGGGACCGGCCCGCTGAGCGCCCAGTCGACCTTCACCGTCGCGCTGTCCCATTCGAACCCGGTGTGCAGGTCCTGCACCAGCCGGGCGGGCAGCCACTCCTGTGCGACCAGTTTCCCGTACAGCGCGGTCGCCGGCACGTCGGCCAGAACCGCGCGCCGGGCGCGGATCGCGTCGCCGTCGGCGCAGCGCACACCCACCGCGCGGCCGCCGGCCACGAGGATCTCCGTCACTTCACGTCCACAGTGGACAGTACCGCGACCGTCGAGGCGTTTGACCAACGCCGAGACCAGCTCCCCCGCCCCGCCCTCGGGCACGGGGAACCCGACGTCCTGTGCCAGCATCGTTAGCAGCCACCCGAAGACGGCGCTGCCGGCGTTGTCCACCGACAGGTCGCTGTGCGCGGCGTTGCCCGCGAGCAGCAACCGCGCACCCTCGCCGGAGAACCGCTCCTGCGTGAACCGGCGAGCCGGCAACGTCAGCATCCGCGCGAGCCGAAGCGCCTCGGCGGTACCGGTGCGGCGCAGCAGGCGGGCGGCGGGCCGCACGGGAGGGAAGGGCGTGAACAACGCATCGAGGAGCTGTTCGCGCAGCTGCTGCCACTGCGCGAACAGCTCCCGCCACGCATCACCGTCCCCGGCGGAGAACTGCGCCACCGACCGCGCCGTGCGGTCGACGTCGCGCGACAGCACCGCGCACCGGTCGTCCGGTAACACGTGCGCCAGTACCTCGGGTGCGTGCCGCCAGCGCAGGCCGTGCTCCTCCAGCCCCAGCCCGCGAACGATCGGCGAGGCAGCCGACATCGGGAAGAACGCGCTGCACAGGTCGTTGCGGAACCCGGGCGCGGTCACCTCCGCGGTGTGCACCGCTCCGCCCGGGATGTCGGTGGCCTCCAGGACCAGCACGTCCCAGCCGGCGTCGGCCAGCAGGTTCGCCGCGACGAGGCCGTTGTGCCCGGCCCCGACCACGATCGCGTCGACGGTCTCCACCACGCCCCCCTCACGCCTGCGACTGACGCGTGGGACGAAGGCGCCCCAGCGCACGCACCCGTGATTTCAGCCCGGTGCTCGCGCGCGCCAACGGCGGTGACGCCCCCGCCACCTTGTCCCGCACCGCGCCGATCAGCTCAGTCACCGTCTCCCGCGTGCTGTGCCGCGGCTGCCAGCCGAGCATCATCTCGGCGCGCGTGGTGTCCACCAGCGCGGCGCGATCGGCCAGCTCCAGCCAGCCCGGGTGCAGTGGCTGCAGCCCAGCCGTCCATGCGACCCGCGCTGCGAACCGTGTCACCGACTTGCGCACCGGCAGGCGCAGCCCGCCGATGATCCCGGCCAGTGCCTTCGCGTCGAGCACGTCGGGTGCGGCCAGGTTGAAGGGCCCGGTCGCGCGCTGCTCAACGATCAGCCGCAGGGCCGAAGCCACGTCTTCGGCGTGCACCGCCTGCACGCGCAGGCCTTCCCACAGCGGCACCGGCAGCAGCCGTCTGCCCAGCAGCCCGGGCGGGATCACTGGGCCCAGCAGCCAGCGCGTGAACTCCCCCGCCGCGCCCTGCTGCACCACCGCGCACGGCCGGATCCGCGCCAGTCCGATCGCGGGGTGCGCCTCGGCGAACGCGTCGAGCACCGCCTCCAGCTCCGCTTTGCCACGGCTGTAGGCGCTGGCCGGGATGCCCGTGCGCGGGAACTCCTCGCCGACCTTCTCTTCCCGCGGCCCCGGCCCGTAGGCGGCGACCGAAGACGCGCACACCAGGTGCCCGACGCCCGCTTTCGCCGCGGCGTCGAGCACGTGCCGGGTCCCGTTCTCGTTGGTGCGCCACATCGCCGGCTCATCCCACGCCGGCGAGATCGCCCACGCGAGATGCACCACCGCGTCGGCCCCGTCGAACGCGCGCGCCAGCTCATCGGCGGCGCCGGGCTCACCGAGGTCGGACTGCAGCCACGAAACGCCGGCGTACGGCTCCGCGACGAGATCCGGGATGCGCCGGGCGATGCCGGTCACTTCCCACGAGGGCTCCAGCTCGCGCAGCAGCGCCGTCCCGATGTTCCCGCTCGCGCCCGTGATCACGATTCGCACGCCTGAGGACTACCCCGGCGCGCCGTCCCGTAACCCGACCGCCCGTGCGGTCACCCGCCGGCCGAACCCGGTTTCATCAGCTTCCCCTGTTGCGCGTCGGCCTCGGCCCGCGGCGCGGCTGCACGCCGCCTGGCCATCAGGACGACGTGGTCGGCTTCCGAGTGGGCGAGGGCGAGCAGTCGGCTCACCTTATCGCCGAGCCGGCGGGATCGCCGGGTGCGCGGCACGGCCGGTCGAGCTGTTCGCGCAGCACGGAGGTCTCGGCGCGCGCCTGCGCGAGCCGATCGGCGAGCACCTCGACCTGCGACTGCGCTGTGTCACGGTCGACGGTGAGCAGGCGCAGTTCCTCGTGCAGCTCGGCGAGCCGGTCGTCGGCTTGCTCGCGGTCGTAGCCGCGCAGCGTCAGGGCGAAGCTTTCGAGCAAGGTGAACGTCACCGTACCCTCCCTTCGAGCAGCGCGGTGAGCTCGTCGGTGTGGCCCGCGCCCCGCAGGCGCACCGGGTCGGGCGTGCCGAGCGTGGTCGTCGTTGAGCACGGCGTCGACGGAACCAGCCCACCTCGGCCGGCTGAGGGGCCACAGCGGTGCCGAGGTAGCGCACGACGATGAGGTCTTCGCCGGAGCGGGTTTCGATGGCGGCGGCCCAGCGGCGTTCCTCGTCCCACAGCAGAGCGAAATCGCGGTCCGGGTCGGCCGGGTTCCGCTGGTCGAGCGCGAGGTGGGCTGAGCCGCGCGGCCCAGCGCTCCCGCGTCAGCGGTGCGTTCGGCGAGGGGTCAGGCCGTGATCTCCTTGCGGTCGGCGCCGGCGGTCACGGTCGAGCCGCAAAGTTCCCGGATCGCCCCGACCAGGATCGTGCGCCCTGTCCAAGCTCGACCTGGTTGATGTTGTCAACCACCGTCTGCGTCGCGTTCCGGCCAAGCAGTCCGAGCAGAGCCGTGAGCACCACCGAGCCGGGAAAGACGGACAGCACGCCGTGATAGGTGGGCGCGGCCGCCCACTCGATCAGGTCGCCGTGCTTGAAACGGTTCGCAGTTCTTAAGCACGGCGCGCCACGAGTTGCCCAAGATCCGTCGGGCCGTCCGGCTTCGTCCGCTCATCCCGGCCACCCGTCTCCGCCGCCGCGGGAGGTGCCCCGGGCCGGCTGCGGAAATCACGCGTCGCGATGTTTGTCCCGCCAGTGCGCGGGCACCACAGGACCGCGGCCAGCGTGCCGCCGTGTCCCGTACGTGAAAGGAGAAATCCTCGGCGTGGGACGAGAACGTGGACGAGATCCGCGACACCGCAACCGACGAGCTGAAGTGGACGGCCACCGCCGTCGACCTCATCTTCGGCTCCAACTCGCAGCTGCGCGCACTCGCCGAGGTCTACTCCAGCGAAGACGCCCGGACAAGTTCGTCGCAGCGTGGACGAAGGTCATGGAACTGGACCGGTCCGACCTCGCCTGAGGCTGAGCGACGGACAGCCCGGCCGGTCCCGAGTGGATCGGCCGGGCTGTTCACTGTCCAGAGCACGAGGTCTCGCACCCGTGATCGCACGCCGAGAGGCCCGACGGACCTCGATCACGATGCGGTTTCTCTTTGCGTTCGGGTTTCATTCCCAAGCCCAGCACCCGGTCTCCCCGGCCCGGCGCCGAAGAGCCACGCCGCACGCAAACAGCCTGGTTCTCGTCCCGCCCGGATGACCGCGCCCGCGTACCCGCAACCGTGTCGGCGACAAAGGGTTGGTTTCACGCCCCCGCCTGGGGGAATCCAGCCCGCGCACGGTGCTTTCATCTGCGGACCAGGCTCAGGCGAAGGTGGTGATGATCCGTGGAACCGAAGCCCACGTATCGGGAAGAGCTGCTGCTGCGGCACTACGTAGAGTCGGTCGCTGAGCAGGTGGGAGTGGAGGCGACCGCGGTGCTTTGCGAGTGCGGCACACCTTCGACCGCGTACGTCGCGCTCGCCGACACGTCGCGCGCTTGGCCCGGGCGGCTCCTGATGCTCGCGTGGAGCAGCGACGAGGGCTGGCGACTCGCACTCGAGCCCGAGAGCGACGAACCGCCTGTGATCGTTGCCGTGTGGCCGGAACCGGTCCGCCCGGCCCCGGCGCGAGTCGCCTCCAGAACGAGCTGCGGACGCGGGCACAGGCAGTCGCGACGGCGTCGCCGACGCCCTCGGAAGATGCGGCCCACCCGTCGCGGCAGCCGGAACGTGCCTACACGCCGATCAGCCGCTGACGTCTACGCGGCCCACCGTGTCGGCCGCCACGGCGCGGGTGCCCCGCCAACACAGCGGTGTCAGCCACCGCACGACCCAGTTCCGGAGAGGAGACATCATGGCCACCGGCGAAACCGGATTCGACGACGTCACCTACGACCTGGTGTCTGTGCAGTACCACGCCCTGAAGGCGGGACACGACTACGGCCAGTACGTCAGGGACGTGGACAACGCGGGCAAGCAGGACATCGCCGATTTCTTCCGCACAGTGATGGCGGAAGACTCGGCACGGGCCAAGCAGTGTCACGAATTCATCAAAGAGCTGTCCGGCAGCTCGGAATCGGGCCCGGCCGTCACGGAGGCCGTCCGGCCGTTCGTCCGGCAAGGCGAGGGCGGAGCAGCAGCGCACGGCCGCCGGCTCAGCCGGTGGCCGTGCGCTCGGCGGCGCGCGGTCATCGGTCCACCGGGCCCCCATTCGCGCGATCCTTGGCATCGGTGCCGGAGGGAGGAGTGCCGAATCATTCAAGGGCGGCATCGAGACTTCCCGGGCGTGCGGCTGTTGTGCGCCGCTCGGCGACCCGGCCGCGCTCAACGCACCCACCAGCGTCGACCTACGCCGCGCGAGCGCCGCGGCGATGCTGGCCGCCCGCTGCGAATTCGACGCCCTGACCACGCCTCAGCTGCAGACCGTGCTCCGCGAAGCCCGCCGACACCGGCGCTCGAGCTGAGTGACGAGGCATGCTTTTCCTCGGCCGCGCCCGGGGCGCTCGTTGAGGTGCGTGAGGCCGGCAGGCAACGCATCGCGCTGCGGCTGGTCATCGGGCGCTATCTCGAACGCAGCCTCACGCTGCTCGGGCTCGCGAGGGTCTTCGCGCTGTATTCGTCGTGGGGCGAAGCACTGGCCGCCGACGCAACCGTCAACTCGCGGCACCGAGCCGTTGGGCGAGCAGTCTCTTGCCCTGCTCCGCACCCTTCCGGCTTTCCTCCTGGGCACGGCGGAAAAAGGCGGCCAGCTCGCGGTCGCCCGTGCGGTCGGCATCGGCGATGTAGGACTCCATTCGCAGCGCGTTGCTCAGACACGCCTCCACGAACCAGATGATGTTGTAGTCCTTGTCCTGTGTACCTGTGACCTGATCGGTTTCGCTGCTGGTCACGATCACTCCTCGGGTTTCGTTTCCGACGGCCTCCTCAGACCTCGGCTACCCCGATTCCGTCACTCGACACCTCGAACCCGTGTGGCCCGATCGCACCCGATGTCCGGCGCGGCCGGCGGCGCCCCGCAAGCCGCTTCGATGTTCGACCGCGCGTTGCGCCACAGGTGAGTACCTTCGCCGGTCACGTTCTGGTCGATGTCGGTGGTCCCCAGGCTGATGTGCGGCCGACACGCGAGTGAACATCCCGAGGCCCGAAGGTGATGCACCGTAGCGGTGGCTGCGAGACGATCGGGCAATGCAGGCATCCGATCGCCACCCCGCGCCTGGCGCCGGCGAGACGAGCGTCAGCCTCCGCGGTGAGGGTTCCGCTGTGGTGCTCACTGCACGCGGTGAATTCGACGCACTCACCGCACCCCTGCTCCAGGCGGCAATCCACGATGCGCTGAAGACCACACCCGACGTTCTGGTGGTCGACCTGACCGCAGTCAGCTTCTTCTCCTCGATCGCCCTCGCGGCCCTGGCCGAGGCACGCCAAGCCGCCGGCGAGCGCACCAGCCTGCGCCTGGCGGTCGAGCGCCAACTGGACCGCACCCTGCGGTTGGTCGGCCTCCACCACCGGTTCGCCCTGTATTCGTCAGTGGCCGACGCTCTTGCCGTTGACGACACCTGACTCGCTACGCGCGACACAGGACGGGTGTATCTCGGGCGGGCGCGGGTATGCCGCAGACAAGGCCCGGCAGGCCCGATCACGACCGCGAGGTGGTGCCCATGTCTGTGACCGGCGACCACGCCGCTGCAGCGAAATCCGAGTTGTCGGTCCGCCGACCCGCGCGCACCGACGACGTGACGCTCATGCGGTACTCCCTGACCGGCTGGCTCAGGGCCCACAGCCTGACAGGGGATCTCGCCCACGATGTCGAGCTGGCCACTTACGAGGCGCTGATCAACACGGCGAGCCACGCCTACCCCGCCGGCATCGGCGGCACCGTCGAGCTGAATGCACGCCACCAGGATGACCTGATCCGGATCACCGTCACCGACGACGGCCGCTGGCAACCACCCACCAGGGACCCAGGCCAGCGTGGCGGACGTGGCCTCACCATCATGCGCGCGCTCGCCGACCTCACGATCCTCGCTCCCACCGACGTGGGCACCACCGTGACCATGACTTGGTACCTGACATTGCCCGAGACCCTCGGCACGAGCTGACCCGAGCAGCCCACCCACCGCGCGCAGAACCCCGGTGGCGCCGCGGCTCCCCGTGACGCCTTCGCGACCGCCGGCATACCGTGTCAGCGCCAGGCTGTGATCAAGGAAGGCGTCCGCGCGGCGTGCGGTGAACTATGGGGCTGACGAGCGGGGACGAAGACGCGGATCTCGACGCCAAGGTGGCACAGCTGGAGGAGGCCCTGGCGTCGCAGCCGGTGGTCGGGCAGGCGAAGGGCATGCTGATGCTGCTGCTCAGCTCGTCGGCTGAAGAGGCGTTCGACGCGCTGCGCAAAGCCTCCCGGCACATCAACGTCAAGCTGCCCGACGTTGCCACCCGTCCTCGTGGCTGTCGGCTGCCAAGCCGAGCCGATGCTGTCGCTCCGCGCAGCGATGGGATCCGAGACCTCGGCCACGGCCCTCGCCCACCAACGGCAAGGGCTGCCCGAGGAAGCCAAGACACTGGTCAAGGACCCGTCCGTACTTCCGGAGACCATCAGGCAGCGCTGTTCGTCTCGGCCACGGTGTCCCCCACCGAAGGCAGTGCCGGGCGAAGCCTGGCCGGAGATCTGCTGGTGCCGCCCACGAGCGCACGGGCTCGTTCGCAGAACTCGGACCTACGGCGGCTGGACGGCCTGCACTACTTCGATCACCTCCACCGCCAGGCCGTTGACGAGACCATGCTGGACCGGCTGCGCGAAAGCTCTGCGCCCGGAGACCGCTGTGGCGATCCGCGCCGCCGCCCGGCGGCTCTCACCGCCACGTCGGCTAGAGCGGGCCGCGGGCGGGTATTCGGGGCCGGTGAACGACGAAGCCACGCACACCCTACGAAGACGAAGTGTTGCTGGTCCGCGGTGATTTCGCACTCCGGACCGCATGCGCAGGCGGCTGATCCGCGCTTGTAATCAGCGCCGGGTGTAGCGGTCCATCGGGCCCCACTCGCGGGAACCTTGCTCGTCCACCGGGTGCCGCGCCTCGCGCAGCACGGTGTCGGCCACCCAGGCCATCCGCTGGGCGTCGACGGCCAAGGGCTCGTTGTCGGGGCCGAGGGCGATCTCGCGGCCCCGCAGCACCCAGGGGCGGACGCCGGGGCCTCGGAGGTCACGCAAATGCTCGTAGTCATACAGGCGGCGGGCGAGCCACAGCCGTACGGAGCGGTCAAGCCACCAGGACTCTGTCCGCAGCGGGTTCGCCGACAGGCCCGGCAGCGGGATGCCTGCGAGCCCGTCCAGGCTGGTGGGCGCGCGCTCGACGTCGGCGAGGTCGGTGCAGGGGCCCCGCGACCAACGCACATACAGGTTGTCGCCGCCTTCAGTCTCGAACAGGCGGGCCAAGCCCGCGAGGTCGGAGACCGTCGGCAGGTCCGTGCCGATGCGAGTCATGCTGCCCCGTTACCCAGGCGGCCGCGCGCGAAACGCGGTGGTTCGGCAAACCCACGACCGGGTAAGCCCGGGACATGCGCGACGGTACCAATTAGCCCGACATCGCCCGCCCGACGACGTCCGAGCCGGGCCGCGAGGACGACTCCCTGTACGACGGGAGAAGGCCGTCCGCCCAGGGACGTCGATGACGCCGAGGGCACCGGCCAGAGCGTGATCGGCGAACAGCGCGAGCGCCGTCGCGACTGAGCTTGACCCCTCCTTGGCGACGGCCGCGCCTTCGGCCTTCGTGTCGCGCGCCGGCAGGAACGGCTCGCCCCCGGGGCGCCGCCGAGCCTCGAGCCGGTGTCCGGGTGCCCTTCCACCCCGTCTCGTACCACAACGGCGGGGTGTGGCTCCACGACACGGCCATCGCGGTGGCGGGCCTGGCTCGCGCTGGACTCACCGCGGAGGCCACGCACCTGGCCGAGGGTCTCGTCGCCGCGGCCGGGCACCAACCAGGCAACCGCCTGCCCGAGGTGATGGCCGGTTACGCTCGCGCGGAAACGCCGTACCCGGTTCGGTATCCACACTCGGCGTCACCGCAACCGTGGGCGGCCGCGGCGCCGTTGCGCATCGCCACGTCGCTGACCTAGTACACAGTCACATGGCGGTGATGGGCGCCGAGCTGGACGCCGAACTCGCCAACCTGCCCTTCCGCGAGCGTGCGCACGCCCCAGCCGCTGAAGAGCCGGTCGCTGGGGGTGCCGGTCCTGGTGGACAACGACGCGAACATCGTGGCGCTGGGCGAGCACACCCAGGAGCACCCGAGTCCTCGCCGCTGGTGCTGGTCAAGGTGTCGGCCGGGATCGGTTCGGGGCTGGTGTTCAACGGCGGGCTGCTGCGGGGTGTCGACGGCGGGGCCGGCGACATCGGGCACATCCGCCTGCCCGGACACGACGACGCGGTCTGCATGTGCGGTTCCCGCGGCTGTCTCGCCGCCGTGGCGAGCGGCGGTGCGCTCGCGCGCCGGCTGACCGAACGCGGGGTGCCGACGCGCTCGAGCCGGGAGCTGGCCGCCCACCTCGCGGCCGGCCGTCCCGAAGCGGTCGAGCTCGCGCGGGAAGCCGGCCGGCTCGTCGGCGAGGTCCTGACCACGGTCGTGTGCATGGTCAACCCCGAGGTGCTCGTGATCGCCGGCGACCTCGCCGACACGCACTTCGTCACGGGTGTCCGGGAGGTCATCTACCAGAAAGCGCTCCCCCGTGCGACCAGGCACCTGCAGGTGACCAGCAGCAGCCTCGGCGACCTCGCCGGCTTGCCTTGCACGGAGCACAAGCCATGGTGCTCGACGCCGCCTACGCACCCGCCGCCGTCGACGAACGGCTGGCCCGGGAAGGAGCATCGTGACCGAAGCGCCCCTTCGGATCGGACTGGCAGGAGCGGGCCCGTGGGCCCACGCCATGCACGCCCCGACCTTCGCCGCCGGCCCCGAAACCACCGTCACCGCGGTGCACGTCCGCCGTGCCGAGGCCGCCGGCGAACTCGCCGGGAAGTACGGGGCCGTCGCGACGACCGACTTCGACGAACTGCTCGGCACCTGCGACGCCGTCGCGTTCGCGGTTCGCCCCGACATCCAGGCCGACCTGGCGAAACGGGCCGCGAGAGCCGGGAAGGCAGTGCTGCTGGAGAAACCCGTCGCGCTGACCCTGCCCGCGGCGCGGGAGCTCGCGGAGACCATCGAATCCGCGGGCGTCGTGAGCCAGCTGGTCCTGACCAAGCGGTACCTCCCCGCGACCCGTGAATTCCTCGAGCAGGCCCGCTCGTTCCCACCATCGGCGCCCGCTCCTGCTACCTGCACGGCGCCTTCCTCGGCGGCGATTTCGCCACCGGCTGGCGCCTCGAACACGGCGCGCTGCCCGACCTCGGCCCCCACCTGCTGGACCTCCTCGAAACCGCGCTCGGCCCCATCCGCACGATCCGCGCCACCGGCGACTCGACCCGGTGGATAGAGCTGACCTGCGAACACGTATCCGGCGCGATCAGCCAGGCGTCCCTGTCCGGTGCGGTCGGCCTCGATCGGGCCCGGACCACGGTCGAGCTGTTCGGCCCGACGGGCTCGCTGGCCTACGACACCGCGACGCTCGACCACACCGAAGCCTGGCCGATCCTGCGCGCCGAATTCGCCGCCGCCGTGCGCGCGGGCCGCTCACCCGAACTCGACGTCCGCCGCGGCGTCCGGTTGCAGGAGCTGATCACCCGAGCAACCGATTCCCTCCGCTCCGCCGGCTGACCCGCGTCGGCGAGGGTCGTCCATTCCACCTCAGCGGTTGCTCGTCGCTCCCTGGACACGGCCGATGCACAACCCGGTCCCGCTCCGGATCAGCGGTTTCCGAGAGTGCTGCGAAGACCCGGTGCAGCTGGGCGGCGATCACGATCATCATCGCCGGCGGGCCTTGCCGTTCCGTCGATCCTCAACCAGCGAACACGGGAACGGCACGCCGGCGCCTGCCCAGGGGGACGATCACACCGTGAATGATCACGATGGTCCCCAGCCGCCGCCGTTCCGGCCCGGTCGCCGCCTGCGGGAACAGCATGGGGGCGATGATCCTCACCAACCTCACGCTGCGACGCCCGGAAATGCTGCGAGGTGCCATCTTCCACGAACCGCCCCTCGTCGCGGTCACCTCGGCGCCGGCCGCCACCGCCAAGGCCTTCGACGACGTGGTCGCCGCCGGCATGGCCGCGGGCGGACCCGCGCCGCGATCGAGATGTTCCAGCGGTGGGTCGCAGGCGACGCCGCGTACGACTCCTTCGACCCCGATTTCCGGGCCCGGGTGCTGACCGACGGCGAGGTCATGTTCGGCGTCGAGGTGGCTCCAGCGCTGAGCTATCTGCCCGCCGAAAGGGACCTCGCCGACGTGCGCGTGCCATGCGCCGTCACAGCGGGAGCCGACAACCGTGGGATCCGGCCGCGACTCACCACTGGCTGTTCGAGGGCTCGCAGTGGCTGGCCGACCAGCTCGGTGTCAGCGTGGTCGAAACCCCGGGCGGGCACATTCCGCAGCTGACCCACGCTGCGGCATACGTCACCATGCTCCGGCCGACGTTCGCAGGGTTCGGCATGTGAGCCGCTCAGCGGGGCAGGTCGCCGGCGATGGTGAACTGCTTCAGGGCGGCCTGGTCGATGTCGAGGATCACGGGCGCGTGGCCGGTGCACTGAGCTGTCCAGGGATCGTCAACTCATTGGCTTGCGTGGACACTGCTTGTGCACTAGTTGACCCGGCCCTGTCGCGATCAACGGAACCGCCGGAACACCAACCGGTGGATCGGGTTTCAGTTCGCCAGACACCGGTCACCGCCAGTCCACGGCCGAGGTTCGGCACTACACGACCACTTGGCAGTTATTTCGCGCATCCCAGCAGCCCCCCGGCTTCTGCCCTACAGGGTCAGGGCTGGTCCGCTGATGCTGTGGTTCGCCGCAAGTTTCGCCACTTGATTTTCACCCGATTAGGGTCGTACACCCGAGGACGCCCTGGCAGCGCGCGCACCACGATCACCTTTTCGATGAACAACCGCAAAAACTCCCGTTGCTCGTCCAACGTCATGTCCGGCCACGCCGCACGCGCCCCGCCAATGTCCACGTTGACCATCTTTGGCGGGAGCGCCGCGTACTCCACACGCAAACGCTGCTCGTTTTCCCCAATCGCCCGGCGCGCCTCTTGCCATTCAGTTTGCGTCAACATGCCGGGCGTAGCCCACATCGCCGCCAGTTCACCGCGGCGACGCTCCAACCCATCCAATTCCGTGGCGATTTCGTCCCGGCGCGCGCCGTGGCCATCTGCCGCGATCGCACTCAGAAACTCCGGCTTGTCCAGCTCCGCCCACAAGCTATCAACAACAAACTTTTCAGTGTTCTCCAGAAGAATACCGGTGCAACCCCGACCTCCAGCGTTCGGATGGCAGCTCAAATACGACACACGCCGCTTCCTGATCTGCTTGAGCGCACCGATCAATCGATGCTTACAAACTCCGCATACGGCGAGCCCACCTGTCAAAAGGTACTTTCGACCAGTCGGACTGCTCTTGCGATCGGAACTGACCAGGTAGATACCCTTTCCGTCCGCACGCTTTACCCTGCGCGGCTGCGACAACTTGAGCTTGCACGCCTGCCAGGTTGCTTCATCCAGGATTGGCTCCCAGTTCCCTCGTGCCACGATCTGCCCCTTGTACACCCGGTGCCCCGCCACCGTGGGGAGAGTGACCCAGTTTCGGACCGTACTAGCCCGAATCGTGCCCCCGTGCGCACCACCCAAGCCCTGCTCCCGGAACTTGGCGGCAATATTCGCCAATGACCACCCCGACAGCACCCACTCAGCAGCCTGACGAATCGCAGTCACTTCCTCGGGAACCTGTGCATACGTCTTTGCGCCGTCGTCATTTTTCGCGTGCCTATAACCGAACGGGCGACTCCCGGGCGCCTCACCCAACGCCGCTTTCTCCGCCAACATGTCATTGATTCGCTTCTTGAGTCGCCTTACCTCACCAGCCCCAAGAACGGCCTTAATCCCGGCGACCTCATCACGGATCCGAACAATTCCGTCCCGATTAGTGTGCAACTCCGTGACACCCGCCGCGTCCATCATCGCCGCCAGCTCGAACCACTGAATCTCGCGACGCTCAATTCGATATTGTTCCACCGCCCACAAATGGGCAACTTCGCCTCGCCCGATAGCCGCACGCAATCGGTCGTATTCAGGCCGGACAACATCATCGGCCGCCGCCGACAAATCATTATCCGCGAACACCACTACCGGCACGCCCGGCCACGTCCGCGCGGCATACTCCCGCCCCCATCGTTCCTGCGCCGTCACGCCTTCCCGGCGCCCTGCTCGGTCGACCGAGATCCGGCAATACAGTGCAACGTAGGCGGTGGACGGTGTGGCATCGCTGGTCATAGGCTCATCCTCATGTCGGTTACGTCTTTAGTGCAACTCCCCGAGACCAAGACCGTGAAGAACCGCATCCACCTGTGCCTCACGCCCGAAGGCCCGCGCGACGCCGAAGTCGAGCGCCTGCTCGCCGCCGGCGCGACGATGTTCGACGACCAGCGCAACGCCGACGGCACCGGCTGGGCCGTGCTCCACGACCCTGAAGGCAACGAATTCTGCATACTCCGCAGCAAGGCCGAAAAGGCAGCGAAGTGACCGAGTCGTTCGACCTCAACCGCGCCAATTGGGACGAGCGCGCGGCCGTGCACGCGAAGTCCGAGTACTACGGCTTCGAGCACTTCCGCACGGACCCCGCCTACCTCAGCGACGTCGTGCGGTTCGACCTCCCGCGCCTCGGTGATGTCGCCGGCCTGCGCGGTGTGCACCTGCAGTGCCACATCGGCACGGACACGCTTTCCTTGTCCCACCTGGGCGCGCGGATGTCCGGCCTCGACCTGTCCCCCGGCTCGCTGGCGGAAGCGCGCCGGCTCGCGGACAGCGTCGGCGCGGAGATCGACTACCACGAGGCCAACACGTACGACGCCGTCGACGTGTTCGGCGAAGGCGCGTTCGACCTCGTCTACACCGGCATTGGTGCGCTGTGCTGGCTGCCGCGGATCTCCCAGTGGGCCACGGTCGTGGCGCGGCTGCTGAAGCCGGGCGGGCGGTTGTTCCTGCGCGAGGGCCACCCGATGTTGTGGACCCTCGACGACGAATCCGAGCACGGCTGGCCGAAGTACGAGTATTTCGAGCACACCGAACCGCTCGTCTTCGCCGAGGAAACCACGTACGTCGAGTCCGACGGTCCCATCGTGAACAGCACCACGCACTCGTGGAACCATTCGCTGGGCGAAATCATCACGGCGCTGCTGGACAACGGCCTCACGCTCACCGCGTTCACCGAACACGACACCGTGCCGTGGAACGCGTTGCCGAACGAAATGCACCAGGTCGACGGCGGCGAATGGCGGCTGCGTGAGAACCCGCGGCGCCTCGCGGCGAGCTACACCCTGCAGGCGGCAAAGGTTTCCTAGAGTGCGGGTATGACTCGTGCTCTTGTCGCTGTCGCCGCGCTGGGCGGCACCATTTCCATGGCCCCCGGCCGCTCGATCGAAGACGGGGTGGTGCCGCGGCTGACCGCCGAGGACCTGCTCGGCGACCTTGGCGCCGACCTGCCGATGGACGTCGCGGCGGCCACACTCGCCGGCATCTCCAGCGCCTCGATGGACTACGAGACTCTGCTGCGGACGCGCCGATGGGCTCTGGAGCAGGTGGCGGCGGGCGCGGCGGGACTCGTCGTGGTGCAGGGCACGGACACCCTCGAGGAGACGGCGTACTTCTTCGAGCTGACCTGGCCCCACGACGTGCCGGTGGTCGTCACCGGGGCCATGCGCAACCCGAGCCTGCCCAGCGCCGACGGCGCCGCCAACCTTCTCGCGGCGCTGACCGTCGCGGCCGAACCCCGCAGCCACGGGCGCGGTGCGCTCGTGGCGTTCAACGACGACGTGCACTCGGCGCGCTGGGTGCGCAAGGCACACGCGAGCCACCTCGAAGCGTTTTCCTCGAACCCGGCGGGACCGCTCGGGCTCGTCGCGGAACGCAACGTGCACTACTTCCACCCGGCCGGCGGACGTCCGTCAGCGCTTCAGGTGGAAAGCGCCGACTTCTCGGGGCTGGTTCCGTTGCTGGAAGCGGGCATCGCGGATTCCGGCGAACTGCTCAAGCTCGTCCTCGACGGCGGCGCCGGTGGGGTGGTCGTGGCGGCCAGCGGAGTCGGCCACGTTTCGCGCGGGACCGCCGACGTGATCGCCGGCGCGAAGGTGCCGATCGTCGTCGCCTCACGCACCGGCGCGGGCACGACGTTCCGCGGCACCTACGGTTTCCACGGCTCCGAGTCGAGCCTGATCCGCCTCGGCGCGACGATGGCCGGCTGGCTCGACCCCCGCAAAGCCCGCGTCCTGCTTCAGGTCCTGCTCGCCACCGGCGCCTCGCGGGAACGCGTCGAGCAGGAGTTCCGCCTGCGTGGCGACCTGGACCGCTGAGGCGTCAGTCCCGGACCGGACCACCGAGCGGATCCAGGTGGTACGGCCGCATTGCGCGCGGCCCGTCGCGGTAGACGTGCACGCTGATCGCCGGGTCCGGCCCGTCGTTGCGCATCTCGTGCACATACCCGGGTCCGAACACGCGCGACTGCCCGGCGGCCAGCGCGTGCACCTCGGTGACCGCGCGGCCGTCGGGCGAGCGGCGCGCGACGGTCTCGGTCAGCCGCCCCGAGACGACCGTGAACGCGCCGGTCGAGAACTCGTGGTCGTGCAGGTCGGTGTGCTGGCCGGGCAGCCAGCTCAGCAGCCAGACCTCCTGGCCGTCGCCGCGTTCCACGAGGGCGGAGAAGCGCTCGTCGGGGTCGTAGCGCAGGAGGTTCGCCCAGCGTTCGCGGTCGGCGGCCACCTGAAGGGCGACGCGCACGGGGTGGCGCAGGGCGGGGTTCTCGGGACGCAGCAGGGTGTTGTCCGGGACGGCGAACATGGTCGTTCCTCGCAGGAGAAAAGGTGGGAGAAGCTGGGCCGGGGCTGGGTTCACCGACAACAGCGACACGACGGCATGACCGGGCGGAGGTCACAGGACCTCGGCCGCGCAGTCATCAAGCACATCGTCACGCCGACAGCGAACCAGCGCCGGCCCCGGCGGTCAACCGCTTCCCAGCCCCTGGGAGATCAGCTCCACTCGTGCTTCTGCGAGCGCCCCAGCAGCTCCGCGCCGGCCCGGCGCGGGTCCACGCCCTCGTGGCACACGCGGTGCATCGCGTCGGTGATCGGCATGTCCACGCCCAGGCTGCGCGCCAGCTCGCGGATCGACGAGCACGACGCGACGCCCTCCGCGACCTGCCCGCCGGTGGCGGCCTGCGCCTGCTCCAGCGTGTCGCCACGACCGAGGCGTTCACCGAACGTGCGGTTGCGCGACAGCGGCGACGAGCACGTCGCCACGAGGTCACCGAGGCCGGCGAGACCCGCGAACGTCAGCGGGTCGGCGCCGAGCTTCGCGCCCAGGCGCGCCATCTCCGCGAGCCCGCGCGTGATCAGCGTCGCCATCGTGTTGGCGCCGAAGCCCATCCCCGCGGCCATGCCGCAGCTGAGCGCGATCACGTTCTTGCACGCGCCGCCCAGCTCGACACCGACGACGTCGGTGTTGGTGTAGGGGCGGAAGTACTGGTTCGAGCTCGCCCGCTGGATCGCCATCGCGCGCTCGTGGTCGGCGCACGCCAGCACGGCGGCGGCCGGCTGCGCGGCGGCGATCTCGCGCGCCAGGTTCGGCCCGGAGACGACCACGATCTCGCCCGCGTCGACCTTCGCCAGCTCGGCGATCACCTCGCTCATCCGCTTGAGCGTGCCCAGCTCGACGCCCTTGGCCAGGCTCACGAGGATCGCCTCGGGCGGCAGCAGCGGCTGCCACGCGGTGAGGTTCGCGCGCAGGCTCTGGCTCGGCACGCCGAGCACCACGGCCTGCGCGCCGTCGAGCGCCGCGGCCGGGTCGGCCGTCGCCGTGATGCGGTCGGGCAGCCGCGTGCCCGGCAGGTAGGACTCGTTGGTGTGGTGCGCGGAGATCTCCGCGGCGATCGACTCGCGCCGCGCCCACATCGTCACGTCGCGGCCGGCGTCGCCGAGGACCTTGGCGAACGCCGTGCCCCACGAGCCGGCGCCCAGCACCGTCACCCGCTGGACGTCGGTGGCGAAGGCGGCCATCAGGCGCCGTCCTCCGGCTTCTTCACGGGCGGCTCCTCGTGGCGGATCTCGGCGAGCAGCCGGGTGACCTCGTCCATCATCAGCTTGGTCACCTCACGCAGCGTGGAGGCGCTGCGGGGGTTGGCGTTCGCGTAGGCCGACAGGTCGAGCGGGTCGCCGATGAGGTGCGTGACGGTCTTGCGCGGGAACGGCGTGAACTTCTTCGTGTAGCCGTTGTAGATCTGGTTGGTACCCCAGCGTGCGATCGGGATCACCGGCGCGTCGTTCTGCAGCGCCAGCCGCGCGACACCGGTGAACGACTCCTTGGGCCAGCCGGCCGGATCCTTCGTGATCGTGCCCTCGGGGTAGATCACGACGATCTTGCCCTCGGCCAGCGCCTCGTGCGCGGCCCGGAGGCTGTCGCCCGCCGCACTGGAGTTGCGCGACACCGGGATCTGGCCCGACGCGGTCGCGATCTTCCCGAGGACCGGGACCTTGAGCAGGCTGTCCTTGAGGAAGAACCGCGGCACGCGCTTCTGACGGTGCACGAACACCGCATCCACCACCGGGTCGAGGTGGGAGATGTGGTTCAGCACGAGCACCGCCGGGCCTTGGCGCGGAATCTTCTCCGCGCCGAGGTACGACCGCTTCCCGATCCGGGTCAGCGGGTAGAACACGAACGCGGCCAACCCCACCCAGAAGCCGCCCTTCTCACGCCGTGCCAAGTCTCCTCCTCCGAACGATCCACTCGGGCAGATCCTGCCGCGCCGGGGTTCACGCAGTCCAGGGAGGGTGTGCTCACCACGCACCGCGGAGCTTTCGGGTAAAGATGGACAGGTGGACGTGGACCTGGTCGTGCCGTTGAAACACCCCCGCGTGGGCAAGTCTCGCCTGCGTGGCGCGGTCGCCGAGGCGGAGCACGCCGAGCTGGTGCTGGCGCTGGCCTACGACACGCTGGCCGCGGTCACCTCGGTGGCCGGCGTGCGGCGCGTGCTCGTGGTCGCCTCGGACCCGGCGTCGGTGTCCGAACTGGCGGGTCTCGGCGTGGAGCTGGTGACCGAACCGGGCGACGGCGGGCTCAACGAAGCACTCCGTCACGGTGCGGCTCTGCTGCGCGACGACGAACCGGACGGAATCGTCGGCGCCCTGCAGGCCGACCTGCCGGCCCTGCGCGCGGGCGATTTCGCCGACGCGCTGGCCGAGGCAGCCGGGCGGCGCGCGTTCGTCGCGGACCTCCAGGGCACCGGCACCACGCTGCTGCTGTCGGCTCCCGGCGCGCTGCTCGATCCGCGGTTCGGCGCCGATTCCGCCCAGCGGCACACCGATTCCGGGGCCGTCCGGCTGGCCGGGGCGGTGGTGTCGTTGCGCAGCGACGTGGACACTTCGGACGATCTCGAGCACGTGCGCGCGCTCGGCGTCGGCAAACGCACCGCGGCACTGCTGCCCGACGAATCCGTCCCATTGGGCTGAAGGTGTTCATTTGACCTTCACCGCGGTCTGCGCAAACTGCTGCTTCGTAGTGAACAATGGGCGTCGTGAGCACAGACGACGCCAGCACATCCGCCCGGAACGGACAGCCCGCCCGGCGGCGCAGGGCCAGCGCGGCGAAAGCTGAGGCGCCTGGAAGCCCCGCACGACACACCAGCGCAGCGAAGAAGACGCCTCCGAGCAAGAGCGTCGCTTCCGCCGACGCGGTGACGACGGCTGCTCGCGCGACCGCGGCCAAGGCGGGCACCAACGCCGCCGGCAAGGCCAAGACCGCCAAGAGCGAACCGAAAACCGCACCGGTGAAAACCTCGCGTGCCCGCAAGACCACCGCGGCCACGGCCGTGGCCGCCCCCGAGACCGCCCGGCCCGCGGCCCGGCGCACCACGGCCGCGGTCGACGCCTCGGGCGACGACTTCCGCGGCGTGCCCTCGGCTCCTCCCGCTGTCACCTCGAGCGCGCCGACCGCCGTCGAGACGCTGCCCGACGACCGGTACTTCAACCGCGAGCTGTCCTGGCTCGACTTCAACGCGCGAGTGCTCGCCCTCGCCGAGGACGAGTCGCAGCCGCTGCTGGAGCGGGCGAAGTTCCTCGCCATCTTCGCGTCCAATTTGGACGAGTTCTACATGGTCCGCGTGGCCGGGCTGAAGCGCCGCGACGACACCGGCCTGTCCGTGCGCAGCGCCGACGGCCTCACGCCGCGCGAGCAGCTGGACTACATCGCCAAGCGCAACCAGGACCTGGTGGAGCGCCACATCGGCGCGTTCGAGAACCATCTGCGCCCGGAGCTCGCAAAGCAGGACATCCAGCTCGTCGGCTGGGCGGACCTCGCCGGCGCCGACCAGCTGCGCCTGTCGAGCTACTTCTCGGAGCAGATCTTCCCGGTGCTCACGCCGCTGGCCGTCGACCCGGCGCACCCGTTCCCGTACATCTCGGGCCTGTCGCTCAACCTCGCGGTGACGGTGCGCGACCCGCAGGGCGGAACGGAGCGCTTCGCCCGGGTGAAGGTGCCGAGCAACGTGCCGCGTCTCATGCGCGTGGAGCCCGAACGCGCCAGCCGCACGGCCACGTTCCTGCCGCTGGAGGAGCTGATCGCCGCGCACCTGGGCGAGCTGTTCACCGGCATGGAGGTGACGGAGCACCACGTGTTCCGCGTCACCCGCAACGCAGACTTCGAGGTCGAGGAAGACCGCGACGAGGACCTCCTGCAGGCACTCGAACGCGAGCTCGCGCAGCGGCGCTTCGGCCCGCCCGTGCGGCTCGAGGTCGCGGAGGACATGAGCGAGCACATGCTCGAGCTGTTGCTGCGCGAGCTCGAGGTGGACCCGGCCGACGTCGTCGAGGTGCCGGGTCTGCTCGACCTGACCTGTCTGCACCAGCTGTCCGGTGTGGACCGCAAGGAGCTCAAGGACCGGTCGTTCGTGCCGGCGACGCACCCGGCGTTCGGCGAGCGCGAGACGCCCAAGAGCGTGTTCGCGACGCTGCGCGAGGGCGACGTGCTGGTGCACCACCCGTACGACTCGTTCTCCACGAGCGTGCAGCGCTTCATCGAGCAGGCCGCGGCCGACTCGAAGGTGCTGGCGATCAAGCAGACGCTCTACCGCACGTCGGGCGACTCCCCGATCGTCGACGCGCTGATCGACGCCGCCGAGGCCGGCAAGCAGGTCGTGGCGCTGGTCGAGATCAAGGCGCGCTTCGACGAGCAGGCCAACATCACGTGGGCGCGCACGCTGGAGCGCGCGGGCGTGCACGTGGTCTACGGCCTCGTCGGGCTCAAGACCCACTGCAAGGTGTCGATGATCGTGCGCCAGGAAGGCTCGACCATCCGGCGCTACTGCCACATCGGCACCGGCAACTACAACCCGAAGACCGCGCGCCTGTACGAGGACATCGGCCTGTTCACCGCCGACCCGAGCATCGGCGCCGACGTGACCGACCTGTTCAACGTGCTCACGGGCTACTCGCGGCAGGACACCTACCGCACGATCCTCACCTCGCCCCACGGCATCCGCCGCGGCATCGTGCGCGCGATCGGCGAGGAGATCGAGCTCGCGCGCGCCGGGCAGGAGGCCGGGATCCGGATCAAGTGCAACTCGCTCGTCGACGAGCAGGTGATCGACGCGCTGTACCACGCTTCGCAGGCCGGCGTGCCCGTCGACGTGGTGGTGCGCGGGATCTGCGCGCTGAAGCCGGGTGTCGAGGGGCTGTCGGAGAACATCCGCGTCCGCTCGATCCTGGGCCGGTTCCTGGAGCACTCGCGGGTGTTCCACTTCCGCGCCGGCGGCACGCACTGGATCGGCAGCGCCGACATGATGCACCGCAACCTCGATCGCCGTATCGAAGCGCTGGTGCGCGTGAAGGACACGAAGCTCACGCAGCAGCTCGACGCCGTGCTCGACTCGGCGCTCGACCCGACCACGCGGTGCTGGGTCCTCACGGCCACCGGCGAGTGGCAGCCCTCACCCGCCGCCGGTTCTCAGGTGCGCGACCACCAGGTGGAGCTCGCGAAGCTGCACGGGGCCGCCGGATGAGCGTGGACGTCCGCGCAGCCGGTGCGGTGCTGTGGCGCCGCGCCGGTGACGGGTTCGAAGTCGCCCTGGTGCACCGGCCTCGTTACGACGACTGGTCATTGCCGAAGGGCAAGGTCGATTCGGGTGAGACCCTCGCCGCCACCGCGGTGCGGGAGGTGTGGGAGGAAACCGGCTACCGCGTGGTGCTGGGACGCCACGTCGCGCAGAGCGCGTACGACGTGCCCGCCCGCAGCGGCGGTGGCGTGCTGAAGAAGACCGTCGACTACTTCAGCGGCGAAGCCGTGTCGGGGACTTTCCTGGCCAACCACGAGGTCGACGAGCTGCGCTGGCTCGACGCGGTCGCGGCCGAGCGCCTCCTCACGCGCGACACGGACGTGCGCGTGCTGCGCGAGTTCTGCGCGCTGCCGGTGTCGCTGATCACCGTGCTGCTCGTCCGCCACGCCAAGGCGGGCAAACGCGACGACTGGACCGGCGACGACGACCTGCGCCCCCTGTCCGACGCCGGCCAGCGCCAAGCCGAAGCCCTGCGCACCCTGTTGCCTTGTTTCGGCCCGGACCGGGTTTTTTCGGCCCCGCGCCTGCGCTGCGTACAGACCGTGCGAGGCGTCGCGGAGGACCTGGGCGTCGACGTGCGCCACGAGAACCTCCTCTCGGAAGAGGGCTACTGGCCCGACCCGGTCCTCGGGATCGCCCGCCTCCTCGCCATCGCCGGCGGCGGGGGCACCCCCTTGATCGCCAGCCAGGGCGGCGTGATCCCGGACCTGATCAGCGCCCTGGCCGACCGCGACGGCACCGAGCTCGCCGCCGCCCGCGGGGGCGTCGTGCCCAGCAAGAAGGGCTCCCTCTGGGTCCTTTCCTTCCTCCCGCCGTCCGGCGACGTCGGCCCGCGCCTCGCCGGCGCGGACTACTACCCGACGCCGTTGCCCGCACCCGCTCCTTCGCAACACTGACGCAGTTCTTCTGTTCGGGCCTCCCCGCCGGCTGTTGTCGCCGCGGGGAGGCCTTCCGCGTTTCGGGGAATGGCGGTGTTCGAATGGGCTCGAAAAGTGGGCGGGTCGCTATTCGCGGGGTGGCTTGGCGGGGATTCTATAGAGATGGCTATTGCCGCCGGGGTGGTCGGCGATGGGTACACAAGTCCGCCCGAACGGCGGATCAAGCGCTCGGGGTGGGGGCGAAATTTCATCCCGCCTTGCGTCGTGGGACCGTCGGCAGGGGCGCTCGGGCTCGCCGTGGGCTGTCCGTCTCGCCTCCGCAGAACCCTCGGCCGCTCTGTGGCCCTCGTAGCCCCAGCGACGCTCCCAGCCCACGACTCCCTGGTGCGGCAACGATCTCGGCCGAGCCTTCCTCGCTCTGCGTTGCGGGGTGAATCCGCAGCTCCAGGCCATATCTGCCAGCCGGGACTCGGATGTGTTGCCCCGCAGCCGATCCACCCGACGGCCCCACCGCTCCCACTTCCTTCCCCGTGATGTCCCGGCAATCGCAGGCCTCGAACGTCGGTTCCGCCGCGCTACTCCCGCACACCGCAGGCGCACGACAACGTGCGGCAAGGTCCGCGCGGCACGCCCCCGCTTCTCCGGCCCTCCCAGCCACGCTGCAAGCTCAGCCCCGGGAAGAACACCGAGCTGCGCGCCACTTCCCAGGGCCGGAGCAGCTCTCCTGCGGCCGAGGACACCGCACCCCGCGCCGTGCCATTACCTTCACCCAGCACACCAAACCCCGGCGTCACGCAAGCCGCGAGCCCGACGACTCCAGCCGTTCCGGTCGAGCACCACGGCCGATCTCCGGAGAGATGCGGGAGGACCGCCTGAGCCTCGCCGCCCCACCACGGCTTACCCCAACCTCGCCTGGACCGAGAGCGCGAACATGCAGGTAGCGCACCATTTCCAGCGCGTCGCACGACGCTCACTCCGGTCATCCCAGCGGAGATCGCAGAGCCACTCCCCATAGACAAGGGAAGACCGCGGCAGCACCCCGCCGCTCCGCCGAGCAGCGCCCGACCTGACTCGAGCCGAGCGCGCGAACAAACAGGTAGCGCACCATTCCCAGCGCACTGCACCGCACCCATCCAGGTCACTCCGGCACAGGACCACAGCCAGCAGAGAGACCAGGGAAGTCCGCGGCAGCACCCCGTCGACCACAACCCCCGCGCGGATCGAGCGCGCGAGCCTGCAGGCGGCGCACTATTCCCAGCGCACCGCACCCATCTCGGCCGTTCCGGCACAGGAGCCCAGCCACCAGAGAGACACAAGCGACGTCGGCAGCAGCACCCCGCCAACCACAACCCCGTGCCGGTCGAGCGCGCGAGCCTGTGGGCGGCGCCCCATTCCCAGCGCACTGCACCGCACCCATCCCGGCCGCTCCGCCGCAAGACCGCAGCCACTCCGGGGAGACAAGGGAAGCCCGCGGCAGCACCCCGCCAACCACAACCCCGCGGGCCGAGCCCGCGAGCCTGCAGGCGGCGCACTATTCCCAGCGCACCGCACCCATCCCGGCCATTCCGGCACTTCCTCGCCGCCCCGGCAAATACGAGAGGACAGCTGCGGCACCCCACCCCGCCACCACGCCGCACGCAACCTCGCGCGGCCCGCGAGCCGATCATGCAGGTAGCGCACCACTTCCAGCTCCCCGCACCACAGCCATCCCGGCTCGTTCGGGCGCAGCCGCTCTCCCGACAGACGCGAGAAGACGGCGGCGGAACCCGCCGCCCGACCACGCCGTTCGCACCCTTACCTGGGCCGGAGAGCGCGAACACGCAGGTAGCACACCATTTCCGGTGCGTCGCGCCTAAGGCGTCCTGCCGATCAAGAGCGCGAGGAACGCGCGATAGCGCCCTCATTTCCCAGGCCACGTTCGCGTCCTGACATCCGCCGCGTGGCCGAACTGCCGGCCCGAGGCCGCACCCTGAGCTCGGCGGCGATTCCGCCGATAGGAAGCTGGGGAGTTGATTGCGCGTCCCGCATTCCACCGTGCCGCAGTCGGGCGGTAAGTGAGTGCCACAGTGATCTATCGCAGGCGTGCCTGGCGATTGCCGGCCTCGGCATTGCGATGCTCGCGGGAGCCGTCCTGCGGGAGTACGCGGGACAGACCCGATGGCTGGACCGCGCCGAACCCGTTACGCCAGAGCTTCGGGCCGCGTTGTTCGTGGCGGGCTCTCGGCTTATGCAGCAGCGTGTTCTCGTCCGCCGTTCTGTGCCGCGCGAGCCAGGACTGCGCAGGCCTCGTCATTTCTGTGCGGTGCCGTGATCCTGCAGGCCAGAGCGTTCGTACCGGCGCCGTCGGCCAATACCGGGCGACCGAGCCAGGGTGCATCGTTCCCCTGCCAGCCCCAGTATTCCCACGGCCCCACGCCAGCCCGACCCGATGTCCAACACCGCACCCAACTTGGCCAGAACCACCCCACACATGCGGCAGGGCCCCCTCCCGAGATGGGAGGGGGCCCTGCCGTGAAGTGCACGTCCCGGCGTAAACCGGGGTGGTGTTACTTCTTCTTCGCAGCGCTGGTGCGCTTGGCGGCCGGCTTGGCGGCGGCGGCCTTCTTCGCAGCAGGCTTGGCAGCAGCGGCCGGCTTCGCGGCAGCGGCCTTGGTCGCCGTCGCCTTGGCAGCCGGCTTCGCAGCGGCAGCCTTAGTGGTGGTGGCGGCCTTCGCGCGCGTCGCGGCGGGCTTGGCGGCGGCGGTCTTCGTCGCAGCGGCCGGCTTCGCAGCGGTGGCGCGGGTACGCGTCGTGGTGGAGCGCGTGGTGGCCGGGCGGGTCGCCGCGGTGCGCGAGGCAGCCGCACGCGTGCCGGTCGCCGCGGTCGCGCGCGTGGTGGTCGCGCGGGTGGCGGTGGCAGCCGTGGCGGTGGTGGTGCGCTTGACGGCGGTGGCCTTGGGCAGCTTCTTCGTGCCGGAGATGACGTCCTTGAACGTCGTGCCCGCACGGAAGGCCGGCACGTTGGTCTTCTTCACCCGCACCGTCTCACCCGT
>NZ_JBEXHL010000045.1:0-66419 GCF_040607795.1 Amycolatopsis sp. NPDC005232 | reverse complement strand
CCACTCGCTACGACAAGCTCGCCATCGTTTACCGATCCGCAGTTGTCCTCCATGCCGTGATCACCTGGACCAAGGCATTGTCAGACACGCTCTAGTCGCACGCGGACGCGGCCCCGGCCATCTACCGCGACGCCGAGCAGAAAGATTCGACCGTGAGGGAGCGCCACGGCTTCGCAGGCCCTGTCGCCGACGGTCACCGACAGCACTCGTTGTGCTACTGTCGCCGAAATGGTCCGGAATTCGCCCAGGTTCCGATCTTGCCACGGCACTCGAACGAGACGTGTGGCAACGGTGCCCTTTCGCGCTGTGCCGGCTGCGCCGAGGTCCGCGCCCGGCGCATCACACTCGGTGGTCAGCCGGCCCTGTCGACCGGTGAAGACACAACAGCGTCCGGGGCAACGAGGACTGATTTCCGGACCGGTCGGCACCGGCGCGTGCCTCGCCTGAGCGCGTCGGCGCCTCGGCTCCGTCGGGAAGCGAGAAGATTGGGGGCTGTCCGTGTCAAAGGAGACCGGCGTACTCGGTGATCGTGTCCTCGCCAAGGTGGCGTTGCGGATCATGCCGTTCCTGGCCCTGCTGTACTTCGTGAACTACCTGGACCGCGTGAACATCGGCTTCGCCGGTCCCAACGGGATGAACAAGGCCCTCGGCTTGACGTCCACGGCGTTCGGCTTCGTCTCGGGCATCTTCTTCCTCGGCTATCTCATCCTCGAGGTGCCGAGCAACCTCGCGTTGCACCGGTTCGGCGCCCGGCGCTGGCTGGCCCGGATCATGATCACCTGGGGTGTCCTGGCGACGGTGCTGGCGTTCGTGCCCAACGCGACCACGCTGATCATCCTGCGGTTCCTGCTCGGCGTGGCCGAGGCGGGCTTCTTCCCCGGCATCATCCTGTACCTGACGTATTGGTTCCCGGCCGCGCAGCGGGCGAAGGCCGTGGCGCTGTTCATGGTCGCCGTGCCGGTGTCGTCCGCCATCGGGTCCACGGTGTCGAGTCTTCTGATCGTCGGCGGCCACGGGGTGTTCGGCCTGGACGGCTGGCGGTTCATGTTCCTGGTCGAGGGTATTCCGGCGATCCTGCTGGCTTTCGCGACCTGGTTCTGGCTCACCGACAAGCCGGAAAAGGCGAAGTGGCTCAACGCGGACGAGCGGCAGTGGCTCATCACCGAACTCGAAACGGAACGGAAGGCGACCGTCGCCGAGCACCACTGGCCGCTGAAGAAGGCGCTCACCCACCCGCGGATCCTCGCGCTGGCGTTCGTGTACTTCGCCGTCGCCTACGGGTTGTATGCGCTCGGCTTCTTCCTGCCGACGATCATCGCCGGGTTCGGCGCGGAGTTCGGCACGAAGCTGACCGTGGTCCAGTCCGGGCTGGTCAACGCGATCCCGTACGTGATCGGCGCCCTGGTGATGGTGTTCTGGGCACGTCACGGCGACCGCACCGGAGAGCGCAAGTGGCACGTGGCGCTGCCCATGCTGGTCGGCGGGATCGCCATCCCGATCGCGCTGTACCTCGGCAACCCCTACGCCGCGATGGTCGCCGTGACAATCTGCGCCGTCGGCGTGTGCTGCGCGCTGCCGACATTCTGGGCGCTGCCCTCGAACTTCCTCGCCGGAGCTGCCGCGGCGGGAGGGATCGCACTGATCAACTCCCTGGGCAACATCTCCGGCTTCGCGGCGCCGTACATCACCGGCTGGCTGCGCGACCTGACCGGCACCCAGCGCACGGGTCTGTGGGTCGTCGGCGCCTGCATGGTCGCCGGCGCCATCGTCACCATCGCGCTGGGCGCCCGGCCACGGATGTCCGCGGTGCCGGAGCGCAACACGAGCTCCGCACAGGAGTCGTAGCCGGCGGCTACATCATCGCGGCGAACATGGTGGCCATGCCGGCGGCCATCAGTGCCTGTGTGGCGATGGCGAGCTGGGCGCGGCCCGAGGCCAGCGGCTTGGTGCGGAGGCGCGCGAGGAGCTCCGAGAGCCACCAAGCCCCGGCGACGGCGGAACCGATGGTGAGCAGCCAGTTGAGCCCTGAGACCAACGGAGAAGTTCCGGCAGGGGCGGGCGCAGTATCCACAAAGGCCATACCGGACATGTGCATGCCGGACATCGAAGCCTCGTGATGACCACCCACATCGGCGACCTCGACCGGAGCCGGTAGCAGGCCGTCGGTCATCACCGCGTACATCCAGGCCATCGCGAGCATCATCAGAGCGTGATAGGCGTCGGACCGCCGATGTTCCGCGGTCCGCACAGCGCCGGCGACGAACCAGACAGCCGCCGACACGAAGAGCAGCAAGGGAACCGTTGTCGGGAGGTCGGCACCGCGAGGCCACGCCATCACGGCCATCGCGAGAGCCATGAGCGCGTGCAAGGAATGGCCGACGACGCCCCGCCGAGAGAGGCGACCGACGGCGATTCCGTGCACGCGCTCAGCCACGCAAACAGCGAAGAGCGCGGTGACGACCCACCGAAGAACAAGATCGTGGATCATCGGGAAAGCGCACGAGTGACATGCGCGGTGATCAGCTCGTACATCTGGCGGATCGTCTTCGTGTCGTCCGTCATGATGTCGTAGCCGTGGTCCACATCGGACACCTCGACGTACTCGGCGAGCGCGCCGGCGACCTCGAGTTTGTCCGAGTACTGCTTGGCCTCGTTGCGCAGCCGGTCGTATTCCGCGGCAATGACCAGGGCCGGTGCGATGCCCGCGATGCCGTCGGCATTGTCGCCCCAGGCCGGTGAAACGTAGCGGTGGCGGCGGCCAACGCGGTCGGGCACGTAGGCGGTGTCGAAGACCTCGCAGAGCCACGGCTGGAGTACCGCTTTCGAGCCCAGCGGGGTCGGTTTCCGGGAGGGCGGGGTCACGATGTCGAGCGGTGGGTAGTGCAGGATCTGCAACGAGATGGTGGGGCCGCCCTTTTCCAGCGCCATCCGCGACACTGCCGCGGACAGGTTGCCGCCCGCGCTCTGGCCGCCGACGCACAGGCGGGTGCCGTCCCAGTCTCGCTCCGGTTCCGAGGCCCAGCGGACCACGTCGTAGAACTGTTCGACAGGCGTGGGAAAACGCGTCTTCGGAGCCAGTGCGTAGTCGGTGTTGAGCACGACGACCCCAGCGTGCGCGGCCAGAAAACGGCACCAGGCGTCGTCCTGTTGCCGGTGCCCCACGACGAAGCCGCCGCCGTGGGCGTTGACGTACACGCCGGGGACGGCGGCCGGGGACGGCGGGAAATACAGCGTCGCGGCGACCGGACCGTGGCGAGTTTCGACGCTGATGTCGGTGGTGCGGACAGTGATTTCAGGGAACCGAGGTTCGCCGGCGGGGTGGATCGCCGAGTTGATCTTGGCGGCGAACCTGCGGGCGACGATGTCGGCCACCGGCCGTCGCGACAGTACTGACATGAATCCTCGTCTCGTTTCGATCCGGTCGCGGCGACGGTCAGCCCTGGTGCTGCCGGGCGCTCGGGTGGCGCAGGTGATCGCGAGCCAAGATCTCCTCCGGCTCCAGCATCGTGATCATCTCCACGCCGGGAGCGCAGATGCACACGGCGACGAACCGCGCCCAGGAGCCCGGGTCCGGGTTCGAGACCTGGTAGTGCACGACGTCACCGCCGGGCTCCCAGAACGCCTCGCCCGCAACGATTTCCCGGGGCTCCTCACCTTCCAGCTCGAAGAAGATCTTGCCTTCCGTCACGTAACCGAACACCGGTCCGGAGTGGCGGTGCGGCGCGAGGCCCGGGTCGGCCGGCGGGAGTTCGACGAGCTGCGTCATCGCGTGCGAACCCTCCGGAATCGCGGGCGGAGTGGCGTGGAGGAGATCGGTGACCTTGACGTTTCCCTTGGCCAGCATGGCTCTTTCCTTTCGTAGAGGACGAGCGCGAGGTGCGCTCCATCCGGGTTTCAGGCGGTGGTTGCGGTGTGGCCCAGCAATTCGCCGACGGCACCGAAGGTGGATTGCGTCGGCCGTTCACCGGTCCGGTCCAGCCCGAAGACAGCTCCGTACGAACGCAGGGCCGCGAGGTCGCGGTGATCGGCAATGGTGACCGAGGTGGAGGGGGCCGCCGTTTCCCGCGCGGCGAAGACGTAGATTTCGGGCCGTAGTTCATAAGTCGTGCACTCGTCGGTGCCGGCGCGCCCGGCCGCGGGGCCGGCCAGGCAGCGCCACGAGTACGAACCGGGTTCGAGGTGGACGTGCTCGTAGCGGCACCCGTCGGCCTGGGTCCACAGCACTCGCCGGCCCAGGAGCGCGGCCGTGGATGCCGGTTCCGTTCCGCTCGTCGCCAGTCCCTCGATGCGGCCCGGCAGGAAGGTGTGCTGCACCCTGGTCCGGTCCTCGGCCGGATCCCCGATCGTGCTCACGACGGCCAGGCTGCGTCCGTGTTCGAAGTCGAGAACGAGGCTCACGGCCGCGTTGGGCACGTCCCGGCTGTGGTGGAACTGCGTGTACACCAACCCTTCCGCAATGTCGAAGGCCTCGTAGTCGTCGCGCCCGGACACGACCGGGTGCGGGTCGCCGGGTCCGGGCTCGTAGCTCCAGTCGACGATCGTCGCGCCGAACCGGTGCGACACGCGGCTGCCGTGCGAGTTCGTGAACACGATCTCGCGACCGGCCACAGTGGAATCTCTGGTCATGAGTGCCTTTTCCGTTCGTCGTCGGAGCGCAAACACCGGTCAGGTGAGGACGGGGTTCTTTTCGACGTCCCAGCTCACGTGCAGCGATTCCGGGCCCCGGAACGAGGTGTTGGGAACGTAGTGGAACTCCTGGTGGTCGAGAGTCATGTGCGGCAGGCGCCGCGTCAGCTCTTCGAGGTAGATGACCATCTCGAGCCGCGCGAGGTGGTTGCCGAGGCACATGTGCGTGCCGGCGCCGAACGCGATGTGCGCCTTGGCGTCCCGGTCGATGTCGAACCGTTCGGGCTCGTCGAACACCGCGTCGTCCTGGTTCGCCGACGCGATCACCATGAGGATCTTCGCTCCGGCGGGAATCGTCACGTCACCGACGAGCACGTCTTCCTTCGCGATCCGGCGCCAGGCGGCGACCGAAGGGTTGAGCCGCAAGCACTCCTCGACCGCGCCGGGGATCAACGACGGCTGAGCGCACAGACGATCCCACTGGTCGCGGTTCCTCAGCAGCGTCACGACCGCGTTCGCGGTGGCGTTCGTCGTGGTTTCGTGGGCGGCCATCGCGCCGCCCATGACGTTCGTCTGCAGCCAGGTGTCGGAGATGACATCCGGGTGTTCGCGCTGCATCTTGATCGCGTGACCCAGCCAGCCGGGCGGGTCGTCGAGCTCCTTGAGCTTCCCGATGACGCGCTCACCCATCGCCCAGAACTGGCCCAGGCCGTCGGCGGCCCGCACCTGCTCCTCGGGACTCGGCCGTCCCCAGACGAACTCCGTCATCGACGTGGCCAGCCTGCGCACGGTGTCGACGTCCTCTTCGGGAATCCCCAGGAACTGCAACGCGACCAGGCACGGGATGTCCCAGAGCATGTCGGCGATGAGATCGGCGTGGCCGCGCTCGACGAAGCGGTCGATGTAGTCGTTCGTCGTCTGGCGGATGTAGGGAGCGAGGGGGTCGATCCGGTCGGGCATGAACGCCGGAGCGTTCAGCCGGCGGTACTGCCGGTGCATCGGCGGGTCGGAATCCGCGAGAACGGGGCAGGGCGCGAACTCGTATTTCTCGAGTTGCGCTCCGGCCGCCTCCGAAGGCGGCGTGACCGGCGTCAGCGTAATGGCCGCGGAGAACTTGTTGAACTGACTGAAAACCGATTTGACGTCTTCGTGTCGCGTGACGACCCAGTAGTCCGAGTCGTCGTTGTAGAACACCGGCTGGCTCTCGCGGGCCCAAGCCAGCGAGGCTCCGGGGTTCTCCTGGTATTCACGGTCGAAGAACGAGAAACCCGCGGCGGTGTGGGCGACCGGACACCCGGTCGTCGGTTCGTTGCTGCTGACAGCGCTGTCCATGGGCAGCCTTCCTCTCTTCGGTGTGCGATCAGAGATCGAGCCGGATCTTCGGACACGCGGCTCGGCTGATGCAGATCATCAAGGTGCTGTTCTCTTCCTGCTCCTCAGGACTGAGAACCGAGTCGCGGTGGTCCGCGCGGCCCGACACGATGTTCGTTTCGCAGGTCCCGCACGTGCCTTCCGAACAGGAGAACGGTGCGGGAATTCCGGCCGCCCGCGCGACGCTGAGAATCGAATCGTCCGGCCCGACTGAAACGGTGATCCCGGTTCGCACGAATTCGACTTCGAAGTTGTCGAGGACGGTCTCTTCGAGCTGAGTCTTGGGAGTGAACCGCTCCAGGTGGATCTGGCCGGCGATTCCGAAGTCCGCGGCCATCGCCTCCACAGCGCACAGCAGACCCTCCGGGCCGCACACGTAAATCGCGGTACCCGGAAAGACTCCGGCGAGGATGCCCGCGAGATCGATGCGGCCGTGGGTGTCCTCCGGAACCAGGGTCACGCCGTCGCGGTGAGCCTGGTTCAGGTCGTCGGTGAACGCCATGTTGCCCCGGCTGCGGCCACCGTAGACCAAGGACCATTCGGCGCCCGCCCGATCGACCGCCTCGATCATCGGCAGGATCGGGGTGATCCCGATTCCGCCGGCGATGAACAGGTACCCGGGCGCTTCGACGAGGCGGAAGTTGTTGCGTGGGCCCCGAACGGTAAGGCTTTCGCCTTCGCGCACTTCCTGGTGGACGCGTGCGGAGCCACCTCGCCCGTCCGGTTGGTACAGCACGCTCACCTGCCAGGAGCGAAGGTCGCTCGGCTTACCGCACAGGGAGTACTGCCGGACCAGGTCTGGTCCGAGGACAAGGTCGATGTGCGCCCCCGGCGTCCACGCGGGGAGGTCACGACCGTCGGCGCGGACGAGGGTCAGCTGCGTGATGGTGTCGGTGATCGGCGTTTTCGCCTTGACTTCCATCACGAGGTCGTCGTGCGCCTGGTTCTCGGGGTCCGCCCACCGGGGCTGTTGACCGGAGTGTCCGGCCTCGAACTGCGATGCCATGGGGACTCCTTCGGATTTCGCCGGGTGCCCCGACGTGTGCTTCGTTGCACCACCGCACGCCGGCGACTCGGCCGGTTCGTGCGTCGCTGACTGGCAGCCCTTGTAATCTCCGTCACTGTGGGACCACGCACATGGGGGAGATCACGGGAGGCGGTACGGAAGTTACGGATGTCCGTACTCGGATGACGCCGGCGAAGCGGCTTTGACCTGCAGGGTCTAGCACTGCGACGGAATCCGCTCGCGCCGCGGGTTTCGCAGTCCGGTCAGAGGGACTGGGCGATGTACCAAGAAGCGATCTGGCTGCGCGAGCTGAACGCCAGGCGCGTCATGATGTTGTCGATGTGGCTCTCCACCGTGCGCGCGGAGATCACCAGAGCCGCCGCGATCTGGGGGCTGGTCAGCCCTTTCGAGATCAACGCCGCGATCTCCCGTTGCCGGCTGGTGAGCACCGGCGGTTCGCCCTCGGGAGCCGACTCGGCGACCTGTTCCGCCAACGCGTAGGCGATGATTCCCGTCGGAGATCGCTTTGCCCCTGCCTGCATGGCCGTGGTCAGCGCGCGGGACGGCATGGTCTGTTCGAGCTGAGCGAGACAGGCGGAGTGGTAGCCGGTGAGTTTCGGCCCGAACGCCACCAGCTCCGTCCCCGTGCGCTGCCAAAGGCTTCGAGACGCCCCGAGCAGCTGCGCCGCTCGCTCGCACTGACCGGTCGACCCCGCGATCCAGGCGAGAAGCTCGGTCATCAACGCGGTGCCCAGGGACGGATCGAAGTCGCGGTGATCGCGCAGCGCGTCGACCGCGGTCGTCTGCGCCGCGGCGCAGTCGCCTCGCAGCCAGTGGTCGAGGCCTTGGCTCCACTTCAAGTAGGAGCGCGCCCACAGTTCGTTGCGCTGGTGGCACACGGCCAGCGCAGCCGTGCTGACGGCCAACGAGTCCGCGCTGCGGCCGGCGAGGGAAAGCGTGACGGCGTACTCGAACGACGTCATGAGCCATTCCGGGGTCTCGTCGGCCTCGGCCAGCTCCGGCAGCGCGACCTCGAAGTGGGTCTCGGCCTCGGCGAGGTCGCCGCGAAGCTGTGCGGCGAGCCCCCGCAGACCGCGGCACTGGGCCGCCGCGTCCGCCAGGTGGAGCCGCGTCGCCAGCGCTTCGCACTCGTCGAGGCGCTGCGCTGCCGCCTCCTGGTCGCCTTGGAGCAGGCTGACCCTGGCGGCGACCCACAGCGCTTTCGCCCGAGCCGCCGTGGGCGCTCGCTCGCCCTCGGGCGCGTCGAGCGCTTCGTCGGCCCAGCTGCGGCCTTCGGCGATGTACCCGTCGGCGTACCAGCGGTAGCGCAGCCCCGCGACCAGCTCGAGCTGGTAGTCGCCGCCCGGGGCGGCGGCGTCGAACGCGGCGCGGAGGTTTTCGCGCTCGACACGCATCCACCTGGCCGAAGCGGCTTGCGCGGGCCCGCTCCACGAGCGTTCCAGATCCTTGACCACGTCGAGGAAGTACTGCCGGTGACGGACGCGGAAGCGCGCCGAGCCGCCCGTGAACTCGAGGACCTCCGCGCCGTACGCCCGGATGGTCTCCAGCATCCGGAAGCGCCTCGACGATCCCTGGTCCTCGACGTTCAGCACGGACTGGTTCACCAGGGAGCTCAAGAGATCGAGCGTGGGGCCGCCGTCGTCGCCGCACACGCCTTCGGCCGCGGTCAGGTCGAAACTGCCCGCGAAAACGGAGAGGCGCGCCCACAGCCGACGTTCCGCTTCCGTGCAGAGGTCGAAACTCCAGTCCACGAGCGACCGGAGGGTCTGCTGGCGCGGCGCGGCCGATCGGCTGCCGATGGTGAGCAGCCCGAACCGGTCCGACAACCGGTCCAGGATCTGGTCGAGCGAAAGGATGCGCATCCGGGCGACCGCCAGCTCGATGGCCAGCGGAATTCCCTCCAGCTGAATGCACAACCGCGCTGCTGCGGCGGCGTTGTGCTCGCCGAGGGCGAAACCGGGGGACGCGGCCACGGCCCGTTCTTCGAGCAGCCGGATCGACTCGAACTGCGCCAAGGCCTCGATGCTGACCTGCTCCGCGTCATCGGGAACGGTGAGCGGCGGTACCGGGTAGAGCAGCTCCTCCGTCACGGTCAGCGATGTGCGGGTGGTGACCAGGATCCGGGCCGAGGGCGCGTGCCGCAGTACTTCGTGGACCACCAGTGCGGCCCCGGCGAGGACGTGTTCGCAGTTGTCGAGGATGAGCAGGATCTCGCGATCGCGAAGGTAGTCGATCAGCTTCGCGGTGGCGTCGCGATTCGACTGGTCCGCGATCCCCAGCGCGTGGATGACCGCCGCCGGCACGTCGCCCCCGTCCGAGACGGACGCCAGTTCGACGAAGTACACGCCGTTCTCGAAAAGGTGGTTCATCTCGTCGGCGAACTGCAACGCCAGCCGGGTCTTGCCCACTCCCCCCGGACCGATCAAGCTCACGAGCCGGCCGGCCGCCAGCCGGTCGCGGATTTCCTTGCGCTGCTGACGCCGGCCGACGAAGCTGGTCGCGGTGAAGGGAACGTTGCCACTGCGAGCTCTCGCCTTGGCCACGGCGCCTCCACGGGTCGGCAGAACGATCAGGCGCGCGCTGCCTGGTCGACGGTTCTGCCCATGATGAGTTCGAACCCGATGGGGGTCAACCTGCGCCGGCGGTGCTCGGCTCGCTCAGTGGCCGCGGGCGATCCACTCGTCCAGGTGCGGCGATTCTTCGCCGACCGACGTGCCGTCGCCGTGTCCGGTGTGGACTCGGGTGCCTTCCGGCAGGACCAGCAACCGGTCCCGGATCGACGAGATGATCGTCGGGAAGTCCGAGAACGAGCGGCCGGTCGCGCCGGGGCCGCCGGCGAACAGCGTGTCGCCGGTGAACAGGGCGCCGGCCTCCGGTAGGTGCAGGCAGATCGAGCCCGGTGAGTGCCCTGGCGTGTGGATGAACTCCAATGCGGTGCCGGCGACCGCGATGCGTTCGCCGTCCTCGGCGCGCCAGAACCGCCGCCCGGGATGGGTCAGCTCCCACAGCTCCCGGTCGGCCGGGTGCAGCAGGACCGGCGCGTGGAGGTGGTCCCCCAGCTGCGGGGCGACGGTGACGTGGTCGTTGTGACCGTGGGTGCAGACGATGCCGACGACGTTGCGGTCGCCGACCGCCTCGGTGATCGCCTTCTCGTCGTGCGCGGCGTCCACGACCACCACCTCGTCGTCGTCACCGACGAGCCAGACGTTGTTGTCGACGTCCCACGTGCCGCCGTCGAGCTCGAACACGCCCGACGTCACGACGCGGTCGATCCGCAGCGCGCCGCTCACAGGATCACCACCGACCGCAGCACCTCGCCCGCGTGCATGGTGTGGAAGGCCTTTTCGACGTCGTCGAGGGAGATCCGCTCGGTGACGAACTTGTCCAGGGGCAGCCGGCCCTGGCGGTGCAGGTCGATCAGCATCGGGAAGTCGCGCTCCGGCAGGCAATCGCCGTACCAGGACGACTTCAGCGAGCCACCGCGGGCGAAGAAGTCCAGCAGCGGCATCTCCAGCCGCATGTCCGGGGTCGGGACGCCGACGAGCACCACGGTGCCGGCCAGGTCGCGCGCGTAGAACGCCTGCTGCCACGTCTCGGGGCGCCCGACCGCGTCGATCACGACGTCGGCGCCGAAGCCGCCGGTGAGCTCCTGGACGGCGGCGACCGCGTCGGTGTCCGAGGCGTTGACCGTGTGCGTCGCGCCGAGGTCCCGCGCCCAGGCGAGCTTCCGGTCGTCGCGGTCGACGGCGATGATCGTCGTCGCGCCGGCGAGGCGGGCGCCGGCGATCGCGGCGTCGCCCACTCCCCCGCAGCCGATGACCGCCACCGAGTCGCCACGGCCCACGCCGCCGGTGTTGACCGCGGCGCCGAGCCCGGCCATCACGCCGCAGCCGAGCAGGCCGGCGACCGCCGGGTCCACGGTCGGGTCCACCTTCGTGCACTGCCCGGCGTGCACGAGGGTCTTGTCGGCGAACGCGCCGATGCCCAGCGCCGGGGTCAGCTCGGTGCCGTCGGTCAGCGTCATCCGCTGCGTCGCGTTGAACGTGTTGAAGCAGTACTGGGGGCGGCCGCGTTTGCACGCCCGGCACTGCCCGCAGACCGCGCGCCAGTTGAGAACGACGAAGTCCCCCGGCTGCACGGATTCCACCCCGGCGCCGACGCTTTCCACGGTGCCGGCGGCCTCGTGGCCGAGCAGGAACGGGAACTCGTCGTTGATGCCACCTTCGCGGTAGGTCAGGTCGGTGTGGCAGACGCCGCACGCCGCGATCGCGACGACCACTTCACCTGGGCCGGGGTCCGGGACCACGATGTCGGTCAGCTCGACCGCCGCGCCCTTCGACCGGGCGATCACCCCGCGCACCTGCTGTGGCATTCCCTGAAACCTCCGTTGGTGACCAGCCGAGGCATGCGTGGCAACGCATGCCTGACGCGACCCTAGAACGCGTGATCGCGGGTGCGACCTGGTCGTTGGTCGAGGGAAACCTGGTCTTCCGGCCAGGGTCCGCGGTCGTTATCGTGATCCCGGTGTCCGACCACATCGAGCTGACCGAGCTGCGGGAGGTCGTCGAGGGCCCGCTGCGCGAGATCGCCGCGCGGTTCTCGCGGTTCCTCGCCGACCGCTGGCCGCACCAGGCGCTCGTCATCTTCACCCTCGAGTGCACCGGGCGTCCGCGCAAGGTCGCCGGTGCCACGGCGATCACCGGGAAGATCACCATCGCCGAGCTCGAGCAGCTCAAAGCCACCGTGCCGCCCGACAGCCAGCTGACCACACACACCCGCCTGGGCGGCGCCGACCGGACCGTCTGGGCCGCTCTCGACGCCGGCGGCACTCTGCTCGCGCTCGTCCCGCGGTCCCCACGGGCGCGGTGCCCGCAACCGGAGCTGCTGGGCGCGCTGTTCGGGATCGTCGCGACCTCCATCCGCCAGCAGGTCGAGCAGGCCAGCCCCGATTACCTGGCCGAATCCCGGGCGGCTTCGACCGAACGGGCCCGCACGATCGCCGAAATGGCCGCGGCCCACGAAACCGCGCTCGTCACGATCCTGACGGCGCTGCGCTCCACCCGCCTGGACGACCGCCCCGCCCGCCTCGCCGCGACCGACGCCGCTTCGGCCGCACTGGTGGCCCTGCGCTCGGCGCAGACGTCCGACCTCGCCCTGTCCGAAGAGCCGGCCCACAGCGCGTTCACCAGGCTCCGCCGCGAAGTCCGGCAGATGCTCCGCCACCACGACGCGGAGCTGGAGTTCGTCACCCCGCCGAAAGACGCGCACCCGCTGCCCGGCGAAATCGCCCACGCGGCCCGCGCCATGACCTGCACGGCGGTGCTGGCCTTCACCACCCAGCCCGACCTGACCCGCCTGAGGGTCGCCTGGTCCACCGACACCACCACGCTCTATCTCGACATCCGCGACCGCGAATCCGGCCACCTCGACGCCGCCGGCCTCCGCCGCCAGCTCGAAGGCCGCGCGAAAACCCTGGGCGCCACCGTCGAGGTCGACGCCGTCCCCGGCTGGGGCAGCCGCGTCGCCATCGCCGTGCCGTTCGAGCCTGCCTCGGACCAGCCGGATGACGCCCTGCTGTCCACGCTCAACCGGCGTGAGCTGGAAGTCCTGCGCCTGGTGTCGAGGGGCCAGCGGAACAAGGCGATCGCCGAGACTCTCGGTATTACGGAGAGCACGGTGAAGTTCCATGTGGCGGGGGTGTTGAAGAAGCTGGAAGTGAGTTCGCGGGGTGAGGCTGCCGCGCTCGCTTTGGCGGCGGGAATCGCCACTGCTGACTGACGATGTGCGCCGATCGGTGACCGCGTGGTCGAGATCGGCCGGCCTTCGACACTTGCGAGCGGATCAACGGGACAGGAACGCGCGGGCCGCATCAGCGGCGTCGGCGAGGGTTGCCCTGGCCTTGATCATCCGGCGGATCCGCAGGAAGACCCGCTGGGAGTTGACTGACAGAACCCCGGTGAGCGTGCCGCCCTCGCCGGTGAGGACGAGGAACGCGGGTTTCGGACCGTCGGCCTCGACGATCGGCACGCGTTCCGAACCCGGCCGTCCGGCGAACTGGATCGACGTGTCGTACTGGTCGGACCAGAAGTACGGGACCGAGGCGAACGGTTGCCGCTCATCCTGCGCCGCGAGCAGGTTCCGGGCCGCTGCCGCGCCTTGCTCGGTCGCGTTGGACCAGTGCTCGACGCGCATGCGTGCGCCGAACAGCGGGTTGTCCCAGCACGCCAGGTCGCCCGCGGCGTAGATGCCGGGTGGTCCGGCGGCGAGGTGGGCGTCGCAGACGACGCCGTTGCTCGTGTCGAGGGGGCTGCCGGCCAGCCAGCCCGTGGCGGGGGCGGCGCCGATCCCGACGAGGACCGCGTCCGCGCCCAGGATGGTTCCGTCGTCGAATTCGACGCCTTCGACCCGGTTCGGGCCCAGAATTCGGCTGATGCCCCGTCCCAAAGCGAACTTGACCCCGTGCGCGCGGTGAAGATCGGCGAGCGCGCCACCGATCCGTTCGCCGAGAGCGGCCTGCATCGGCGCGGGCGCCGGCTCGACGACGGTGACGTCCGCGCCCAGGGTGCGGGCAGCCGCGGCCACCTCCATGCCGATGAATCCCGCGCCCACCACGACGAGGTGGCCCCCGGTGAGCAGCGTCCGGCGCAGCGCGAGGCTGTCTTCGGCCGTCCGCAACGTGTGCAGTCCCTCGCGCGCCGCTTCACCGCGCAGCGTTCGCGGCGTGCACCCGGTCGCGAGGACCAGTCCGTCGTAGGGCAACCGGAGCCCGTCGTCGGTCGTCACGATCCGGCTCGTGACATCGAGACCGGTCGCGTGCACCCCGAGGAGCACCTCGGCTCGCAGGGCAGCCAGATCCTCGGCGCTGCGCAACGCGGATCGGTCCGGCGCCCACTCACCGGTGAGGATCTGCTTGGACAGGGGCGGCCGGTCGTACGGTGCTCGCCGCTCGGCGCTCACGAGCGTCAACGTGCCGTCGTAGCCGGCGGCGCGCAGTTCCTCCGCGGCGTGCAAGCCGGCCAGCGACCCGCCCACGATGACCACGTCGCGCAGCGTCGGAGGGCGGTGGGTCATGGTCTCTCCGGTCGTCGGCAGGCTCGGGACGCCGGCGGCGGCGTACGCCCCGAAGGACGCACGCCGCCGCCGGCGGGTGTGGGTCAGGACTGCAGGTGCTCGACACCGATCTGGCGCACCGCGGCTGCGATCGCTTCACGCACCGCGCGGCGGGTTTCGACCGCGTCGAGCGCACTGACCGAAGTGGACAGTGGCGCCGAGGCGTCGACGACCGCGTCGACCACCGCCGCGGTCGCGTCGTTCACCCAGCCGGAGATGAGCCCGAGATTGTCCGGCACGGCCTCGATCGCGGTCCTGGCGAGCGCGACCGACCACCGCACGCTGCGCTCCGAGTCGAGCTGGAGGTGGCGGTGCATCATCGCCGTGAGCCCGTCGCCGTGTGCTTCGGCGGCTTCGGCGAGCCGGACGTTGAACACGGCGTCGATCGCGGGCTTGACGACGAAGTTCAGCGACACGAACGCCTTGCCCCAGTCCCTTTCCACCAGCAGCAGCTCGAGAGCCTTGCGCAACGGTTGCCACGAGGGGTCCCGCTCCCAGACGCCCCGGTCGTCGCCGAACCCGAACTCGGGGTGGTGCACCTGCAACTGCCGCGTCTGGTACGCGACACGCTGGATGCGGCGCAGCTCGTCCCCGCCCTGGAACGCGACGGCGTTGCTGATGTAGCTCGACGGTGCCATCGACATCACGTAGGTGGCCGCCATGAGCAACGCGTGACCGGCGTAGCGGAACGGGGTGTAGCCGGACCGCAGGGCGCCCAGCCACTCCCCCGGCAACGCCGCGTAGGCGCCGCGGTCCTCGTGGTCGTCGATCAGGCCGTCGACGTAGTTCTCCGCCTCGTCCTGCATCCTGACGTAGGTGCGGTAGACGAGCATGTCCGGATCGCGGAAGCGGTTCCAGTCCGGGCAAGTGAACGGCGATTCGTTGCGGTTCTCGATGTACCAGCGGTTCCACACGTGGTCGGGCGCCATCTCCCACGGCGGCTGGCCGGGCTTGTAGTGCCAGTGCAGGTCGTGCGAGACGAACTCGTACTCGGTCGGCACCTTGCGGTCCGTGTAGCGGCTCCACGTCCGGCGGCGCCGGGTTCCCGGCGTCACGTCACTCGTCATCGTGCGTCTTCTCCTTTGACCGGCGCAGGGCGCGCGGCGGACTGCCCGCTGCGCCAGATCATCTCGTCGGTGGTGGTGGTGATGTGGCCGGCGAAGAACGCCATGTGCGGCTCGACGTCCCCGATCCGCAGCGGCCGCCCGGCGAGCTCGCTCAGCGTCTGCCGGGTCAACCGGCAGACTCCCGGCGTGTGGATGCGGATGAACGACCCCTGGTCGCGGATCAAGACCTCCGCTCCCGGGTTGTCCTCGGCGATGGCGTCGGCGACCAGGTCCGCCATCTCACCGGCCTGCATGAGCGGCCCCACCAACGCCGCGCCCTCGGGGGGCGCGCCGTCTTGGGTCGTGTCGAGCTGAGTCATGGGTGACACACCTTTCCTGCGTCGCCGGCCGGCACCCGGACGAAGACCGCGCCGTCGCGGATCACCACCGGGTACTCCCTGAGCCTCGTGTTCGCGGGATTGATGCCCGCGCCGTCGGTGGCGTCGAACTCCCACAGGTGGGCGGGGCACGTGATCACCCCGCCGTCGAAATCGGCGTCTTCGAGCGTGTTCTCCTGGTGCGGGCACATTCCTTGGTACGCGCGAATACGTCCGTCCACATTGACCAGGAGCACGGGCGTGCCCTCGGGCAGGCGCTGGTACGACATCTCGCCTTCCCAGAGGTCCTCTTCGGCGCACAGCGAATGCCAGCTCTCGTCCGGCGTCTCGTGTTCGGTCATCGGGTCACGAGTCGGCGTAGGAGACGAAAACCTCGTCCATCGGCTGCACGCCTTCCTCGGCCGCCGACCTGGTGGGCTCCAGGAACCGGCCGGCGTGCTCGACGCGCAAGGCACGGTCGAGCTCCGCCACCCGCCGGCCGACCGAGTGGGCGGCGCACGCCCGCGCCACCTGCTCGATGGTGTCGGTGTCCTCGATCAGGACCAGGTTGTACAGGAAGTCGCCACGGAAGTGCGCGACCACCGGCATGGGTGAACCCATGGGATCTCCTCCTCGGTCAGGCCGTGCGGGCCCAGGCGTAGTCCAGTGCGTCCTTGCCGGCCACGCCGGGGGTGATGCCCATGTAGGCGAGTGCTCCTTCGAGGTTGGGCGGCTGGATGTGCCCGGCCACGAAGCGGTCGATCAGCGAAAGATGACCGTGGTACTTCGCCGGTTCCTGTTCGAAGATCCACTGGCACGGCTCGGAGCAGAACCGGTACCGGCGTCCGTCCATCTGCGTGGTCCGGACCGGGGCGGCGTGCGCGCTCCACACGGTGATCGGGAGGTGGCACATGTTGCAGGTGACGGGCAAGGTCGACGGCAGGGTCAGGTCTTCGCGTCCCGCCCTCGCGTTCTCGGTGATGACGTCCCACTTCGGACCCCAGGTCTGCTCCCACTTGGGGTACTTCACCGCGAGCCACTCGCGCTCCTCGGGAGACACCCCGGCCGCCGGATCCCACCACAGCGTGGGCCGGTAGGTCCACGAGCCCAGGTGCATCGAGTGGTGGAAGTTGTCGACCTCGTCGAGCAGCTGGTCCCAGTACCAGGGCAGCTTGAGCCCGGAGTCCAGCATGTACTTGCTGAACTGGTCGAGCACCATTTCCTCCATGAACTCCTTGAAGGAGTGCACGCGGTGTTCCAGCGGCATGTAGTAGTCCATGGGCATGCCGGTCAGCAGCGTGAAGACCTTCCAGGTCCGCCACACCGACTTGTCCACTATGTACTGGGCGTGGTCGGGATCGTGCTTGCGCAGCACCTCGATCACCGCCGCGCCCTGCTGCGAGTGCCGCGCCTCGTCGGTCTGGATCGACTGCAGCAACGAGGAGAACTCGATGTCGCCCGCTTTGAGCGCGTCCGAGGCCATGCCCAGGAACTGGAGGTTGGTGAACGCGGTCTCGAACACGAACGTCTCCGCGATCGCCGCGTCGACCGCGCTGCCGGCCAGGAACAGGTCGCTGAACATCGACCGCGCGGCGATCGTCCCCCACTCGTTGGTGTGGTACATCTTCTGCGCCCAGTCGAACTGCTCGTCCAGCTTGACGTAGGAGTGCGGGAAGAACAGCTGGAGCTGGCCGTGGCGGATCTCGTCGAGCATCCCGATCGTGGCCACCGAGCGCCAGGAGGCCGACGGCGCGAAGCGCGCGAGCTTGGCCTCCGACAGCCCGGCGAAGTACTCCGCAACGGAGGCGACGCCGTAGTGTTCCTTGATGATCGCGCGCCAGCGAGGATCGGCGCCCTCGACGTAACGAGCACGCCCCACCGCGGTCTTGACCCCGTAGAGCGCTTCGTCCTTCTGGCGCTGGATGTCGACGTACTCTCGAAAGGAGACCTTGTACGGCTCGTCCCACTCTTCCCAGGCCTCGCTCGGCAGCGCGGACGCGTCGGTGGCGAACTCGGGGAAGAGCTCGTCGCGCGACACGTACCCGGGCGTCCAGTCCAGCCGGCGACCGAGATCGAACCAGTCCTCGCGCTTGAGGTGTGGCATGCGTTCTCCTTTGAATCGCTCGTGGTGCCGTGACCCAGGATGTGCCCGGCGGATCGCGCGACCAAGGCCGAATCCAGTCACAATGGTTCGGTATCGGTCACAATGGAGCCGGAACCCGCCACCGCGCGTATCATCGTCCGTGCATCTTTGTCCATAAAGGACCGTCCTACTGCGCCCCGCTCAGCGGCACGAGCTCGCAGCCCTCGTCCTGGGAGCCGCGCCGGCCGGGTCGCCGGATCGCCGCCACGAGCCGGAGCACCTCCGGGCGCCGTTCGTCTTCCCGCCACACCATGCTGATCTCGATTCCGACCTCGGGGATCACCGGACGGTGCACCAGCCCGGGACCGAGCAGGTCGACGGGCACGGGCAGCAGGCTGATCCCGAGACCCGCGGCGACGAGGTTGAGAATCGCCGCGGTCTCGCCCGCCTCGTAGGCGAACCGGGGCCGGAATCCGGCTCGGGCACACGCTTTCTCGGTGACCTCGCGGACCACCGAGCGGGTCGGCGCGGGGAACGAGATGAGGTCGTGGGACGCCAGCTCGGCGAGCTCGATCACGGCGCGATCGGCGAGGGGGTGACCGGCCGGCACCACAGCCCGCAGCGCCCCGGAGACCAGGGAGTGCGACCGGAGTCCGGCGGGGACCGGCTCGCCTGCGTGCACCAGGAATCCGATGTCGACGACCTCACTCCCGATCGCGTCCAGCTGTGCCGGGGTGAGGAGGTCCGTGTGGAGGTCCACTTCGAGATTCCCGACGCGGCGAGCGGTCACCATGAACCGGGCGAGCAGGGTCTGGGCGGCGCTGCGGGTAAAGGCGACCGTGACGCGAGCCGGAGCCGGTGTGGCCACCTCGGTGACGGTGCGGGTGACCACGTCGACCTCCCGCAGGATCGCGCGGCCCCGTTCGAGCAGCACCCGCCCGGCGGGGGTCAGTTCGACGTGTCGGGTCGTGCGGCGGAAGAGCACGGCTTTCAACTCCCGTTCGAGGCTGCGGATCTGCCGGCTCAACGGCGAAGCCGCCATGTGCAACCGGTCCGCAGCGCGGCCGAAGTGCAGCTCCTCCGCCACGACGACGAACGCCTTCAGCTGTCGCAGCTCCACGCCGGCCGCCTCCTCCGCGCCTTGCCCGGTGATTCCCGGCGAGCTACCATCCGACCATGTGCGCCGGTGACCGCGGGGCGGGTGGCGGCACGGCCGGCACGCCAAAGGCGTTCCACACCAACGATCTGATGTTCGCGCGCGAAGAGCTCAGCCGCGTCTACTACCCGCTCCGGCTCGATCACACGCACCGGTCCCGCGACTTCGACTTCACGATGCGCACGTTGACCGTCGGCCCTCTCACGATCGGGCGAATGTCCTACGGCGCCGAGATCGTCAAGGACTGCGGCGACCTGCAGACCGCCTACCACGTGAACGTCCCGCTGACCGGAGCCGTGGCGTCGACGTGCGGCGACCAGCGGGTCGTCGCCACGCCGCGCACGGCCGCCGTGTTCAACCCCGTCGGCCACACCGTGCTCGACCGGTGGGAGGCCGGGAGCGAGCAGCTGTGCCTCAAGATCGACCGGACGTTCCTCGAGGACGAAGTCGTCCGCCGGGTCGAGCGCCCGCTGCGCGCGCCGGTCCGGTTCCGCATGGCGATGGACCTGACGCAGCCGTCCACCCGTGCGTGGCTGCACGCGGTCGAAGTCCTGGCCACCGAGCTGGATGCGCCCGGCGCCTTCACGAGCGACGGGCTGCTCGCCGCCGAGCTGCGCCGGCTCATCGTGGGCGGACTGCTCCGGGGACAGCCGCACAGCTATCACGACGCGCTGTCCGAGCTGGGATCCAGCCCGCAGCCGCGCACCGTCAAGCGGGCGGTCGACCTCATGCACGCCGGCCCCGAGGTGCCGTGGACGGTCGCCGAGCTCGCCGAACTGGTGGGCATCAGCGTCCGCTCGCTCGAGGAGGGGTTCCGGCGTTACGTCGGCATGCCGCCCATGACGTACCTGCGAGACTGCCGCCTCGAACAGGTCCGGGCGGACCTGCGGGCCGGGTCGCGCCCGGCCGTCTCCGTCACCGAGGTGGCCTTCCGCTGGGGGTTCAGCCACCTCGGCCGGTTCGCCCAGGCGTACCGCGCCAAGTTCGGGGAGAACCCCTCGGACACGCTCCGGTTCGAGGAACTCTAGTTCCGCCTGCATTCCAGACCTCCCGTCAAGCGCCGTTGCTGACGTTCGACGGGGAAGTTAGAGGTCCGCGGCCGATCAGGCGATCCACTCCTCGCGGTCCTCATCCGGAAATCGCGGTGGACGTCCGGAGCGGGTGAACTAGCGCTCCACGGCCGCGAGCTGGGTGGCGGCGTCCCAGCCGTCCGGCCGGCGGTCGCGGTCGTGCCACGGGTGCCCACGTGCCCCCCACGCCAGGAACCACGCCTCGAAGGTGACCGGCTCCGAGCCCTCGCCCGGGGCGTCGTCGAGCCCGAAACCGTAGCCGCAGCAGGGGCAGCGAGTCCGGGACGGGTCACCGAAGTGGATGGAGTAGGGCGCGGTGAAGACCGGCTGGCCGGCGTCGCGGGACAGGCCTTCGAACGCGAGGTAGGGCGGGGTGTCGAGATCGTCGAACGCGCACACCGGGCAGGTCCGAGACTGCCTCTCCGCGCGACGCAGCGCCCGCAGCCGGGACGCGGCCGGGCCCAGGCGGCGCACGACCGTCGGCGCGTCCGAGGGCCGGGCCTCCCACGCATCGGCGAGCAGGTCGAGCTCGTCCTCGGACAGTCCGTGGACGGCCGCGATGGGCGGAAGTGACGCCGGGAGCTCGGCGGGGAAGGTGCTTCGAGAAGTGGACATGACCACATCATCGGTCCGTCCGGGCCGCACCGGCAACAGCCATCGGCGCGTGGTCATGACCGGATCGGTCCTGATCCCGTTCGGGGGAAACACTTCCTGACCGTTGGGGGCTGCGTGTTCCCGCGGGCTTGGTGTGTCCACAGTGGCCGCCACCCAGCCTGTCTCATATGGACGGACAACTCAGCGCCCTCACGCTCGGTATCACCGCCGCCGCCACGACGGGAAGACCGGGATCAGCGGGTTCGACCCTCGGTGAAGCGTGTCCGAAACGTTGCCGTCTCTGCCACTTGAAGCCGTAACGACCAGTCGTCGGCGCCGATGTTTTGCGGCGAGGTCAACGAGGTTGGGTGGTACACAGTGGACGATTACGACATCGAGAACCATCCGGACCTGATGGACCCGGACTGGCGGCGGCACGCCGAGAAGGAGGCGTGGGTCGATCTGCGGCGCAGACGGAGACGGGGGAAGTGGCTCAAGTGGCTGGTGACCTCGGCGATCGTGGTGGTCGTCGTGGTGGGGGCCGGGGCCGGGTTGTACGTGTGGGGGAAGTCGACGGCCGAGCAGAGCACGGATGCGGACGTCGGCGCGCCGGCGTCCTCGTCGGTCGTGACGACGGAGGCCGCGCCGACCGACCTGCCGGAGGAAGGGCACGTCGACCTGACGCGGCCGTTCGAGGACACGCCGGCGCAGAACTGGGCCGAGGGGATCGCGGGGCTGGCCATCCCGGCGGCGGCGAAGGTGGGCTCGTTCTCGGCGAAGCAGGTCGGACAGGCCGAGGACCAGGTGAAGCAGGCGATCACGGTCGCGCAGTTCGACCCGGACACGCTGGATCGCCACAACCCGGCCAAGTACGCCGCGCTGGTCGCGCCGGACGCGAGGCCGGACGTCCAGGCCCACCCCGAGGGTTACGTGATCTACCTGGCGGACGGCTATCACCTGCTGCCCGTCTCCCCTCGCATGACCGGGGCGCTGACAGTGAAGCCGGGCAAGGCCGGTGAGCTGCTGATCCACGCCTCCTACGTCGTGGCCTACGCGTTCGACCCCGGCGACCACCCGGTCGACGGCCCGGGCGACCTGGACCCCTTCGTCCGCGTCGACGCCGACTACACGGTGCGCAGCGGATCGCACTGGCAGGCGTCGAGCCGCGGGCTGTGGGTGGACAAGTTCAGCTCGTACTTCGACAGCGTCGCGTGCACGAATGACGAGAAGCTCACGCCCGCGTTCAGCGAACACGACTACTCCGGCACGTCCGTGTCGCCCGAGCCCGGCCGGTTCGACCCCAGCAAGCCGATGCCCACCCTGGACAACTGCCACAGCACCCCCGGCTAGACGACGCCGGCTTCGATCAGCTGTTGCCAGATCACGCCCTGGTCCACGACCTCGACACCGAGTTTCTCCGCCTTGGTGAGTTTGCTCGCCCCGACGTCGGCGCCGGTGATGAGGAAGTCGGTGCTCGCCGAGACCGACGAGGCGGTGGTCGCGCCGGCCTGTTCGCACAGCCGTTGGAAGGTCGGGCGGGGAACTTTCTCGCCCGACCGCGGGTCGCTGATGCCGCCGGTGATCACGACCGTCTTGTCGGCCAGCGGCGCGCCGGCGGCCACGACCGGTGGGAGGTCTTCCTCCAGGACGTCCAGCGAAACGCCGCGCTCGCGCAGCCGCTCGAGCTCGGGCCGTAGCCGCGTGAGGTGCTCGATCAGCGACGCGGCGACCTTCGGGCCGATGTCCTCGACCGCCACGAGCCCGTCCTCACCGGCCTCCGCGACCGCCTCCAGCGAGCCGAAGCCCGCGCGGCACAGCCGGGCCGCGGTACCTTCCGACGCCATCGGGATCGCGAGCCCGATCAACGCCCGCCGCAGACCGACCCGGCGGCTGGCGTCGATCGACTCGATCATGCGCGTGGCCGAGACCTCGCCGATGCGGTCGAACTCCAGGAGCCGTTCCTTGGTCAGCCGATAGAAGTCGGACGGGTGCTCCAGGATGCCCATCTCGGCCAGCCGTTCGATCCACACGCCGCCGATGGCGTCGATGTCCGCGGCTGCGCGCGAAGCCCAGTGGATCAACCGCCGCACGGTCTGGGCGGGGCAGGCGACGTTGGTGCAGAACAGTTCCCGGCTGTTGCCCTGCTCGGTCAGCGGCTGCTCGCACGACGGACACCGGGTGGGCGGAACGATGTCCCGCTCCGCGCCCGTGCGCTTCGACGCGTCGAGCACGCCTGCGACGAACGGGATCACGTCGCCCGCGCGGCGCACCAGCACCGTGTCGCCGATCTTGATGCCGCGGGCGCGGATGACCTCTTGGTTGGCCAGGGTCGCGCGGGTGACGGTCGTGCCGCCCACGAACACCGGCTCGAGCCACGCGACCGGGGCGATCTTGCCCGTCTTGCCGACGTCCCAGACCACATCGGACAGCACCGTGGTCTTCTCCTCGGCGGCGAACTTGAACGCCAGCGCCCCCCGCGGTGAGCTCGAACGCGTGCCGGCGGCCGCGTACGCGTCCCGATCGGCCAGGCGCAGGACGGCTCCGTCGAGGTCGTAGTCGAGGTCGTTGCGCTGCTGCTCGATCTTGGTGATCACCGCCTGCGCGGCCTCGGCGTCGGCGCAGCGGCGCATGTCGGCGGCGGTGAAGCCGAGCGTCTGGAGGGCGCGGGCGAGGTCGGTGTCGGCGCTGTCGGGGTCGGTGTCCAGGTCGAAGGCGAAGAACCGCAGGCGCCGCTCCGCGACCGTCGCCGGGTCCTTCGCGCGCAGGGTGCCGGCGGCTGCGTTGCGCGGGTTGATCAGCGGTTTGTCGGGGTGGGCGATGTTGTAGGCCGCGAATGTGGAGCGCAGCATCACCGCCTCCCCTCGCACCTCGACCCGGCCGGGCGCGTCGACTTTGTCGGGCACGCCGTCTGTGAGGGCCCGGACGAGGACGGTCACGTCGTCGCCGGTCGTCCCGTCGCCACGGGTGACCGCGCGGGCCAGGCGGCCCTGCTCGTAGACGAGCGCCAGCGACAGGCCGTCCAGCTTCGGCATCACCACGACGGGCTGCCCGGGGAAGCGGTCGAAGAACGCCGCCACCTGCTCGGGCTTCGTCGCCTTCTCCAACGACAACATGGGCCGCGAATGCCGGATCGGCGCGTGCAACACCGCCGGCGCGCCCACCTGCTCCAGCGGGTTCGGGTCGGGCGCCAGCGCCGGGTTGGCCTCGATCAACCCCCGCAACTCGTCCTCGACCACGTCGTACTCCGCGTCCGCCACCACCGGCGAGCCCCGGTAGTACGCGTCGCGCAGCACCACGATCTGATCGGCGAGTTCCTGAATCCGCTTCCGAGCATCCACGGCTGAGGACGCTACCGGGGCGCACCGACAGAAGTGACGCTGTGGCTGGTCACGGGCAGGGTGATTTTTTCGCCGGCGAAGGGGCCGCGGCGGCCGCGTCAGTACCGGGCCAGGTCCTGCACGATCGGACCCGAGGCGGGCACGCGAAACCACCACCATCCCCGACCGATGAGGTCGATGTCCGCGACCTTCGCCATCCGATCGCCGGGGTCTTCGACGGTGAAGGACCGGAACAGGTCGTCGGCCGCCGTGACGTCCGGACGGACCCGATCAGCGAGCCCGGGCTCGAGGCCCGCGAGCGCGTCCTCCACGAAGTCGCGTATGAACAGCGCGGCGGCCAGGTCGTGTTCGGTCCACACAGTGTGGTCAGTTGGGGGCAGCGTGCGATCGCTGTCGAGCTTCTCGACGTGGAGGAACCAGGCTTTCGCCAAGCGCAGGGCATCGTGGCCGTCGCCCGGCCCGGGCTTGTTGTCGACGATATCCATCCCTTGACATCGTTCCAGGGACCGGCTTGGCGATCGACAGATTTATGGTGACAAGGCGTTCTTGAGGCCCGGAACAATGACGTGGCGGCATCCATATCGGACGGTGAGTACATTGTGGACCCTCATCTCACCTTCTTCCGCGACACAGGAACCGCGGGCCAGTAAGGCAGAAGCCAGTGCAGCAGCAGCCCGGACAGAGCCGAGACCGTCACGGCCCCCGCCGAGCCGAAGATCGTGAACTGCTCGTCCACCTCGATACCGGCCGATGCGGTGATCACCCAGCCCAGGCACCACAGCACGGGCATCGCGACGGCCCAGGCCCAGCGGTGGCGCGCGGCCGGGGGCAGGGCGGCCAGCTGCGCGGCGCCCAGCAGTGCGCCGGTGAAGGCGCCCATGATCGCGAGGTCGGCCGGTGAAGTTCCGTAGTCGACAGCGGCCGCGCCGATGAACAGGCCCGCGCCCATGCCGACGGTGGTGGCAGGGATCCAGCGCAGCGGGTCGAGCCGACGGCGGCTGACGAGGGCCTGGCCGGTGCCGACGACCAGTCCGGTCACCGCGCCGCCGAACAGCGCGGCCAACGGGCTGTCGACCCGGCCGACGACGGCGCCGCCCGCCACGCCGCCGAGGGGGAAGGCGAGGAACCCGACCGTCCAGAGCACCCACGTCGCGAGGAACGAGTTACGCGGCATCATCGGCATCTCCCCTGATCAGCAGCATGGTCACCCCGAGCGCGGCCACCCACAGCCCCCAGGCCACGCTGCCGAGCAGCCCCGCCAGGTCCCAGACCGGGAAGCCGGGCACGGCCGTGGCGAGGATGTCGCCTTGGTTCAGCAGGTAGAGCGCGCTGACGAACAGCCCGGACACCCCGATCCACCGCGGCAGCACGCCGGTGTGCAGCACGATCGCGCAGAGCACGACCGACCACACGATCACCAGCAGCTGCCCGAGGTGCTCCCCCCAGCAACGCCCCTCCGAACTGGTGCTGCGCCGTCCACGCGGCGTTCACGGCGGCTTGGGTGGTGGCGTCGCCGGTGACATACGAGGCGGCGAGCTGCGGGACCACGAAGACCCACCGCAGGAACCCGATGAGCGACAGCACCACCGAGGTCGCGCCCACGTACGTCGCCGCGCGCAGCAGCGGGTCGCTCCGGCGGCCGAGCGCGGCCGGGAGCAAGAGGACGGGGGCCAGGAGGATCGCATACGTCCAGGCCGTGGCGAACCACGTCCACACAGGACTCGCGCCGCCCGCGGCGAAGGCCGGCAGCACGATGTCACCGGGCCGGCGCAGGATGTCGGGCCAGTCGAAGGTCGCGGACAGCACCGTCGCGGCCACCGCGAAGGCGATCGCAACCGCCAGGAAGAGGCCGCCGGTCGTCTGTCTGAGGCGGGTGGTCGTCCCCGCGGTGGTGAGTGCCATGCCGGCCCCCTCTGGGCGCGATGTGGACGCTGCCGGATCACGGTACGTGGCGGGGTCCCCGGTCGAGGTCACTCACGGAGACGGCCGAAGTGCGCGAGAACAACGGTGTGGAACCTCGTGGCTGTGGCGGAATTGCAGGACGAGGGCGGCATCCGTGCGCACGAGGTGGGTGCGCGCTCGGTGCCGGTCACCGCCACAAAGCCGGAGTTTTCACGGCGGCCGCAGTAGGGTTTCGGTCGTGCGCGAAGACAACGTCCGGAGTGAGCGAGTCGCGAAGATCGTGATCACGGTCCTGGGCGGATTCCTGGTCGCGCTGGGAGTCTCCGCCGCGGCGGGGCTTGTGTTCCTGATGGCCCTGGCGCACAGCAATCGTGACTTTGCGGGCTCCGGGGGAATGTTCACGACGTTCGGCCTCGCGGCAGCGTGGACGATCCTGGGCGGGGCAGCGGCGATCCAGGCCTCCCGGCGGGCGCGCACCCGGGCGATCTGGCTGACGGGTCTCCCCTGCCTCACACTCGGTGCGGTGCCGGCCGCTGTCGTCGCGGTCGACGTGTTGTTCCTCATTCCTGGCTGACGTTCACGAACGAGGACCGCAGCTGTCCGCGATCGGTTCTAGCGTCGGCCAGGTCTGAAAGCAGCAGTGGGAAGGAACCCAGTGAACTTCGCGTCCTTACGGATCATCACCGGCGACGTCGGGCGGCTCGTCGCGTTCTACGAGCGGGTCAGCGGACACGCGGCGAGGTGGAGCACGCCCGATTTCGCCGAGGTGGGATTTCCGTCGTGCACGTTGGCGATCGGGAGTACGCGCACGGTCGGACTGTTCGGGGCCGGGTCGGCGGAGGCCGGGGTGAACCGGTCGGTGATCGTCGAGTTCATCGTGGACGATGTGGACGCGCGGTACGCCGAGTTGAGTGAGTGGCTGGAGGAAGTGGTGACCCCGCCGACGACAATGCCGTGGGGGAATCGCGCCTTGTTGTTCCGCGATCCCGACGGGAATCTCGTCAACATTTTCACGCCGGTCACCGAGGAGGCCGTCGCGAAGTTCGTTGCGGTGTCACGGTAGGCGCCGGCCACCTACCCGGGCGAGGCCGGCGACGCAACCCGCAGGGCCCACGAGCCGGGGTTACCGTCGAAAGTGATGGACCACAGCGAGCAGGGAGGTCGTCATGGCCGGAAAGTTCGAGGTCTACGAAGACAAGGCTGGAAAATTCCGGTTCCGCCTCAAGGCCGGCAACGGTGAGATCGTCGCCACGGGTGAAGCGTACGAAAGCAAAAAGGCGGCGAAGGCCGGATGTGAAGCGGTTCAACGCGCAGCGGCCGGTGCGGCTGTCGTCGACGCGTGAGCGAGCCGGCTGGTCTGTCCTTTTCAGACCGACCACCCGGCGCGCCCAGCCCCCGGCACAAAGGAAAGATCAGGCAGGTTCGACGCGGAACACCGCGATCCGGTCGGCCGATTCGGCCACCGCGTCCGGCGAAGCGGCCCCGGCCAGCCCGGTGGTCACGAAGCGTTTGCCAACGCTCGCGGGACTTGTGGCGACCAGTTGACGCAGCAGCGGACGCCGGTCCTCCACCGGGACCTCGACCAGCCGCGCCGTCAGGGCTTTTCGGCCTCTCGTGAGCGTCACGGTGTCCGCGGCGCGCGCGTTGGCGACCCACGCCGCTTTCGGGAAGGCCTGGAAAATGTAGCGGCCGCCGCTGAGTTCGTTGACGGCGATGGGGAACGTGCGCGGCTGCCCGGTGCGCCGGCCCTTCACGGTGAGCAGCTGCATCGGCCCGAACGCGATCCCCCCGCGCTGGAGGCCGACGATGATCTTGTTGATGGTGTTGGTCATCCGGCGGTAGCTGTCTGTGCTCATGCTGCCGATGGTACTCCAAGTTCTACGAGAACGATATAATATCGAACACGTACATCACCAGGACGCCCATCACTGGAATGCCTAAGCCGCTTCGGCCGCGATACCCTATGGATTCCATACGAACCAAGAGGGGACGGCGGCATGAGTCCAGCCCCCGACCGGGCCACGGCGCGGCGGCGACGGCAGCTGACGACGTCGGTCAAGGACGCCGTTCGCGACCTGAACATCCAGCTGTCGCTGCTCAACCGGCGCTTCGGCAGCCGCGTGGAGCTGCGTGACGTCGACTGGACCTGCCTTGACTTCATCAACCGACACGGCCCGCTGTCGCCGACCGAGCTCGCGCGCCGCGCCGGGCTGCACCCCGCGACGCTGACCGGCATCCTGGACCGCCTGCAGAAGGGCGGCTGGATCGTCCGCGAGCGCGACCCCGAGTCGGCCGACCGCCGCGCCGTGACGCTGCGCGGGGTGCGCGAACGCAACGCCGAGCTGTTCCAGGTCTTCTCCGGCATGAACACGCGCATGGACGACCTCTGCGACCGTTACACCGACACCGAGCTCGAGGTGATCGCCGACTTTCTCCGCCGAACGTCTACGGCTGGGGAGGATTCTGCGGAGGAGCTGGCGCAAGGCTGACGCCGGCCGTGTGGAGGGGCGTCGGCCAGGTCCGACCCCGCAAACGAAAGTGCCGGCGGAATCGCGTTCCGCCGGCACTCCCTCCTTGCGCGTGGCCTTCCGGTCCCCCCGGCACCGAGAGATCAGCTACCCGCGGGCCGGAAGATCGAAACGGCGCTGTGTCCTGCGCCACACCCGACTCAGGCCGGGGCGCCGCCCATCATCCGCAGCATCGAGCGGCCGCCGGTCCGGGCGAAGCGGACGACGAGCAGGCCCGCGAGCAACAGGAAAGCGATGTTCAGCCACGTCGTGTAGTTCCACGAAATGCCGTCTTGCGGGACGGTGGCCGTGCGGGATGTCGGGGTGAGGCCGGTGACGCCAAAGAGAAGTTCGATCGCATAACCGGCCACGACCATGGCCGCGTAGAAGGTGCCGAGCAGGACCAGGGCCATGCGGAGGCCGTAGTACTTCCGGTAGATGTTGAGGATCGGGAGGATCAGCAGGTCGGCGAAGACGAACGACAGCACGCCGCCGAAGCTGATACCGCCGTTCCAGAGCACGGCGGCCAGCGGGACGTTGCCGATCGAGCAGACGAACGACAGGATCGCGACCAGCGGGCCGACGAGCGGACCCCACAGCGCCGACACGAGCGGGTCGTCGACGAAGAAGAACGCGCGCCAGAACGAGTCGGGGACCCAGGCGCCGATCGCGCCCGCGATGAGCAGGCCGATGACCAGGTCACGCAGGATTGCGGCCCACTCCATCACGAACACGTGCGCCACTGCGGTGAACCCGGCGCCGGAAGCCAAGCGGCGCAGCAACGATCCCTCGCCCGCCACGGACATGTCCATCGCGGCATGGCCTTCCATGGAGCCGGCCACGCCCTTGTCGGCTTGCGAACGCGCGGCGCGGATCAGCCGTTGCCGCACGAACAGCCGGAACAGCACCGCCACCAGCACGATCATGATCGGACCGCCGACGAACTCCGCGACGGTGAACTGCCAGCCCAGCAGCAACGCCATGATGATGCCGAGCTCCACCACCAGGTTCGTCGACCCGATCTCGAACGCCATCGCCGCGGTGAAGCCCGCGCCCTTGCGGAACAAGGACCGCGCCAGCGCCACGGCCGCGTAGGAGCACGAGGACGAAGCCGCGCCCAGCAGCGTAGACACCGCCAGCGTGCGGGGCCGGTCGTCGCCCATCAGCCGCACGATCGTGGACTTGCGCACCACCGCTTGCACCACGGCGGACAGCACGAACCCGAGGATCAGCGCCCAGAGGATCTCCCAGGCCATCGACCCCGCCAACGCCAGCGCGTGCCCGATCGCTGCCACCTGACCTCCGGATACGGTATGGGGGTATTCAGCCGGAGACTCTAACCTGCGGGACGGATCCGGGCCAGGCGAGTGACCTCAGCGGACGACCTCGTAGTGCAGGTGGGTCACGCCCGGCGCCGGGACGACTTCGATCAGGCGCAGGTTCACGTGCGCCGGCAGCTCGTGGAAGAACGGGCGGCCTCTGCCCAGCAGGATCGGCACTTGGTGAAGCACGACCTCGTCGACGAGCCCGGCGGCGAGGGCCGAGCTGGCGAGTGCTCCGCCCATCACGCCGACGTCCTTGCTGCCGGCGATCTTCCGCGCGGCGGCGATGGCGTCCGCGATACCGGTGGTCACCAGCGTCTGCGCCTCGCTGATCTCGGGCACGTCGTGGTGGCTGACGACGACCAGCGGCGCCGTCGGGTGGGGGCTGCCGCCGCTGAAGTGGCTGGAGTGTTCGTAGGTCGTCCGGCCGGCGACGGCGGCGCCCAGGCGGGAGGCCAGCCCGTCGAAGAAGCGGGCGCTCGGTTCGCTCAGCCTGAAGCCGTCGAACGTGGTGCTCAGCGTGTCGCCGTCGGAGTACCAGTCGAAGAGCATGGCCGCGTCGCCGAGGCCGCGGCCGAACTCGGCCTGGCCTTCAGGCGTGTGGCCGCTGAGGTAACCGTCGACCGAGACGGCGTGGGCGGTGATGACCTTGCTCATGGCGGTCTCCTTCGGTCCGGGACTGCCCATTCTGCCCAGCTCAGAGCCGGTGCCGCCACGGAAAACCCGTGGCGGCACCGGCGGGGCGAGCCAGGGCCGACCCCCGAGAAGGCCCCGGCGAAGCTACTCGGCCAGCCGCGCCTGCACCTTCGAAACAGCATCGGCCTGCGAAGGAGTCACCTGTCGCGCCGAAGCCACCTCCGCGCCACAAAACTTGTCCGCCGCCGGGCGCATGCCGTCCACCAGGAACCGGGTCACGGCGTTGTAGCCGCAGCCGTTGAGCGTCGGCAGCCAGACTCCGTGGCCGCCTTGGTCGACGGTGACCATGCGGGTGTCGATCGAGCGCGGCCACGCGTTGTCGCCGCAGACCACGGAGATCATGGTGCTCTTCTGGCTCTGCAGGTCGGTTTCCCCGCCTTCGGGCGCGGGCAGCGGGCCGGCCTCGCCGTTCTGCAGGCCCTGCCACAGCTGCGCCAGCGTGGGGAAGCTGGAGTTGCTGTACACCAAAGAGAAGCTGCTCTGCCGGAACACGGAACCGTCCAGCGTCCCGAGCGGTTGCCGGTCGAGCTGCGTGGCGGCTCGGCTGGGCCCAGGACCACGCGGTGGAGCTGCTCGACATCCAAGCCGGCCCGACGCGGCTCGACGACGTCTTCCGCGCCCTCGGCAGCTCGTGAACCCTTGAGAGAAGGACGTTTCCGTGCGCAACTACCTGTCGAACGCGATGCAGAAGACGCAGACCCGGACGCGGCACGAAGCCGCCCGGTATGCGCGTGAGCACGACTGGCTCTAGCGTCCGTCCACTGCGGACCTGAAACAAGCGGACACAAAGAAAGGCAGGAAATACTTCTCCTGCCACTTCCAACGTATACCGCACCCCGGGGCTTGCGGCAAGACCCTGGTGACGGCGCACAATCGTCCACCGTGGCCGGAACCCGGGGTGTCCGGCCCGGAGTCGAAAGTGAAGCGGGGGAAGTTTTCGTGATCGATGTGCTCATCGCCGGCGGCGGGCCGACCGGCGTGATGCTGGCATCCGAGCTGCGGCTGCAGGGCCTGGAAGTGGTCGTGCTGGAGCGCGACGCCGGGCCGAGCAAGATCGTGCGCGGGCTCGGCCTGCACACTCGCAGCCTGGAGGTGCTGGACCAGCGCGGGCTGCTGGAGCGGTTCCTGGAGCTCGGTACGACCTACCCGATCGGGGGGTTCGCGGGCATCGCCAAGCCGATCCCGCCGAACCTGGACACCGCGTTCCCGCACACGCTCGGCCTGGCGCAGACCGTCGTCGAGCGGCTGCTGAGGGAGCACGCGCTCGAGGTCGGCACGGACCTGCGGTATGGGTGCGAGGTAGTCGGGCTGAGCCAGGACGACGAAGGCGTGACGGCAGAGCTGGCCGACGGCTCGCAGCTGCGTTCGCGCTACCTCGTGGGCTGCGACGGCGGCCGCAGCACCGTGCGCAAGCTGCTCGGGATCGAGTTCTCCGGCCACCCGTCGCGGCAGGAGTGGCTGCTCGGCGAGGTGGAGCTGACGGCGTCTGCCGACGAGGTGCTCGCCGTGATGACGGAGGTCCGCAAGACCCAGCTCGGGTTCGGCGCCGGCCCGCTGGACACCGGGGGCTACCGGCTCGTCACGCCCGCGCTGGAGGTGGCCGAGGACCGCACGCGCCCGCCGACGCTGGAGGAGCTTCGAGATGCCACCCGCGCGACCGCCGGAACCGATTTCGGCATGCACTCGCCGCACTGGCTGTCGCGCTTCGGCGACGCCACCCGCCTGGCCGAGAGCTACCGGTCCGGCCGCGTGCTGCTGGCCGGCGACGCGGCGCACATCCACCCGCCGATGGGCGGGCAGGGGCTCAACCTCGGCATCCAGGACGCGTTCAACCTCGGCTGGAAGCTCGCGGCCGCAGTGCGCGGCTGGGCGCCGGACGACCTGCTGGACACCTACGAAACCGAGCGCCACCCGGTGGCCGCGTCCGTGCTCGACAACACGCGCGCGCAGGCCGAGCTGATGTCGCTGGAGCCGGGTCCGCAGGCCGTGCGCCGGCTCATGTCGGAGCTGATGGACTTCGAAGAAGTGCGGCGGTTCCTGATCGAGAAGGTCTCCGCGATCGGCATCCGCTACGACTTCGGCGACGGCCCCGACCTCCTCGGCCGGCGGCTGCGCAACGTGAACCTGAAGCGCGGCCCGCTCTACGCCCAGATGCACGCCGGGCGCGGGCTGCTGCTCGACCAGACCGGCGCGCTTTCCGTGGCGGGCTGGGCGGATCGCGTGGACCACGTCGTGGACGTCAGCGAGGAGCTGGACGCGCCCGCCGTGCTGCTGCGGCCGGACGGGCATGTGGTGTGGCTCGGTGACGACCAGCAGGAGCTGGCGACCCGGCTTTCGCGGTGGTTCGGCGCCTGATTCCGGGTTCGACGCGGCCGGCGTTCTCTTCGAGCCGCCGGCCGCGTCCACGCGGTCAAGCCTCGCTGCCCCAGCCGCGCTGGAAGCCGTCCGAGGTGAGGCCCTCGCGTTCGCCCGCGGCGTGGAAGATCGGCAGGTAGCGCTGCGCTTCGAACTCGCCGAGTTCCTTGAGCGCGGCGACTCCGGGGGACGCGAGCCAGGCGTCGAGGTCCGCGGGTGAGTCCCAGTGCGTGAGCAGGAGGTAGCGCACGGGCGCGAGCTCGGGGAATTCCTGCAGCGGCCCGACGAGCTGGAACGGCTGCGCCTCGAACTCGCCGACCACGGTTTCGAACGGCCGCACGCCGAACCCGGGCAGGCTTTCGGTCAGCTCCGACAGCACCTGCGCGGCTTCGGTTTCCGACAGCGGGGTCTGGCGCGCGAGGGCGATCTCCGAGAACACGCGGCCCTGGATCTCCTCGCCTTCCGAGGGAAGGCGCCACTTTCGCAGGTACACCGACTTGAACCACGTCCGGTGCGCCTTGTTCTGCACGGCCGTGTGCGCGCGGTCGTGGTACCAGTCATCCATCGCCGCCGGCGTCGACCACTTGCCGCAGAAGTACAGCCACGGTGAGTTGGCGATGGGCCCGCCGATCACGGCGCGGAACCCCGGCGACGCCGCCGCCACGGGACCGAACTTGTCCTGCGCTGCCCAGAATTGCTCGTCGACACCGGGATTGAGCGTGAAGCACGCCTCCATCACGGTGAGGGTCTGCGGGATCGTCGTCGAAGAGGTCATGCGTCGTCCCTGTCGGTGTGTGGTGGTTGCCGCTGACAACAGCACGGAAGTCCGTGCCACCTCGGGCTTTCAGTGCCGCACACCATATGCCCCACTTGCGACGGTCGTCAACGACAAGCGATACAAGAAGGGTCGACTGGGTGAACTGTCCACAATGGCTGCGAGTTTGAGAACACAACCGTGTGCAGTGATGTTGACCGGAGAGTGCGCCGAGGGCTACCGTCTGATTCCATCGAACACCCGCGTGCCATGAAAATCGGCTCGTCGCCCCGAACGGAGCTCTCCCCGTGGCCCCCTCGTTTCCCCTGCCCACTTCAGCCGACGGCATCCCCGACGCGTTGCTAGCCCGCTTCAACTCCGGCGACGTCGACGCGATGCAAGACCTCTACGCGCCCGAAGCCGTATTCGTGACCAACCCGGGAACCACGGTGAGCGGTTGACCGGCGATCCGCGAGCAGCTCGCCGTGTTCCTCGAGCGGAAGCTGCCCATGCACTGCGAAGTGCGCCACGCGTTCGTGGCCGGCGAGGTCGCGATGTTCGCGCTCGACTGGCGCCTCGAAGGCTCCGACGTTTCCGGGCTGTCGACCGACATCGTGCGCCGCGGCACCGACGGTCGCTGGCGCTTCGTGATCGACAATCCCTTCGGCACCGCGGCTCGCGAACCCGCGTGAAGAACTCGCCCGCCCGGTCGGTTGCCGGACGGGCGAGCGTCGCGGGAAAGACTCAGGCGCGCATTTCCACCGTCGATGCGCAGGGTGGCGCCGGAGACGTAGCTCGCGCCGGGACTCGCGAGGTAGGCGACGGCGGCGCCGATGTCTTCGGGCTTGCCGACGCGGCGCATGGGGACCGTCTGCGCGAGGACGGCGTGGTCGAGGATCAGCATGTCGGTGTCGATCGCGCCGAGCTGGACGGTGTTGACGGTGATGCCGCGCGGGCCGAACTCGTGCGTCCAGGACCGGGCGTAAGCCTCGATGGCCGCCTTTGTCGCGGCGTAGTCGCCGAAGCCCGGGCCGCCGCCGCTGTAGATCGCACTGGTCGAGCTGATCAGCATTGACGGGGCGGCGAGAGCCCCGAGACTTATTTCTCTGCCGGACGGCTACTTGGTGATCGTTGCTCGGTGATTGAGCACTAGGATCGCTGAATGGAGCTGAGGCAGGTCGAGCACTTCCTCGCGGTGGTGCGGTGCGGGAGTTTCACCGCTGCCGCACAGGAGGTGCACGTGGTGCAGTCGGCGCTGAGCGCGTCGATCCGCAAGCTCGAGGGCGAGCTGGGCACGCCCCTGTTCGAGCGGACCACGCGGCGGGTCGCGCTGACCGAGGCCGGGCGCGCGCTCGTGCCGGCGGCGCACCGGATCGTCGCCGATGTGGTGGCCGCGCGCGGCGAGGTGGCGGCCGTCGCGGGGCTCACGAGCGGGCGCGTGTCGATCGGGACCATCCAGACGCTGACGGTCGTGGACCTGCCGGCCAAGCTCGGCGTGTTCCGCACGCGGTACCCGGGCGTGCGCATCCACGTGCGCGAGGGTTTGGTGCCCGATCTGGCGGCGGCGGTCGCCAGCGGTGAGCTGGACCTGTCGTTCCTCGCGGGCGAGGAACCGTTGACCGACGAGCTGAGCAGTTTCGCGCAGTGGAGCCAGCACCTGGTGTTGCTGTGCCACCCCGGCCACCGCCTGGGCCGCCGCCGCCGCGTCCGCCTGGCGGAGCTCGACGACGAGCCATTCCTGGACTTCAGCGGCAGCGGGATCCAGGCCATGGTCGCGCGCCGCTTCGCCGACGCGGGGCTTCGGCAGAACCGCGTCTGCGAGGCCACGCACATGCCGCTGCTGGTGGAGCTCATCGCCGCCGGGCTGGGCGTCAGCATCGTGCCGGAGCCGGTGGCCGAGCGGTCCGGCCTGCCGTTCGCGCGGATCGAGCAGCCCACGTTCAGCCGCGCGATCCACCTGGCGGGCCGGGGTCCGGCTCCGGCGAACCCGGCCGCGCGGGCCCTTCTGGCGCACCTGCTCTCCTGACCTTGGGCTTCGCGAACAGCAGCCCACACCCCACGAGCGCGAGCGCCATGGCCACCGTCGTGTAGCCCACGAGCGCCGCGACCGCCGCCAACGCCAGCGCGCGCACGCCGAAGCGCCGCAACAGGCGGACGAGGTCCGTGGTCTCGGTGTCCATGCCGTCGAGTATTCGCCTGGCCGGCTCAGCGAGTCCAACGCAGAATTTTGCTGGTATTCAGCTGTGTGGGAGCTGAATCAGGACGCGTGTCGATTTCGGGGAACGCCGTTCGACGTACTCGTGACCGATGCGAGGAGGAAACACATGGCGCACGACACGAACGGTCCCATCAGGCTCTACATGTCGATGTCACTCGACGGGTTCATCACCGGGCCCGACGACCGGGCCGGACAGGAGCTCGGGAAGGACGGCGGGAGGCTGTTCAACTGGCTCGACGACCGCCACGGAGACGGCCCCAGCGGCCGGATCTTCCGCGAGGCCATGGCGACCGGCGCGGTGATCTCGGGGCGGCGGACGTTCGAGCTGGCCGGGCGGTGGCAGGGCGACCACCACGACGGCGTGGCGATCAACGTCCTGACGCACCACGTCGATCCGGACGACCGTCCGCCCGGCAGCACGCGGTTCTTCACCGACGTCGGCGAGTGCGTGGCAGAGGCGCGAGCCGCCGCGGGTGGGCGCGCGGTGCTGGTGCACGGCGCGGGTGCGGCGCAGGCGTTGCTGCGCGCGGGTTTGCTGGACGAGCTGGAGATCCACCTCGTGCCGGTGTTGCTGGGCGGTGGGCGTCGGCTGTTCGACGACACGCGCGTCGAGCTGCGGCAGGTTCGGCAGCTGACCGATCGGGACGTCACGCACCTGCGTTATGCCGTGGCGGGCCGCCCCCGCTGACGGAGGCGGCCCGCTGGGTCAGGAAATCAGCTGTGCGCCGCGGCCAGCTGGGACTGGTCGGTGGCCGGCGGGACGAGCTTCGGGTATTCCTTCTGGAACTTGGTGATCATCGTCGCGGAGGGGACGATCTTGTTCGGGTTGGCCTGGCTCGTGGCCTGCTTCTCGCCCCACGCGCCGGCGGCCTTGCGCTGGTCGGGGGTGCCGTGGCTGTGCTGGCAGTCGCCGATGGAAGCGTTGAGGTAGGTCACTTCCTGCTGGGTGCGGGCGTCCCACGCCTCACCCTTGGCGTGGGCGACGAAGTAGCCGCCGTACGCGTCGGGGCCCATCTCGCCGGACTCGTTGCGCGGGAAGTTGTCGTGGGCGAAGTCAACCTGGTGGCCGTATTCGTGGCCCAGCACGGCTTCCACCGCGACGTCGTCGAAGCCGAGCAGGTTGGTGGTGTCGAGGATGCCGTCACCGAGCATCACGCGCTTGCCGCCGAAGCTGTCGGCGGGTGCGGAGAACGCGTTGAGCGTGAGCAGCGGGTTACGGCCGCCTTGCAGCACCGGGAGCTCGAAGAGCACCTTGTTGGCGAGCGCGGCCGCGTCCTTCACGCGGGCCGGCGCGAGGCCGAGGCCGAAGGTCTGCGCCATCTTCGCCGGGCTGCCGAGGTCGGTGCCCTTCCACGCGACGAGCTGCACGTTCCAGCTCTCGATGTCCCAGAACCCGCGCAGCTTCGAGATGGCCGAGGTGGCGCGCGACGTGTACTGACCGTCGGTGCCGAACACCTGCGGCTGCTTGTCGGTGGCGACGCCCTGCGCGTAGAGCTGGCCGAGCGCGGAAAGCGCGTCGAAGGCCTGCCCCTCGACCGGCGTGAGCTGCGAGGCGAGCTGGTTCGCATACGTCAGCAGCGCGCCCTCGGTGCAGTCCGCGGCCGGCTTCTGCTTCGCGTTGCCCTGCTTCTGGCCGATGTGGTCGATCGGCGAGTCGATCAACGAGTCGACGCCGGCCCGCGCGCTCGCGGGAATTCCGCCGTACAGGTCCACGACGTCCTGGTACAGCTGCGTCACGTCCTGCTCGACCGTCGACGGCGCCGGCTCGGCCGCGAACGCCGGCACGGCCGTGGCCACCGTGAGCGCGCACAGCGTGCCCGCCGCGGCCAGAGTTCTGCTGAGCGTGCGTGGAAGTTTTGGCACAGGTGTTCCCCTCCTGAGAAAAGACCCGGGATCAAGATCGACAAGCAAGATCACCTTAGGGCGGACTCAGGCCCCGAAACGGGCGTCACTCGAAGACCCCCGAGATGGCCTACACCATTCGGCGGGTTCACGTAGCCGAAAGTACTAGGTCTGGACCGGTCGTCAACAACGACCGACGAAAGTTCTGGGCCAGGCAGGGGAAAACAGCGGTTCGGACACAACCTTTTCGCGCCACGGCGATTCCGGCAGGAGAGGCGATGCCCTCTCCCGCCCAGAGGGAAACCCGTGGCGGAGCGCGACGTGTCAGCCGTGGGCGTCGGTGGCCCAGAATTCCTTCAGCTCGTCGGTGACGCCGTAGTGCTCGCCTTTCGCCCGCTGCGCGCGGAAGTCCGGCGCCTGATCGAACCCGACTCGCCGGCGTTCCTCAGGCGAGGGTTCCGGGAGTTTCCGGCGCCGCTTCCGGGCGAGGTCTCGCGGCCGGCCTTCGTGGACGAACACGGCGGCCGCGGCGATCGCTCGGGCGACCATCATGCTTGCACCCGAGGGCGTCGTGGGGCCGTGCAGGAGGATCCAGTCCGCGGCGGCGCACACCTTCATGAAGTCGTCCTCGCTGCACAAGTAGACCCATTCGGCCGCGGCCTCTTCCCCGTATTCGAGCAGATCCCGCGCAGCCAATCCCCTGCTCGTGGACAGCATCGCGCTCCCCTTCTCACTGCATTTCGAATGAGTGCAGCAAGGCCGGAAATCGCTCGAACGCTTCTCCCAGCCGCGAAGCGAGCTCTTTCAGCAAAGGCAGCCGCGTGGCCACGAACTCGTCCACCGGCAGGTAGCCCGACACCGTCGAGCAACTGACGCCCGCGACCACCGTGCCGCCGAAGACCGGGCAGCCCAGGGCGGTGATGCCGACGTCGAGCTCGTCGACGACCACCGCGTAGCCGTCCTCGCGGGCTTGCGCCAGCGAACCGCGCAGCGACTCGGCAGAGGTGATCGTGGAGGCCGTCCGCGGGGCGAGCGTGGCGGCGGCGAAAAAAGCATCGACCACAGCCGGACGCTCGTGCGCCAGGATCGCGCGACCGGACGCGCTGACGTAAGCCGGCACCCGAGCCCCGGGAGTAATCGCGAAGCGCATCAACCGGTCCGTCTGCACGTGGCAGACGTGGAGGATGTCCGTGCCCGCCAGCGCCGTCAAAGAAACGCTGTCGCCGGTTTCGTCGCGGACGCGTTGAAGCAGCGGCTGCGCCAGGCTGCTCAGGTTCATCGCGCGTGTGTAGCCCGCCGAGAGTTCCAGCACGCGCGGCGTGAGGACGAACCGCTTGTCGACCTGCGCGAGGTAGCCGAGCTCCACGAGGGTGAGCAGGAAGCGGCGCGCGGCGGCCGGGCTGAGGCCCGTGGCGGCCGCGACCTGACTCAGGGACATTTCGGGCTGATCGGGCCCGAACGCCCGCAATACGGTCAATCCCCTGGCCAGCGAGGTGACGAACTGTTCCTTGTCCGCGCTTGACATCGTCGCGCTGCCCTTCCTAATCTCCGTTTACCGCCTAGCGGAAAGATATTCGCTAGGCGAAATTTTAGCACTGCTCCGGCTCAACGAGGAGGCTCGGCGTGCGAACCAATGAACAATCGGCACACCTGACCAGACGGGCGACCATCGCCGCGACCTTCGGCACCGTGGTCGAGTGGTACGACTTCTTCCTCTACGGCACGGCTTCCGCGTTGATCTTCCCGAGCCTGTTCTTCCCGTCCGCCAGCTCGCTCAACGGTTCGCTGCTGTCATTCGCCACCTTCGCCACCGGGTTCGTCGCCCGGCCGCTCGGCGGGGCGATCTTCGGGCACGTCGGCGACCGCATCGGGCGCAAGAACGCGCTGGTCATCACGCTGCTGGCCATGGGCCTGGCGACGCTGGCCGTCGGCCTTTTGCCCACGTACGGCCAGATCGGCGCACTTGCCCCGATCCTGCTGGTGGTGCTGCGGATCGTGCAGGGCATCGGCACCGGCGGCGAGTGGGGCGGCGCCGCGCTGCTGACCAAGGAGAACGGCAGCAGCCGGCCCGGGTTCTGGGGCGGGTTCCTGTCCAGCGCGGTGTTCGTGGGGCTGATCTTCGCGTCGGTCGTCTACGTCGTGATCGGCGCGCTGGTGACCAACGACCAGCTGCTGTCGTGGGCCTGGCGCATCCCGTTCCTGCTCAGCGTCATCCTCGTCGGCGTGGGCCTGTGGGTGCGCAAGGGCCTGCCGGAGACGCGTGAGTTCGCCCGCATCAAGCAGGCCGGCGAGCAGGAGCGCGCCCCGCTGGTCAAAGCGTTCAAGCAGCCACGCAACATGCTCGCGATCTTCCTCATGCGGGTCGGCCAGAACGCCACGTTCAACATCGTCTCCGTCTTCATCCTCACCTACGCGACCAAGCAGCTCGGCCTCGGCAAGTCGCAGATCCTGTGGGCGACGGTCATCGGTGCCGCCGTCGCGTGCGTGCTCTGCCCGGTCTACGGCCACCTCGGCGATCGCTTCGGCTTCGGCCGCGTGATGATCGTCAGCCTGCTCTTCCAGGCTGTGTTCGCGTTCCCGTTCTTCCTGCTCGTGGACAGCAAGGGCGTCGCGCCGGTGATCATCGCCGTCACGGTCGGGATCGCCGGTGCCGGAGCGGCGACCGACGCCATCCAGGCCGGCTACTTCGCCGGGCTGTTCAGCACGCGCAGCCGCTACAGCGCCATCTCCGTCGGCCGCGAAGGCGGCACGGTGGTGGGTGGTGGCCTCGCGCCGCTGATCGCCACGGCGTTGCTGGGCTGGCTCCACGGCAGCCCCTGGGCGATCGCCGGCTGGATGACGCTGACGAGCTTGATCGGCATCGGCGGAGTGCTGCTGGTGCGCCCGCACCACGCGGCCGAAGACGTCGTCACCGAGTCCGGCCGCGCCGGTTCGGCCCTGATCTGAACGGGAACCGCGTATGACAACGGGAAACCTTGTGCTCGACGCCGCCGGCAGCACGGTGGGCACGCTCTTCGAAGACCGCGCCCGGACGCACCCCGGCCGCGTCGCGCTGCAGTCCGGCGAGCGGCAGGTGACCTACGGGGAGCTGGCCGAGCGCAGCCGCCGGATCGCCGCGCTGCTGGCGAGCCGGGGCGTGCGGCGCGGCGACCGGGTGGCGCTGGTTTCGGAGAACCGCACCGAGTACCTGGAGATCACGCTCGCCGTGGCGCTGCTGGGCGCGATCGTCGCGTGCCCCGGCCTGCGGGCGGGCGCGGACGAGCTCGTGGCCTGCCTCGACCTCGTCGAACCCACGGTGCTGGTGACGTCGCCGCGGGCCGACGAGAAGTTCGCCCCACCACTGGGTTCCCGGCCGCGGCTGCTGCTCGGCGAGGCTTTCGAAGCGGAACTCGCGGCGACGACCCCGTGGGCCGGACCGTCCGCCGCGCGGCCGGAAGACGTCCTGATCATCATCTACACCAGCGGCACCACCGGCGTGCCGAAGGGCGCGGCCATCAGCCACCGCGCCGAGATCGCACGCAGCTCCGCGACACGTGCGGAGTACCGGCTCGCGGGTGACGACGCGTTCGTCGCCTGGTCGCCGTTGAGCCACATGGGCGCGTTCGACAACTCGGTGAGCACGCTCATCAGCGGCGGCAAGGTCGTGGTGGTCGACGGTTTCGACGCGGCCGAGCTCGCCCACGTCGTGGCCACCGAACGGCTCGGGTGGCTGCTGCTGATGCCCGGCACTGTCCGGCGCTTCGCGGACGTCTTGCGGGACAAGCAGATCACGCCCGCCGGGGTGCGCCTGTGCGGGGTGATGCCGGACCTCATCGGGCCGGACGAGATCGCCGAGATCACCGCGCGGCTCGACGCGCCGTTCGCGAACACCTTCGGCACCACCGAAACCGGGTGCCCACCGTGTTCGGGCGACGCCCTTGCCGTCGGTGTCGAGCCGCGGTCACTGTCCAAGGTGCAGAGCGGCTACTGCGAAATCCGGCTCGTCGACCCGGACGACCACGACGTCGCCGACGGCGAACCCGGCGAGATCTGCATGCGCGGGCCCACGGTGTTCAGCGGCTACTGGAACGACCCGGCCACCACCGCGCACGACTTCCGCGGCGGCTGGTTCCACCTCGGCGACGTCTTCGTGCGCAACCCCGACGGCACGCTGGACTTCGTCGACCGCGCGAAGTACCTGATCAAGAGCGGCGGCGAGAACATCTACCCCGCCGAGATCGAGCGCGCCCTGCTGCGCCACCCCGAAGTGCTCGAAGCCGTTGTCGTCCGCCGCGCCGACCCGACGTGGGGTGAGGTGCCGGTCGCGTTCGTGGCGCGCGCCGCCGAGGCGGCCGTGTCCGCCGAAGACCTGATCGAGCTGTGCGGCGAGCGGCTGGCGAAGTACAAACGGCCGCGCGAGATCCGGTTCGTGGCACCGGAGACGTTGCCGCGCAACGCGTCCGGGAAGGTCGTCCGCAGCGAGCTCGAGAAGCAAGCCTGAGCGTCGAAGGAAGGAACACGCATGTTGGGTGATTCACCGGAGTTCCGCTCCGACATCAGCTGGAGCACGTCGAAGAGCATCACGGTGTTCGGCCACGACCTGGTCGACGATCTCGTGGGCAAGGTCGACCTGGGCGACATGGGGTTCCTGGAGCTGACGGGCCGCCTGCCGACGCCAGGTGAGTCCACCGTGTTCAACGCGCTCACCGTCAGCCTGGTCGAACACGGCATGACCCCGAGCGCGATCGCTTCGCGGCTGACGCACTACGGCGCGCCGGATTCCTTGCAGAGCGCCGTCGCGGCCGGGCTGCTCGGGCTCGGAACCACGTTCGTCGGATCCATCGAAGGGGCCGCGCGCTATGTTCAGGAAGCGGACCTCGAAGGCGACCTCGCCGCGGAGGCGGGCGTGATCGTCGAACGGTTCGTCGCCGCGAAGACGCTCATCCCCGGCATCGGCCACCCCATCCACAAGCCGCTCGACCCGCGCGCGGAGCGCCTGTTCACGCTGCTCGACGAGGCCGGCCTCACCGGGCCGGAGGTCGCGTTGATCCGGGAAGTCGCGCGCCAGGCGGGAATCGCGCTGGGCAAGGAGCTCCCGGTCAACGTCACCGGCGCGATCGGCGCCATCGCGTCGCGGCTGGGCATCGACTGGCGGGCCGCGCGCGGCATCGGCGTGATGGCGCGCGCCGTCGGCCTCGTCGGCCACGTGCTGGAGGAGATCCGCAGGCCGACCGCGCCGGCCATCTGGCGTGAGGTCGACGAGGCCGCGACGCGCCACCACGGGTGAGCGCCACGGGGCCGGGCTCGTGCCCGGCCCCACGCGCTCAGCCGTCGATCGGTTCCAGCCGGCCGAGGATCTCGTCGCGGCGGGACTCGAACTGCTCCGGCAGCTGGAAGCGCTTACCGAGCTCCTGCGGTGACTCGTCGCAGTCCCAGCCGCCCTCGTTGTGCGTCACGGCGAGCTCGAACAGCGCGCCACCCGGCGACCGGACGTAAATCGACTTGAAGTACTTGCGGTCCCGCAGTTCCGACAGATCCGTGTAGCCGGCGCCCTCGATCTCGAACTTCAGCTCGTCCTGGTTCTTGAGGTTGTCGGCGTTCCACGCGAAGTGGTGGATGGTGCCGGCGCCGTAGATCCACGTGCCGGGACCGTCGGTGCGGTTGACGACGAGCTCGACCGCGCCGCCGAGCCCGGATCGGCCCGCCTCCAGCGCGAACCGGTCGCCCTCGGCCAGGCCTTCCCGCGCGCCGAGGTGGTTGGCGGCGAACTCGACGGCGGTGTCCGGGCCGGTCACGTGCACGCCGACGCCGTAGATGCCGTGGATCGCGTACTCCTGCGGCACACCGCCGCCGGTGAAGCCGCGCCGCGGGTCGTCGTCGACCTCCACGAGCTGGTACTCGATGCCGCACGGGTGGCGGAACAGCACGCGGCGGCGGTCGAACACGGTCGCGTCGCGCACGTCGGCCGCGCGGTCCTTGAGCCGGTCGGCCCAGAAGTTCAGCGAACCCGACGGGACGGCGAGCAGCACCTCGCGCGCCTGGTTGGTGCCGCGGCGGCCGTTGATCCCGGCCTGCCCGAAGGGGAACGTGGTGAGCACGGCGCTCGGGTCGCCGTCGGCGTTGCTGTAGTAGAGGTGGTAGATCGGGATCTTGCCGTCGAACAGCACGGTCCGCTTGATCAGGCGGAGGCCGAGGACGTTCACGTGGAAGTCGACGTCCTCCTGCGCGCCGGCCACTGACATCGTGATGTGGTGGCTACCGTTGAGGTACGACATTCGGGCTCTCCTTTTCTGTGGTGTTCACGAGTTTTCCGGCCACCGGAGCTGCACGGGCTCGGTCAGCCGGTGCACGAGTTCGCCGGTGTCCAGCAGCAGTTCTTCGCGCCACGGCGCGGCGGTGAGCTGGACGCCGATGGGTAGCCCGGCGGGGTCGAAACCGCCGCGGACGACGAGGGCGGGCAGTCCGGCGAGGCTTTGCGCGGCGATTCCGGGGAGGATGATCGCGCGCACGTCCGCCGGGATGGCGTCGATCGGCGGCGGCGCGATGGGGACGGCGGGCGAGAGGACCACGTCGACGCGGGTGAACAGCTCGCCCCACATCGAACGCACGTAGGCGCGGCCTTCCTGGGCGTCGAGGTAGTCGGCGGGGTCGGCCGCGTCAGCCAGTTCCAGGCGAGCGCGAACGTCGGCGCCGTACTCGTCGGCGCGGTCCGGCCAGAGTCCCTCGCGCATGTGGCCGAGGCGGCCTTCGGCCAGGATTGTCGTTCCCAGCAACGGGTTCGCGGCAGGGAGGGCACCGGCGTCAAGCTCCACGACGGGCAAGCCGGCGTTCGCCAGCAGGTCCGCGATGGTGGCGCAGACCTGGCCCGCCTCGGTGGTGGGGTCGTCGAGCAGCAGTCCGACACGCACTGCCGTGGTGGTGGGTCGCGACGCCGGGCCGATGACCGTCCACAGCAGACGGAGGTCCTCGACCGTCCGCGCCATCGGGCCCACCGCGTCGGCCGAAGGTGCCAGCGGCCGGACGCCGGTGACGGGGACCGCGCCGAACGTCGGCCGCAGACCCGTCAGCCCGCAGAACGCCGAGGGCAGCCGGATGGACCCGGCGGTGTCGGTGCCGAGGGCGAGCGGCGCGTACCCGGCCGCGAGCGCCGCCGCCGAACCGCCGCTCGAACCACCCGGCGTGCGCGTCGGGCCCCACGGGTTGCGGGTCGGGCCGAAGTGCGGGTTGTCGGTGGTCACGCCCCACGCGAACTCGTGCGTGGCCGTCTTGCCCAGCACGATCGCCCCGGCCCGGCGGATTGCCGCCACCACCTCGGCATCTGCGACGGGTACGTGGTCGGCGAACATCGCTGATCCGTACGTGGTGCGCAGGCCTTCGGTGTCGATCAGGTCCTTGACGAGCACGGGGACGCCTTCGAGCGGCCGCGCGGTGCCGTTGGACCACCGCAGTTCGGCGCCTGCGGCATGGCGTGCCGCGGCGTCGAAGTTGGCCGTGGTCAAGGCGTTCAGGCTCGGTTCCCACTCCGCCGCGCGGCGGGCGAGTGTTTCGACCACCTCCACGGGGGACACGTGACCGGCGCGGAAGGCGGCCAGCAGAGCGATCGCGGACGAGGGCGGAGGAGGTGCTCCGCCCGGTGTGAGGGGACTCATCCCGTCGGGCATGTACTGCACCGTACAGTCGATCTAGGCTCAGCGCTACGCCCCCTGCGCGCCGCACCCGATGAAGGAGAGCCCGATGAAGATCGCGATCCTCGACGACTACCAGCAGGTCGCGCTGACCTTCGCCGACTGGGACTCCCTCGGCGCCGAAGTGCGGGTCTTCACCCGGCCGTTCACCGGACCGGACGACGTGGTGGCCGGCCTGGCCGGCTTCGACGTCGTGGTCGCGATGCGCGAGCGAACCCGGTTCCCCGCCGAGGTGCTCGACCGCCTGCCGGACCTGAAACTGCTGGTCAGCACCGGTCTGCGCAACGCCGCCATCGATCTCGCGGCGGCCCAGCGCAACGGTGTGGCCGTGTCCGGCACCGGCTACGACGGGCGTTCGACGGTGGAGCTGACCTGGGCGCTGATCCTCGCCGCCGCGCGCAACCTCCCTGCCGAGTTCCGCTCGACGCGCGAGGGCGGCTGGCAGGTCGGCGTCGGCACGACGCTGCAGGGCAAGACACTCGGCGTGCTCGGGCTCGGCGACGTCGGTTCGGCCGTCGCACGCATCGGCCAGGCGTTCGGCATGAAGATCCTCGCGTGGAGCCGCAGCCTCACGCCGGAGCGCGCCACAGCTCACGGCGCCACCGCCGTGAGCAGGGAAGAGCTGCTCGAACGGGCTGACGTCCTGTCGATCCACGTGGTGCTCTCGCGGCAGACGCGCGGCCTCATCGGCGCCGGCGAACTGGCGCGGATGAAGCCGTCCGCACTGCTGGTGAACACCTCGCGCGGCCCGATCGTCGACGAGGCTGCGCTGCTCGACGCGTTGCGCCGCAAGGTGATCGCGGCCGCCGCGCTCGACGTGTTCGACCTCGAGCCGCTGCCCGCCGACCACCCGCTGCGCGGCCTCGACAACGCGATCCTCACGCCGCACATCGGGTACGTCGCGAAGGAGCTGTACACGACGTTCTACCGCGACGCCGTGGAGGACATCGCCGCGTTCCAGGCCGGTGAGCCGATCCGGCTGATGGGCTGAGGTCATCCGACGGCCGCCCGGGCCGTCCAGAGCTCCGGGAACGGCAGCTCGTCCAGCGTCGGCGACAACCACGTCACGCCGGGTTCGCCGTGGTACGCGGCGCGATCGCCGAACGTCCGGCGCACCGACATGAGGTGCCGGTACTTCCAGTTCGTGAACTGTTCGGCGACGTCCGCCAGGGCCTCACCCAGCGCGAACAGGTCGCCGCGCGGTTTCTCGTAGACCTCGCGCCAGACCTCGACGACGGCCGCGTCGGCGACGTAGGGCTCGGCGAAGTCACGCTGCTCAACCCGCACGGGATGGCCGCGGCGGGCAAGATAAGCCAGCACGTCGTCGTACAGGCTGGGCTCGCTGAGCGTTGCCCGCAGCTGGTGTTGACGGGTGGGCGTGGCGTCGAACGGTGTGAGGTCGTCGCGTGTCTTGAGGCCCAGCACGAAGACCAGCCGGCGGTACATCCACGACTGCAGGGCGCTGTCCTTGCCGTGGCGTTCGGCGAGGCCGCGCAGCACGGGCAGGAGGTCGGCCGGCGTCAGCCAGGCAAGCGAGTCCCACATCCCGCTCAACGCGCGCAGGTGAGCGGCGGCGCGGCGAAGGGTGGCCAGCGTGCGGGTGAGGTCGTCGGCGCGCAGCTCGACCTGAGCGGTGCGCAGCTCGTGGACGACGAGACCGAAGTACAGCTCCATGACCTGCGCGTTCACCAGGAACGCGGGCTCGGCCGGGCTGTCGCTGACCAGGTCCTGGAGGGTGTGCAGCTCCTCGTTGCGGACGTAGGCGGCGTACGGCGTGCGCTCGCCGGGCGCGTCCGGGCCCAGCTCGTTGAGCATCGCGTGCTTCCGTCCGACAGCGCCCATGACCAGCTCCTCGTCCCGGATTTCGCGGATCACCTGCGTATAGTGAATAGGGAACCTAGCCGGGACCGGCGGGTATAGTCAAGGATTTGGACTAACAGCGATGTCTCAGGTAGTGCGGTCGCGCAACTACGACCTCGGCAAGCGCGCCGACGACGTGCTGGTTACCCGCACGCGCATCGCCGAGGCCGCGATGCAGCTGCACGGCAGCCTGGGCCCGGCCCGCACCACGATCTCCGCCGTCGCCGAGCTCGCCGGCGTCCGGCGAAACACGCTGTACCGCCACTTCCCCACCGAGGACGAGCTCTTCGCAGCGTGCTCCGAGCACTTCTGGTCGCTGCACCCGCTGCCCGACCCCGCACGGTGGCGCCAGGTCGATGAACCGCAGTGCCGGTTCGAGGAAGCCCTCAGCGCCGTGTACGCGTACTACGGCGAGACCGCCGACATGCTCGCGAACCTGACCCGCGATGCCGGGTTCATGCCGGTCGTCGAGCGCTCGCTGGAGCAGTACCGGGCGCTGCTCGAGGACATCGCGCACATCGCGGGCGAAGACCAGCCGGCTCGTGCGACCGCTCGGCACGCGCTGGACTTCAGCACCTGGCGCTCGCTGGTGCTGCGCGGCGGGCTGAGCGACGACGTCGCGGTGGAGCTGATGTCCGCGCTCGCGTTCGGCACCGCCGGACGCCGGGGCGCCGTGGCCGAACCGGCGCCGCAGCAGGGCAAGCGCGACGCCGTGGTGCGCGCGGCCTTCGCGGCGTTCGCCGAGCACGGGTTCCGCGTGAGCCTCGACGAGATCGCCGAGCGCGCCGGCGTGTCGAAAGTGACCATCTACAGCCATTTCACGAGCAAGGAAGCCCTGTTCCGCACGGTTATCACCGAGCAGCTCGACGAGGCTGTCGCGGCGGCGCGCAAGCTGTCGTCGGGCGAGTTCGATCTGCGCGCGCTGTGCGAAGCGTGCGTCGACGTGCTGACGTCTCCCGCAATGGTCAACCTGCACTCCGTGCTGGAGGCGGAGGCAAAGCGGTTCCCCGACGACACCGCGGCGTGGCTCGGCCGCGTGCCGGCGGAGCTGCGGCGGGTGCTCGAAACCGCGGTGCGCGCGTTGCCGGGCATCCGGATTCCCGACCCGGCCGCGGCGGTGAGCCAGCTGTACGCGCTGTGCGTGCAGCCCGGTTCGCCCGACGTGATCGAGTCCGGGGTGGCGATGTTCCTGAAGTTCTACGAAACGCCGCCGAACACCAAGCCCAGCAAGGCGTAACCGCCGGCGCCGAGGGCCACGAGCGGCAGGGTGGCCGCGGCGGGCCGCCACGAGCGTCGGCTGAGGACGGTGAGCAGTACCCCGGCCACGACCAGCATCGTCACGCCCGCGCCGGGCGAGCCGAGGACCACGAGCCGGTACAGCCCGTCCACCGCGAAGAGCGCGACCAGCAGCGCGAGGCCGACGGCGCCGGGCCGGCTGTCCGGCCGGTGCCGCCACCACGCCGCGCCGAGGCCGAAGACGATCCCCGCGAGCACCGCACCGACCGCCCACACGGCGGCGGTGACCAGCGCACCCGCCGAATACAGGCCGTTCACGGCTTGGGCCACGCCGTACCAGACCACGAGCGCCAGCAGCAGCGAACCCACCGCCGCCGCGGCGACCCGCCACGACGGCCGCCCGCCGGCGCAGCCGACGAGGAAGGCAAGCGCGGACCAGGTCGCGATCGAGTTGGTCGTCCAGCCGAACGGCGTCAGCTGCGTCAGGTAAGTGCCGACGCCCAGCACCACGCCACCGGCCAACGCGACGGTTTTCTGCATCAGCCTTCCAGGAACTCGAGACGGTTGCCCACCGCGTCGAACGTGTGGAACCGGCGCCGGCCGGGGATCTCAGCCGGGTCCGCCCACACCACCCGGTGCCCGGCGGCCGCCACCGCCTCCGCCGTGGCGTCCACGTCGACCACGAAGGCCGGGTGCGCCTTGGCCGCGGGCCGGAAGTCTTGTTCGACGCCGACGTGCAGTTCCCCGTCCGGCCCACCGACCCCGGGCACACGGAACCAGCAGCCGCCGCGCCGGGCAAGCAGCGGCGGTTTCGGCAGCTCGGGCCACCCGAGCACCCCGGTGTAGAAGGCGCGCTGCGCGTCCTCCGCCCCGGCCGGGCAGGCCACTTGCACGTGGTGGATCACGGCGTCGAGGCTACCTGGGGGCACCTTCTGCCGGAGAGGACCTGACCCGCCCGGTTCACTCGAACGGGAAGCCACTCGGGCCGCCTGCGCGGCCATGATCGCCTTATCTTCGGAGCGTGGCCTACCTGCTCACGTCGATCCCGTTCTTCGCCGGCTTCGCGATCAGCTTCCGCTTCGAGCGGCGGCGGTTGCTGAACGGCGTGTTGTTGCTTGCCGGCCTGTTGTTCCTCGCGATCGGCGTGATCTTCGCGCTGCTGGACATCCCCGCGGTGCACGACGTGGTCGACGGCAGCGTGCTGGCGATCGCGTTCTTCCTCGTGGTCGCGGTGCTGCTGCCGGCGTTCCTGGTGCTCAACGGACTGCAGATGGTGCGCCGCGAGGGGCGGCGGCTCGGGAACCTGCTGTCGCTGCTCGCGGGGCTGGCGATGTTCGCCTTCGCGCCCGCGTTGCTGGTGCTGGGGAAGAACGCGGTGCCGCGCGCGGTGGAGGTGGTGATCATCAGTGTGTCCATTGTGCTCGGTTATCTCAGCCTCGCGTTCGCCGCGTTCGTGCTGTGTTCGGTGGGGTACGGGCTGCTGCGGCCGCCGAAGGGGGCGGACTTCATCGTGGTGCACGGGTCGCGGCTGATCCGCGGTGCGGTGCCGCCGCTGCTGGCCAGCCGGCTCGACCGGGGGCGGGCGTTGTACGACGCCGGAGTCGCACGAGGAGCGGCGCCCACGCTCGTGACGTCCGGTGGTCAAGGTGCCGACGAGACGCAGCCGGAAGCCGAGGCGATGGCCGATTACCTGGTGGCGCAAGGCATTCCGCGCGAGGAGATCGTGCTGGAGGACCGTTCCACGACCACGCGCGAGAACCTGATCTACAGCCGCGAGCTCATGACCGAACGCAAACCCGGCTACCACTGCCTGCTCATCACCAACAACTTCCACGCCTTCCGCACCGCGATGCTGGCGCGGCGCCTCAAGGTCAACGGCCAGGTCGTCGGCTCCCACACCGCCTGGTACTACGTGCCGAGCGCCACGATCCGCGAGTTCATCGGCATCCTGCGCGACTACCGGATCCTCAACGGCGTGGTGATCGTGCTCCTCGCGGCGGCATACCCGGTGTCGCTGGCCTTCTGAGCCGCTGCGACACCGGGTCGGCGCCGGGAATCGGCCGCGATGGATCTGCCGACGACACGTCTCACACCACCGGGGCACCGGTCCGCGCCCGAACGCCGGCCGCGTCCTCGCCCGGTGCCACCTCCACCAGCCGCAGGCCGTCCGGGGTGATGTCGAGGACGGCGAGGTCGGTGATGATGCGGTCGACCACGCCGGTGCCGGTCAGTGGAAGCGTGCAGCGCGACACCAGCTTCGGCTCGCCGTCCTTCGTGACGTGATCGGTCAGCACGACCACGCGTTTCGTGCCGGCGACCAGGTCCATCGCGCCGCCCATGCCCTTGACCAGCGTGCCGGGGACGCTCCAGTTGGCGAGGTCCCCGTTGGCTGCGACCTGCAACGCGCCCAGCAGCGCCAGGTCGATGTGGCCGCCGCGGATCATGGCGAACGACGTGGCCGAGTCGAAGAAGCTCGCGCCCGGGGCCACGGTGACGGTCTGCTTGCCGGCGTTGATGAGGTCGGCGTCCTCCTCGCCCTCGACCGGGAACGGGCCCAGGCCGAGGATGCCGTTTTCGCTCTGCAGCGTGACGTGGACGTCGTCGGGCACGTGGTTCGCGACCAGCGTCGGGATGCCGATGCCGAGGTTCACGTAGTCGCCGTCGCGCAGTTCGCGGGCGGCGATGGCGGCCATTTCGTCGCGGGTCCAGCTCATGCGCAGGCCACCTCCTTCGGGCGGACGGTGCGTTTCTCGATGACCTTTTCCCGTTGCCTCGCAAGGACGAGCCGCTGAACGAACACGCCCGGCGTCATCACGTTTTCCGGGTCGACGAAGTCGTCCAGCAGGATCTCCGCTTCGGTGAGGCAGACCCGTCCGCAGGCCGCGACGAGCGGGTTGAAGTTGCGTGCTGCCAAGCGGTACGTGAGGTTGCCGGCGCGGTCGGCCGTGTGGGCGTGGACCAGCGACACGTCGGCGACGATGCCGCGTTCGAGCACGTAGGTCCGGCCGTCGAACTCGGCGTGGGGCTTGCCGTCGGCCACCGGGGTGCCGACGCCCGTCGGCGTGTAGAACGCGGGAATGCCGGAGCCGCCGGCACGCAGGCGTTCGGCGAGGGTGCCTTGCGGGACCAACTCCACGTCGAGCTCGCCGTCGAGGAACTGACGGGCGAAAAGCTTGTTCTCACCGACGTAGGAAGCGACCACTTTGGACACCTGGCGGTTCTCGAGCAGGATCCCGAGGCCCTGGCCGTCGACGCCCATGTTGTTGGACACCACGGTCAGGTCGCGCACGCCGGAGTCGCGCACGGCCTCGATGAGGTCCGTCGGGTTGCCGCTCAGGCCGAACCCGCCAACGGCGAGGGTCGCGCCGTGGGTGAGCACGCCGGCGAGTGCTTCGGCGGCGCTGGGATAGATCGTCGGCAAGGTGTTCCTCCCGTCCACTGAATGATCGGACGGCGCCACTCAAGAGCATGGGTTTGTGCCTGGTCAACGCCCTCACGTGGGCCTCTCACTCGCCGATCGCCGGTCGGGAGCGGCGTTCACTCAGCGAACGGATGAACGTAAGCTGCAGAGCATGGCCAACGCCCCGGACCACCTCGTCGGCCGCGCGGCCGCGGTGCTGCGCGCGCTGTCCCACGGCCAGGGCTCCACGACCACCGAAGTCGCGCGCGCCGCCGGTCTGGCCCGCCCGACCGCGCACCGACTGCTCACCGCGCTGGGCGACGAGGGGTTCGTGGACCGTGACCAGCGCACCGGGCAGTGGCACCTGGGCCCGGAGCTGTACCTGCTCGGCGAGGTCGCCGCCCAGCGCTACGACGTGACCGAGCACGCGCGCGCGAGCGTCCACCGCCTGGCCGAGGCCACGGGCGAGAGCGCGTTCTTCTCCGCCCGCCGGGGCGACGAAACCGTGTGCCTGCTGCGCGAGGACGGCAGCTTCCCGATCCGCTCCTTCGTCCTGTACGAGGGCGCGCGCTTTCCCCTCGGCGTCGTCTCGGCGGGGCTCGTCGTGCTGTCCTTCCTGCCCGACCGCGACATCGACGAGTACCTCGGCCGCGTCGACCTGACGCAGAAGTGGGGCGCGGCGCACAGCGCGGACGACCTGCGCGCCCGCATCGCGCGCACCCGCGAGACGGGCTATTCGCTCAACCCGGGCCTCGTGGTCGAGGGAAGCTGGGGGTTGGCGGCCGCGGTGTTCGGCCGCTCGGGCGCACCCGCGTGGGCGCTTTCGCTGACGGGCGTGCAGTTCCGCTTCCCGCCGGAGCGGCTCACCGAGCTGGGCTCGCTGCTGCTGCGTGAAGCCCATGCGCTGACCCGGAAACTGTCCTCGGCGTAGGCTCGACACGAGGCTTTCGTCCACAGTGGACCACATCAAGAGGAGCGCAGCAGTGACCGAGACACCGGCCTTCGCCGAGCGCATGAAGACGATGCTCAACGAGGCGTGCCTGGCCCTGCAGGTGAGCGTCGGGCACCAGACCGGCCTGTTCGACGTGCTGGCCGGCCTGGCCCCGTCGACGAGCGAGCAGATCGCCGGGGCCGCCGCCCTGAACGAGCGCTATGTCCGGGAATGGCTCGCCGCGATGACAGTCGGCGGCATCGTCTCCTACGACCCCGAGACTCGTCGCTACACGCTGCCGGCCGAGCACGCCGCGTCGCTCACCCGCGCCGCGGGCCTGGGCAACCAGGCCTCGATGCTGCAGTACCTCGCGATGATGGGTGAGGTCGAGCAGCAGGTGGTGGCCGCGTTCGAGGACGGCGGCGGCGTGCCGTACTCGGCGTACCCGCGGTTCCAGAAGCTGCAGGGCGAAGAGTCCGCACGCACCTTCGACGCTGAGCTGCTCACCACCGTCCTGCCGCTCGCGCCCGGCCTGGCAGAGCGGCTGACCCGCGGGATCGCGGCGCTCGACGTCGGCACCGGCCAGGGCCACGCCGTCAACCTCCTGGCGCGCGCGTTCCCCGCGAGCACCTTCACCGGCGTAGACGTCTCCGAAGCCGGCATCGCCGCCGCGCGGGAAGAAGCGCGGGCCTGGGGGCTGACGAACGCGTCGTTCGCCGTCTCCGACGCCACCGGTCTCGAAGGCGAGTACGACCTCGTCACCACCTTCGACGTGATCCACGACTCCGCGGCGCCCGACGACGTCCTCGCGGCCATCCACCGCGTGCTGCGCCCCGGCGGCACCTACCTCATGCAGGACACCGCGTGCTCGACGCGGCTCGAGGACAACATCGCGCACCCGCTCGCGCCCGCGTTGTACACGTTCTCCGTCTTCTACTGCATGAGCGTCTCCCTAGGCCAAGGCGGCGTCGGCCTCGGCACGATGTGGGGCGAGCAGGACGCGCTGGCCCGCCTCGCGAAGGCGGGCTTCACCGACGTGACCACCGGCAAGCGTCCCGACGACGTGATGGACCTCTACTACGTCGCGCGCAAACCCGCGTAGCCCTCAGTTCTTGCGCGCGAGCGGCCAGCGGCGGCCGATCGCGACGTGCAGGATCACCGACACCCCGATGGCGTTGAGGGTGACGTGGCCGACCCAGCCGATCGGCGTGCCGCGGTTCCAGTGCAGCTCTTCGGCCAGCGCCAGCAGGACCACGTGCAGCACCGCGGCGAGGGCCAGCGTCAGCAGCAAGGACACGGTTCGTTCGAGCCACGCGGGCCAGCGCGCCGGCAGGGCGTCTTCGAAGAGCATGCCGACGACGAGCCCCGCGGCCACGAAGTCGCCGGCGAGCGCGGACAACGTCGGGACGGGCAAGCCCTGCAGGACCACGTAGGTGAGGATGCCGGCGCCGATGGTCGCGACGTTCGCGCAGACGAACCGCACCCACTGCGTTCGCAGGTGGTGGAACGGCCAGCCGCGCCACATCACGAACAGCAGCACCTGCCACACGCCGATGAACGTGAGCACCGCGCCGAACACGCCGGGGTCGAGCAGGCCGTGGCCGCCGCCCTTGAACGGGGTTCCGCCGAGCAGCAATACGTAGAGCAGGATCGAGATCGCCCACGACAGCACCACCGCGCAGATCCCGCCCGGGATGGGCTTGAGCCACAGCCGCAGCGGCCAGTGTTCGCTCACCAGCGTCAGCTCGAGCATCACCACGAACGCCGCGCCCGCGAGCGGCAGCGTCACGGGGAACGTGCTCAGCTCGAGGTTCTCCGGCGTCGGGTCGAAGATCGCGGCGAACGACAGGTGGCCCACCACGGCCTCGCCGAAGAACGTGAGCGCGATCCCGCCCACCGCGATGAGCGCCAGGTCCGCCCACCCGGCCCAGTCCGGCCCGAGCCGCGTGCCCGGCCAGTCCTCCCACCAGAACGCGATCATCGAGACGACCGGCAACGCGAACGTCACGATCGGCGCCAACACCAGCAACGACGGCTCCGCACCCCCAGCCCCGGCGGCGATCAGCACCGCCACCACGACCACCGGCAGGAGACCCGCCACACCGAGCCCGGGCTGCCGCGCCCAGCGCGAGGTGCCGGGCCCGGTCGGGTCGGTTCGGCGGTGCCGTTCGCGACGGGTGATCGTGGGGTGGGGTGTCGGTTCCGTGGTCGCTGTTCGGTCGGCGCCTTCCGCTCTGCCGCTCACCGTGAGCCGTACCCTCCGTCGGTCACGAGCCCGCACGCCTGTCGCCTTGGCTGCAGTTCCATGCTCGTCCTCCGCGGTACCGCGCTTGTCCTCGACGTTCCAGTCCCAAGAACGCCGCACCGCGAACACCGACGGGCCGCCCACGTGACTCGGGTGCGGCCAGGCTAACCAGCGCCTCAGGTCATCTCAAGAACGCCGCTACCGGCGATGACGTTCGGGCATGAACCGGCCCCCGTGCCAACCCGCGACGGGAATCCCGTCCAGGAGGCGAAACATCACAGCACAGCGAGCCGGTCCAGCAACCGTTCCGCCAGGCTGATCTCGGCGCTCAGCGGGTGGTCCTCCGCGAGATAGGGCAGGGTGCCCTCCGCGAGGCGGAAGGCTTCGCGCAGCGGGGTGTTCGGCAGGGCGACCCCGGAGAGGCGCAGGGCGCGCACGGCGGCGAGGAGTTCGCAGGCCAGGACGGTGCGGTAGGCGGCGGTCGCGGCGACCGTGCTGCGAACGGCGTGCGTGGAGAAGCTCGCGTGGTCCTCGAGGCCGCGGGAGATGACCGCGGTGCCGAGCGTCACGGGGGACGCGGCGTGGCGGAGGGTGCCCAGGGCGTCGTGGGCGACGTATTCCAGGATCATGATTCCGGAGCTTCCGGCGGGGCCCTGGGCGAGAAAAGGGGGCAAGCCGCTGAGATCCGGCTCGACCAGGTCGCCGAGGCGGGCGGTGGACAGCTCGGCGACGTGGTGCAGAGCGGCGCGCAGGTGGTCGAAAGCCAGTGCGACGTGAGCCGTCGAGAACTGGCCGTGGTGGTAGGCCTGCTGGGTTTCCACGTCGATCAGCGGGTTCTCGGCCGCGGCGTTGATGTCGATGTCCAGGACCCGCTCCACCGAGGCGGCCGCGTCGAGGGCCGGGCCCTGGACCTGGGGGAAAGCGCGCAGGCCGAACGGGTCCTGCAGCCGGCGGCCCTCCACGACCTCGTCGCCCTCGAACAGCAGCCGGCGGAGTTCGGCGGCGCAGAACACGGCGCCGGGATGGGGGCGAGCGGCGTGGACGCGCGCCGAATAGGCCTCGGCGGAGCCGCCGAGAGCGCAGAAGGTCAGAGCCGTCACCACGTGGGACGCGGACAGCAGGCGGCGCAGGTCGTGCCAGGCCAGGACGGCCTCGGCGAGAGTGGCGGCGTTGCTGGAGATGAACGCGAGCGCGTCGCCGGGGCTGATCGGCAGCGGGTCGAGGTCGCCGGCGGCCCACGGGAGCTCGCCGGCCAGCGTCAGGGCGACCTCGGCCAACGCGGTCAGGTCGCCGGTGCCAATGGCGCCGCGTGAGTGCACCAGGGGCAGAGCCCCGACCCGCAACGCCGTCTCCAAAGCACGCAGCAGCCGCGGGTGCACGCCGCTGCCGCCGGCCGCCAGCTGGTTGAGCCGGACCGCCATCACGGCGCGCACGACCTCGTCCGCCAGCGGCTCGCCCGTCCCGCCGGCGTGGCTGCGCAGCAAGCGCAACCCGTGGTGGTCAGCCGATTCCGGGTCGACGACCGTGTGCCGGTTCGCGCCGACGCCGGTCGTGCGGCCGTAGACCGCGCGCTTGGCGCCCAGCTCCACCGCCAGCTCGTAGCTCGCCGCGGCGCCGGTCACGGCTTCGGGCGCCAGCTCCGTCCACGCGCTGCGACGAGCCACGCGGACCACGTCGGCGCAGCGGAGGCCGGACCCGCTGATCTCGATGCGGCTGGAGTCGGTCATCGCCACCCCTCTTGACAAGCTTTCATTCATTCCTATGGTGACATGAAACTATTCATTCGCTCCGCTGGCAAGGAGGCCCGGGTTGTCCCGGTCGCTGCACGAGCTGCTCACCGCCCACCGGCTGACCCCGGCGCAGCGGCGCATCGCCAGCTACCTCACCGACCACGCCGCGGAGGCGGCGGCGCTCACCAGCGGCGAGCTCGCGGAGTACGCGCAGGTCAGCCAGCCGTCGGTCACGCGGTTCGTCGCGCTGCTCGGCTTCGACGGCTACGCCGGGTTCCGCCGCTACCTGCGCGAGGCCGCGGCCGAGCCCGAGCCCGAGTGCGGCGGCAACAAGTTCCAGGACGCCATCGACGCCGACCTGCGCAACCTCACCGCCCTGCGCGCGCAGCTGGCCGACGACACCCGCCTCAGAACGATCGCCGCGAGCCTCATGGACTCCGTGCCGCTCGTCGTCGCCGGCTACCGCGTCTCAGCCGCGCAGGCCGCGTCGTTCGCTTATCTCGCCACCAAGATCCACCCGGACGTCCGCCTGCTCACGGACCCCGGCAGCGTCTTCGGCGACGCCCTGCGCCACGCCCACCGGTGTGGTGCCCGGACGCTCGTCCTCGTCGCGCTCCCCCGCTACCCCCGGGAAAGCGCCGCGGCCCTCGAGCAGGCTCGCGCACTGGGCCTGCGCACGCTCCTGATCACGGACCGGCCCGTCTCGGCGCTCACCCCGCTCGCCGACGACGTGCTGCACGCGGGCGTCGCCTCCGAGTTCGTGTTCGACTCCCACGCCGCGGTCACCTCCCTGACCGTGGCGCTCGTCGAGGCGATGGCCGACGCGGCCGGCGCCCTGGCCCGGCAACGACTGGAAGGCTTCGAAGACTATGCCGCAGAGCAAGACCTCTTCCTCCCCGAGTAAAGAGGGAGGAGGGTCGGCAGCGTCGAATTCTTCAGCGTTCGACGACGTCCCGCTCAACCGCTTCCACCTCCGCATCACCGCGCTGACCTTCTGCGCCAACTACTCCGACGGCTACGAGCTCGGCATCATCAGCATCGCCCTGCCGTTGATCGCGGCGCAGCTCGGATTCGGCACGGTGTGGGAGGGGCTGCTCGGCGCGTCGGCGCTGATCGGGATCTTCCTCGGCAGCATCGTCGTCGGGTGGGCGGCGGACAAGATCGGCCGCCAGCGACTGTACACAGTGGACTTCCTGCTGATCGCTGTGGCGTCGGCCGCCGAGTTCTTCGTGACCAGCCCGACGCAGCTGTTCATCCTGAGACTGTTGATCGGCATCGGCATCGGCGCCGACTACGCGCTCGGGCCGACACTCGTCGCGGAGTTCGTGCCCCGCAAGTACCGCGGCGGGCTGCTGGCTTCGCTCACCGTGCTGTGGACGGTCGGTTATGTCGCGGCGTTCTTCCTCGGCAACTACGTCGTGAGCCTCGGTGGCGAGTCGTGGCGCTGGTTGCTCGCGTCGAGCAGCATCCCCGCGATCGCCGTGGTGCTGCTGCGCATCGGCGTGCCGGAGTCACCACGGTGGCTGCTGTCGCAGGGCCGCGTCGACCAGGCGCGGGCGGTCGTCGAGCGGCTGCGCGGCGACGTCGAGGCGTTCGAAGACCTCGTGCGCAACCACGTCTCGGCGCGGCGCGTGCGCTACCGCGAGCTGTTCGGCAAGAAGTACTGGCGCAACACGGCGTTCGGCACGATCTTCTACAACGCCCAGGTGGTGCCGTACTTCGCCATCTACACGTTCCTGCCGCTGGTCCTGCTGAAGATGGGCGTCGGCGAGGAGGACACGACCAGCGACGGCCTGCTGAACCTGTTCCTGCTCGCCGGCAGTCTCGGCGGTCTGTGGCTGGTGGCGAAGATGTCGCGGCGCGGGCTCACGATCTGGTCGTTCGTGGTCCTCATCGCGACGATGGCGCCGATGGCGATCTGGCCCGACGCGCCCACCGCGTTGGTTTTCCCGCTGTTCCTGGTCTTCACGTTCACCATGTCCGCCGCCGTGAACCTCGACCAGGTCTACCCGCCGGAGCTGTTCCCCACCGACCTGCGCAGCTCCGGCGTCGGCCTGCTCAACGGCCTCAGCCGCGTCGGCTCGGCCATCGGCACCTTCCTGCTGCCCCTGGCGCTGGACGGCATCGGCTTCTCCCCCACCATGCTGATCCTCACGCTGGTGCTGGCAGGCGGCCTGGTCGTCTCGCTGCTGTGGGCGCCGGAGACGAAGAACTCGACGATGGACTGACCTACCGCGGACGGACCTACCGCGCAGCCTCGGCCGTGAGCCGGGGCTGCGCGAGACCGGTTTTCAACGCCGCGGCCATCGTCGCCACGCGGTGGCCCTGCGCGCGGGCCGCTGCCAGCGCCGGTTCGTCGACGGCGATCGAGCCGTCCTCGCCCGTGATGTGGCTTGCGCCGTAAGGGTTTCCGCCCGAGTCGTTGGCGTGGCCCTTGAAACCGGGCGGCACAAGCACGCCACCGAAGTGGTAAACGGAGTTGTACAGCGCGAGCAACGTCGTCTCCTGCCCGCCGTGGGCCGAGGCGCTCGAGGTGAACCCGCTGTAGACCTTGTCCACGAGCAGGTCACGCGCCCACAGCCCCGTCAGCGTGTCGAAGAACTGCTTGAGCTGGCTGGCGACGTTGCCGAACCGCGCGGGAGTGCCGAACACGATCCCGTCGGCCCAGAGCAGATCTTCGTGTGCGGCAACGGGAACGTGCCCGGTCGCGGCCAGGTGCTCACGCCAGTCGCGGTTGCGGGCGATCGCGCTCGCCGGCGCGATCTCCTCGACGCGCCGCAGCCGCACCTCGGCGCCCGCCGCCACCGCACCTTCGCGCACGGCCTCCGCCAGCGTGAACACGGTCCCGGTCGCGGAGTAGTAGACGACGGCGATCCTGCAGCGCCCTTCGGACATGACCCGCTCCCCTCGCTGTTCCGGCAAGCCAGATCGTATCATTAGATACAGTTTCATTCGAAACATTGATCGAAACTAACCAACGGGACGCCCACCTCATCCCGCACGGGCGAGGACTCCCGTGCGCGGCCGGTCCACCGTGGGGCGACGGGAAACCGACGAGAGGCACCGCTATGTCTGACTACATCCGGATGCAGGGAAGTGACCCGCGGGCGATGGACTCGGCGCGGCCGGGCTTCGCCGAACCGCGCGCGGCGAACGGGTGGACCGCGTTCGCGGCCACGATCGCGATGCTCGCCGGCTTCTTCAACATCATCATCGGGCTCGTGGCGCTGTTCAAGAACAACTACTACGTGGCCGCGCCGGGCGGCTACCTCGTGCTGAACCTCACCGGCTGGGGCTGGCTGCACCTCATCGTCGGCGCGCTCGCGGCCGCCGCCGGCGCCGCCCTGTTCAGCGGCGCCGGCTGGGCCAAGGTCGTCGTGGTGGTGCTCGCCGGGTTCAACGCGCTGGCGATGCTCGCGTTCCTCTCGGCCGCCCCGGCGTGGGGGCTGATCGTGATCGCGCTCGACGTCCTCGTGATCTGGGCCGTGATCGCCCACTCCTCGGAACCCGAAACTTCAGTCTGAGAGTGACCCGGGCAAGACCTCACCCAGCGCGGGTGAGGCCTTGCCCGTGAGCGGGGTGCTGTCGACGTAGTGCATCTCGTACGAGCGCTCGGTGAACTTCCAGCCGTCGGCTGTGCGCCGGTAGCTGTCGTGGTACACGGAGTGGTTGAGGTGCGAACTGCCGTCGCGCAGCCGCCCGAACTCCACGATGTACGCGCGTCCGGTGGCGGTGTCGCCGTCGAGGCGGATCGAGCCCGGGTGCACGGTCTGCAGGAAGTACTCCCACAGCTGCCGCGAGCGCTCGATCCCGCGGCGGATCCCGTCCCGGCCGGCGAGCTCGATGCCGGCCTCGGGAATGCGCCAGATGCCGTCCTCGTCGAAGAGCGAGGCGAGGCGGTCGAAGTCGCGCATCATCCCGGCGTCGGTGAACTCCGCGCACAGCGCGCCGAGCTCGACGCGGTCGGCGATGGCCTGGAAGTCGGTCATGGTTCTCCTGTCACATCCTTCGTCCGTGGTCCGTCAACCCTCTGACGGACCACGACGGAGGAACCTGACAGTGGACGCAGTTCTGGTTGAGCAGTTCGAAGCGCACCGCGACCACCTTCGCGGGGTCGCCTATCGGATGCTGGGCTCGGTGACCGAGGCCGAGGACGCCGTTCAGGAGGCCTGGCTGCGGCTTTCGCGCGCCGACACGGGCGGCGTGGCGAACCTCGGCGGCTGGCTGACCACGGTCGTCAGCCGCGTGTGCCTCGACGTGCTGCGCTCGCGCAAGTCCCGTCGCGAGGAGCCGCTGGAGACGCACGTGCCGGACACGATCGTCGCCGACCCGGACCCCGCCGAGCAGGCGGTGCTCGCCGACTCGGTCGGGCTCGCGCTGCTCGTGGTGCTGGAGACGTTGTCGCCGGCCGAACGGCTCGCGTTCGTGCTGCACGACCTGTTCGGCGTGCCCTTCGCCGAGATCGCGCCGATCGTCGACCGCACCCCCACCACCGCCGCGCAGCTGGCCAGCCGTGCCCGCCGCCGGGTCCGGGGCGCCGCGCTGCCCGACGCCGGCGTCGCCGCGCAGCGCGAGGTCCTCGACGCGTTCCTGGCCGCCTCCCGCTCGGGTGACTTCGACGCGCTGCTCGCCGTGCTCGACCCGGACGTGGTGCTCCGCGCCGACGCCGGTGTCACCGGCGGCTCACGGCTCATCCGCGGTGCCGCCCAGGTGGCGAGCCAGGCGGTGCTGTTCGAGCAGCTCGGTGCCGAAAGCCGGCCCGTGCTCGTGAACGGTGCGCCCGGCCTGCTCGCGATCCTCGACGGCACGCCGCGGGCCGTGTTCTGCCCGACGGTGCGCTCCGGTCGGATCGTCGAGATCAACATCCTCGCCGACCCGGCGCGGCTCGCCCTGTTGGGCCTGTGACCCCCGAACTCAGCCGGCCAAGGTGGCGCCGGGCACCCGCACGTTGAGCGCGCTGCCCGGGTTGAGCAGCAGGTCCCGCGTCGCCAGCTCGGCCGCGAGCTCGCGCACCGCCACCGCGCGGAACTCCTGGCCGGGCTGGGATTCGGGCAGATAACCCTCGGAGGTGTAGGCCGGCACGACCTCACCGTCCTCGTACGGCGTCGCGACCACCGGGCGGTCCGGTTCGGTCACCACGTAGACCGTGGCGTCGACCAGTGCCGAGTGGACACCCGAGTTGTCGCCGGTGCCGGTGATGACCGCCTGCAGCGCGGCCTCGAGCTCGTTGGTGGGCCGGGGAATGCCCAGCGCCAGCGTGCTCGGGCGGTATTCCGGGTTGGGGATGAAGTCACTGGCGACCTCACCGCGTTCGTCGACCCGGTAGGCGCCGGCGATCGCGGCACCCGGCACGTCGTCGGCCCCCTCCATGGCGGGGTCCACCACGTAGAGCCAGCTGTCCGGCGACTGCCGCGCGCGCTCGCGCAGGCCCGGTGGCAGCGGTTCCGGGGTGGTATCCACAACTTTCTCCGATCCGTCGTCAGGCTCAGGCTAGCTCGGTGTGCTCAGTCCTTGGGCGGCACGGGAGGACCGCCCTTGGGCGGCGGCGTCGGCACGAAGTTCTCGTTCTCGATGAATGAGAGTGGGGGCCAGGCCTTCGGGTCATTCGGATAGACGATGTTCGGATGCCCGCCGGGCGCGCCGGGCACCACATTGTAGTGACCGTCGATCTTCCAGGCACCGGAGATCTGCGAGCCCGGGATGTGGTCGATCGCGGCCCACTCGTTCTGGTTGTCGAAATGCGGCAACCGGTCCGGGTGCGAAGGCAGGTGGACCATCGTGCCAGGCTTGTTTTCGATCTGGTACACGTAGCCTTCGTGGTTGAAGAACGTCTTGTTGTCGGTCTTTCCCCAGAAGCCGGTTTTTGTCGTTTCGACGAGGGGATCGGCGCCGGTCTTGGGCGGCACGAACTGCATGCCGCTCTCGTAGTCGCCCGAGGTGGAGACGTACCCACTCCCGGATTTCCACGACTGGTGCTGGTGATTGGCGATGTCGTAGTTGGGGCCCTTGGTCGGCATGGTGTTGCGAAACGCGTCGGACGTGAGGCCGTCCTTGAAAATGACCTCCGGTTTCGTGCCTGACCCGTGGAAAACCCAGCCTTGGGGATTTTGCGGGTTGTGCGAAAAGTCCGGGTCGGCCTGGTGCTTCTTCCCGTCCACGATTTCCTGCTCGGTGCGTGGCGGGGTCGCACCGTCGGAACTGTGCGACGGTCCGGGCTCCGGCGACGGCTCGCGCGACGGGTTCGGCGTGCTGCCGGTGTCGCCGACGTGGGCGGGTTCATCCGTGCTGCCCGCCCGGCTCGACGTGGTGCCGGTGCCTCCTCCCGACTTGCAGCTCGTCGGTGCCAGCCCCAGCGGGTCGGCGATGCGGAGCGGGTTGCTCACGTACGCCGCCGGGTTGGGCGCGGGCGCGAGGCCCAGCGGGTCCTGGCTGACGTAGCGGCCCGAAGCGGGGTCGTAGTAGCGGTAGAGGTTGTAGTGCAGCCCGGTTTCCGCGTCGAGGTACTGGCCGGGGAAACGCAGCGGGGTGGCCGTCGCGCCACCGTTGCCCGGCAGGTCGCGGCCCCACACCGTGGTGCGGCCCGACCAGACCGGCCGGCCCTCGGCGTCGAGCAGCTCGGCGGGCCGTCCGACGGGGTCGGTCACGATGGTGTGGAACAACCGGACGCCGCCGGTGCTCTCGTGCTGGGCCACCGGCGCGTCGGTGTCCGGGTCGTAGTCCCACGTGCGCACGCGGGTGGTCCCGTCGGCGAGCCGGTGCGACTCCTCGACGAGTTTCCCGCCGTCCCACACGAACTCGACCTGTTCGGCGATCTCGCCGCCCGGCCCGAACCGCTGCTTCGCGATGCGCCGGCCGACGGGGTCGTAGCGGTAGCGCCACCGCGAGCCGTCGGGGGTGGTCACGCCCGTCAGGCGGTCCTGACCGTCCCAGCCGTAGCTCCACACGAGCTCGCCGACGCGGCGCTGGACGACCCGGCCCTGTGCGTCGTGGCGGTAGGAGATCGCGCCCGCCGAGGTGAGGGTGTTGCCCAGGTAGGCCCGCGGGCCGCTTTCGGGCGCCGCCTGTCCCGCCACGCCGCTGAAGACGATGTTGCCCGCCACGTCGTAGCGGAAGCCCTCGCGCCGGTCGGCCGCGATCGCTTCGACGACGCGGCCGGCCGGGTCGAGCCGGAAGTCCGCGGTGCCGGAGAGGCTGTCGGAGGTGCGGACGAGGTGGCCGTCGGCCCGGTAGTCGTAGCGCCGGCGCAGGCTCGGGCCCTCCTGCACGGTGAGGCGCTGCTCGGCGTCGTACGCCTGGGTCAGCACGACCGTGCCGTCGAGCGAACGGCCCGTCTCCTTGCCCGCCGGGTCGCGGTCGAAGGCGAGCACGTGTCCCCCGCCGGCGAGGCCGACCGGAGCGCCCCTCTCGCCGAAGGACCACGAACTGTCCACTCCGGACGGTGTGCGCCGGGTGACCCGGGTGCCGTCCGGCGCGTAGGAGAACGTGGTGGTGCGGCCGTTGGTCGTCTGGGCGATGACGCGACCCCGGTCGTCGCGTTCGTACTCGATGACCGCGTCGGCGTTCTCCGCGCGGCGGAGCCGCCCGACCGGGTCGTAGGAGTACGTGGTGAGCCCGTGGTGCGCGCGACGCGCGACGACGTTGCCCAGCGTGTCGTAGGTGAGCTCGGTGAGCTCGCCGAGGCCGTTGAACGCGCGGGTGAGCTGTCCGGCGGCGTCGTACTCGAACCGCAGCGTGCGGCCGTCGAAATCGCGCTCTTCGGTGACGCGGCCCGCGTGGTCGTAGACGTAGCGCCAGGTCAGGCCGAGTGGGTTGGTCACCGCCAGCAGGCGCAACTCGGTGTCGTACGCGTACGTCGTGCGCCCGCCCGCCTCATCGACCTCGGCCACGACCACGTCGAACGGGCCGTACTCGCGCCGCGTGACGGCGCCGGTCTCGCTGACGTGGGCGACGTCGTTGCCTTCGCCGTCGTACGACCACTGCTCGCGCCCGCCGGCGGGGCCGGTGCGCGCGGCCCGCAGGCCCTCGACCGTCCAGTCGAGCCGCACCTGCCCGCCGGGGGTGTCGACGAGCGCCGGCCGGCCGAACAGGTCGGGGACGTAGCCCTTCGTGGTCCGCTCGGCCTCCGCGACCGCGTCGGGCAGCACGGCCGCGCTGCCGACACCCTCGGGACGGAACTCCCCCGCCACGCCGAGGCGCGCCGAGAACGGGTCGAGCGGCTCGTCGTACGTGCGGGTCCAGGTGCGCTCGCCGTCGCGAACGGCGATGGCCGCGACGAGTCCGCCGCGCAACGCGACCTGCACGACGCTGCCGTCGGGCCGGACCACGCGGCTCAGCGCGCCGGCGTCGTCGTACTCGAAGGACGTGGTGCGCCCGAGCTTGTCGCTGCGCATGAGCAACCGGTCGTAACGGTCCCAAGTGGACTCCGTGGCGTGGCCCGCCGCGTCGACCTCCCGCACGACCTGGTTGGCCTCGTTGAGGTGGTACTCGGTGCGGTGGCCGAGCGAGTCGGAGTAGACGGTGACGAGGCGCTCGCGGTCGTAGGCGAAGGTGCCGTCGCGGAAACCCTTGTCCCCCACCGTCCTCACGCACCGGCCGGCCGCGTCGTAAACGTAGCGGTACCAGGTGCCGGTGCGGTCCTGCCAGCCCGTGACGCGGCCCTGGGTGTCGTAGTCGAACAGCATCGGGCGGCCCGAGGAGTTCACGACCTGCGTGAGCCGGCCGTCGGTGTCGTAGCCGTAGCGGGTGACCAGCACGCTCTCACCCGAGGCGGGGTTCACGACCGACATCGCCGTGATCCGGTCGCGGGTCACGGTGAAGGCGACCTCGTACCCGTCGGAGTGGCGGATCCGTGCCGGGCGCCCCGTCCGGTCGTAGTCGACGTCGAAGCGCTGCCCGGCCCCGGCCACCGCCGTGAGCGGCAGCACGCCGGGAGCTTCTCCCACCACCGGGTCGAAGCGGAGACTGGTGCCACGCAACGGTTCTTCCAGCACGTAGCCGCCGTCGAGCCGCCGGGTCAGCGGCAGCCGCGGTCCCTCCACCGGCAGGCCGGTGGCGCCCGGCGCCGGCAGCCGGTACACGAGCACCATGCCGTCGGGCGAGAAGTAGCAGACGTCCTCGTCGTCGACCTCCAGGCGCTGGTCCACTGTGGACGCCCAGGAGCGGCCGAACCACCGCCCTGCGCGGTACGAGGAGACGTGCGTGCGCTCGAGCGAGAGCTCGAGGTCCAGCGGCAGCACCAGATCGGTCTGGTCGAGGATCATCTCGCCCGTGGCGACGTCGACGGGGTCCGACGCGCAGACGCGGCTGTCCTTGTCGACCGAGGTGTCGCGCGGGTTGTCCGGTTTGTTCGAGGGCGGGGCGCTCTTGGGAGTGCCGCCCTTCGGGGTGCCGCCACCGCCGGCGCCCGCCGGCACCGGGTCCGGATCGGTCTTGAGCGGGGGCGGGTCGCTTTTTACCGGCGGCGGAGTGCCACCACCACTTCCGGAGGAGCCACCGCCGCCCGAGCTCGATGCGTGGGTGGAGTCGTCGCCACCCTTCGACGCCGGCGGCGGGGTGTAGTCCTTGGCGTCGCCGCTGTAGCCCGAGGCCGACGTGCTGTCGTCGCCGCTCGATTTACCCGGGGGCGGCGTGTAGTCCTTGGGCGTGCCCTCGTAGCCGGAGCTCTTCGTGGAGTCGTCCGCACCGGACTTGCCCGGGGGTGGGGTGTAGTCCTTCGGCGTGCCCTCGTAGCCGCCGCCCTTGGGCGTGCCGCCGCCGTCGCCGCCGGGGGTTTTCACCGGCGGCGCCTTCGGGGTGCCCGAGAGGTCCTTCGTCTTCGGCGGCGGGGTGACCTTGCCGCCCTTGAGACCCTTGAACGCCTTCCCGGCGTCCTCGAACAGCGTCCCGGCCTTCTTCAGCAACGGCACCAGCGCCTTGAGCGCCTTGACCAGCTTGGTGACCAGGCCGGTGATCTGCGACGC